>CAZVFR010000063.1:0-14466 GCA_964626505.1 uncultured Methylococcaceae bacterium
GCGGGTAGAGGAGGCGATGATGGCAGTTCCCCGGCATAAATTTGTCCCGCCAGTTAACCGAGCATACGCTTATGAGAATACACCATTACCCCTAAGTCATAATCAGACTATTTCTCAGCCGTATATTGTCGCCCTGATGACCGATCTGGCCGCGGTGACTTCTGAGTCTGTGGTTTTAGAGGTTGGTACAGGTTCCGGTTATCAGGCTGCCGTATTGTCTGAACTGGCGAGTCATGTTTACAGCATCGAGATCATAGAGGCTCTGGGTCTGGAAGCAAGCTTGCTTTTACAGGAGCTGGGCTATGACAATGTTACGGTAAGGATTGGTGATGGCTATCATGGCTGGCCCGAATACGCCCCCTTTGATGCTATTTTAGTGACTGCGGCTCCGGAACATATCCCAGAGCAGCTTATGCAACAATTAAAACCCGGTGGACGTTTGGTCATTCCGGTGGGTAAGCATGGAGCTCAGTCCCTTAGGGTTTTGACGAAAGGAACTGATGGAGAGATCGAACAGAGCGATATTTTGCCGGTTGCGTTTGTGCCCCTAACGGGTAAACACTAGGGAAAGTCGGGCGAGTATGCGATTAGTGAGAAACATTTAATGGTGTTATGCCAACTACCAATTCAATTGTTGGGCGTCCCAAACAACAATTCACCGAAATTTGCCCAGCCGGTCCCTGGGAATATCAACGAGTGCGGCGAATTAGTGAACAATTGCCTAAATTTCTTTTCTAAGACTTAGGGGGTGGTATTCAATGGCCGAACATAAAAGTAAAATGTTGAAAATATTGGGTGGTCTTTTGTGCTTGTTGGGATTCCATGATTTTCGCCTTATCAGCGCAACATTGGGATTTAGTGCTGGCGATACAGTCGAAAAGGTTGAATGTAAGCGCTGTAATTACAGGACTACCCGACACGGCGAATAAGTCCTGGTCAAGACTGCGCGGAGGATTGGCGAGATTTTTAGAGCTTCACTGATCCCCCATCGGGGACTCTAATTGGCAGGGCTGCAGTTCTTTAACGTTGACTAAAATGAAAAAGCTTACAGCGCAAAAGATAACTTGAGATTGAGCTTAAATTTTCCTGATTGCAGGATGGGGAATGCGTATCGATAGATTGTGTTTCGGTGGCCAGAGGCTCTGTTGCGGGATACGGTTGGATGATAATTTGTACGATGTCATCGGGTAAGATACCGGCGCTATTCGCCCATTTTAACGGAAGATCGTTGCCATTTACGGGTGATATTGCTATTGTTTTCATCATAATGATTGACTATTCTTGTCACGCAGATTAGGTTAAGCGGATAAATACATTCTGTACGACAGGGCTTAGATAATAAGCATAGACCAAATCCCGGGTACTGACTTGGTAAGAATACACCAAACTATTTCGAATATTTTTTGAGTCGGAGAACGTTAGCTCTATGCTCCCGCTCATGGTTTGGGCTGTGTTTATTTTCGACTAACTACTGTGGCAATGCGTTGTTTTCGCGCACTTTCTTATGACGTTCCATAATATTTGGTAGTAAGACGGCGAGAGGCCCGTAATCTAATAGTAAATATTAACCCCACAAGCTATTTTTACCCACCATACGGAAAGCCCTGCAAAAAAGCTTTGATTTTCTGTAGATTTTATATTAGGGACTAATATGCAAAATTCAAATCGTTTTCCAAGCGTTAATAAGCTCGTTGAACCGCTAGTGCAGAACCTGATTAACGATGCGTCCGCATTACAGGTTAGAATCGATAAATTAACCAACGGAGCCACGGTAATTGATACCGGTATCGACTGTGACGGCAGTATTGAGGCTGGGCGTCGGGTAATAGAAATATGTCTTGGTGGTCTCGGAAAAGCACAAATAAAAACCAACGATACATTCAAAAATTGGCGGTGGAGTATCGATGTGTACACCTCCCATCCGGTGATTGCTTGCTTGGCTGGCCAGTACGCCGGATGGAGTTTAGAACATGGAACAGGAAAGGACGCGTTTAAAGCATTAGGCTCCGGTCCGGCGCGCGCGATGGGAAGTAGTGAAGGTTTATTCGAGGAATTGGGTTACCACGACAAGTGCGACTCAGCATCGATTGTTCTTGAAGTCGGTGAGATGCCACCCGTGGAGATTGCGGATCAAGTGGCGGAGAAATGTGGCATTAAAGCGGATAAATTGACGATAATTTTAACCCCGACAACAAGCTTGGCCGGAAGCATTCAAGTCGTCGGTCGATCTTTGGAGGTGGCACTGCACAAAGTCCACGAACTGGGTTTTCCGCTTTATCAAGTTAAAGACGGATTTGGTTCCGCACCGATCTGCCCAGTTCACAGCAATTTTATAAAAGCTATGGGTAGAACCAATGACGCGATCCTGTTTGGTGGTGATGTCCACCTATACGTGGACTACAACGATGAAGACGCCAAAGATTTGGCGCATAATTTACCCAGTAGCAATTCCAAAGATTATGGCAAGCCATTCGCGCAAATCTTCAAAGATAGCGGGTACAATTTCTACAAGATTGATCCAATGCTGTTCAGTCCGGCCAAGGTTACGGTGACGAATATCAAAACAGGCAATACCTTTCGGGCTGGTAGGCTTGATGAAGAACTGCTGAATCAGTCATTTGGATAACAAATAAAAAAGGGCAGGGCTAGCCCGAAATTCTCACTAGAGGGCAAGATGATCGCGCAGAGATTTGTTTTTACAAGGAGTTTTCTGACCGAGCGGAATACGGATTGTATTTCCGAGGGAAGAAAATTCCTTGTGGGAACAAAGATCAAGCGAGGGGTTGTCATTCTGGTGAGAAATCCGGGCTAGTACTTCGCGTCATACGCTGGGGGCGAAGAAACTGCTTTAATCCGATTCATCATGAGAGGATTGTTTTAAACGCTCGAGGCGATAGCCATGCTGGTAAACAGGACTCAACCGCCAACCAAATTCGGGGGAGATGCTGAGTTTTTTGCGAATTCTACTCACGTGGGTATCCACCGTACGGGTATTCAAATCCGCATTAATACCCCAAACGTTTTCGAGAATATAGGACCGCGAAAGTATACGGCCGTGGTTACGGAACATAAATACGGTGAGGTCAAATTCAATGTGCGTCAAGCTGATTTCCTCTCCGTCGTGTTCCAATAGGCGGTGTTCACAGTCAATAGAATAAGGGTCAAATTCCATGATGCTGTGCGTCGTCTCACTGCTTAGGGAGCGGCGTCGTACCGCTTCTATCCGGGCCAATAATTCACGCCGTTTTACAGGTTTGGCCATGTAGTCGTCAGCACCCTGAGATAGGACCTGTACCACATCTTCTTCCCGGTCCATTTGAGTGGTAAAGATAACCGGAATTTGCCACTCGATATTTTCACGTACCCATTGTAAGACCTCAATGCCACTCATGTCAGGCACAAGCCAATCCAGAATCAATAAGTCATAGGTATGGCGTTTTACACCCTGGACGAATTTACGTCCGCTGTCATAAACATCGCATTTGTGTCCAGGTGCGGTGAGCCATTCTTTAATAACGTCAGCTTGGTCGGCGTCGTCTTCCAAATAAGCGATATTCAAATTAATCTCCATAATTGCGTAATGTGTGTCAATTTAACACGCGGTAGAATATGCCGCCAGAGATGTTAACAAGGTTGATTGAGTTTATTCTGGTCAATTTAACACTGTATAGTCAGTTATATCGATCTCGATTGCTTATCCACGCTTTTCTAAGGCTCTTTGAGAAAAGCAACATACGAAAGGCGCGTTTTATATCCGCAGTTTATAAATTCCAGGCTAACGCCGATAATAGCAACTTTGTTTACCTGTCAGATTACGATTCTTCCAATGGCCCAAGACGAAAAGAACGATAAAAATAATGATGATCCCAAGAATCCGGGTGCAGTAGATAAGATTCGTGGACTTTTATTTGGCGAACAAATGGCTGCCTACGATCAGCGCTTTTTCGATCTGAAAGCAGACATTGACCGGGAAAATCAAAAAACGCTGGATGAATTAAACACTCGCTTGGATCCCAAACACCGTATCCGAGATACAGCCGCGATATTACCGGATTCGATAATTGTTGCGGCCGAAACTGGAGACCGCTTGGCCGAATCCATGAACGAACCCATGGAAGGTTGCATACGCTCGCTAATACGCAAAGACCCGGATCAATTCGCCGATGCGTTGTTTCCGGTCATGGGCCCCGCTATACGAAAATCGATTAACGAAACCCTTAAAACCTTTCTCCAATCGATGAATCAGATCATCGAGCAAAGCCTGTCCCCGGAATCTCTGCGATGGCGTTTGGAAGCTAAACGATGTGGTGTGCCGTTTTCGGAAATCGTGTTAAAGCAAACACTGATTTATCGTATCGATGAAGTCTTTTTAATTCAACCGGGGTCCGGATTGGTTATTGATTACGTATCCCATCCCAACGTTAAGCCCAGAGATAGCGATGCAATTTCGGCTATGTTGACCGCAATCAAGGATTTCAGCCAAGATTCGTTTTCCGGAGAAGCCGGAGAAACATTAAATACTGTTGAGTTTGGTGAACGAATCTTGTGGATTTTCGAGGGTCCTAAAGCACTGTTGGCTTGCGTGATCCTGGGCGTGGCGCCCGCTTCAGCACGAGAAAATTTTCAAGTTACCTTAGAACAAATCCATAAAGAATTTGCTGATGAACTAGCCAATTTTGACGGAGACCGCAGTAAGCTCGGACCGATAAGCAACCTACTGCAAAATTGTTTGCATGAGCAAGCCAAGGAAGATCGGCAGTCTGCGCAAAACCAGGGCTTGTTTTCGAAACCACTAACTTATGTGATTCTCGCGCTGTTATTGGGCGCATTCTATCTGATAGCGCAGTTCGCATCCGAGCGGATGCGTGTTGGGGAATTGACTGACGAACTAAACCGGACGCCGGGTATTGTCATATTCGACGCTTATCATCGAGACGGAAAGCTGGTCATTAATGGTATGGTTGATCCGGTGGTACTGCCGCTGAATAAAACCACCGAAAAACATGGCTTTCAGCCTGAAGATGTTGAATTTAACCTTAGCTTGTATCAATCATTAGAACCTGAATTGGCGATACAACGTGCACGAAAACTACTGGGCGCGCCAGATTCTGTAATCTTTTCTGTGCAAGCAAACCGCTTGTACGCCACCGGCACGGCACCGCAAGAATGGATTGTTCAAGCTAAGTCTTTGACTGCCCGCATACAGGGATTTGATGAAATTGACTTGTCCGGCATAGAATTGGACTCAGTCAGTCGGTTGAAGCAAATACGTAATATCCTACAACCACCTGATTCCGTGCTTTTAGAATTAGACAGGGATGTCCTGAAAATCTCAGGTACAGCGCCGACCCGTTGGATTAGGCAACTGCAAACCGCCAAAGCATCCTTATACAATGTGAGCCGGTTTAATATCGGGGGATTAGTGGCCGACGAATGGCTCAAAGCAGCTAAAATCGTTGCTATTCGCAACGAGACAATATTATATTTTACAAACGCAACTGAGATCGATTCGAAATCTTTACCGGTTATCAAAAATTTGCGTTCCGATCTGGTTGAATTACGACATTTGGCTGGTATTCTCGGAACCAAAGTTCATTTGAAGCTTGTCGGCTATACGGACGGCACTGGGGAAATAGCGTCCAATGATGCTTTGGCTTTGGACCGGGCTAATACTATAAGAGCATTGTTATTTGGTAACGGCCTGCCGTCAAGCGCGTTCCACACGACTGGCATCAAAAAAGCGTCAATCGATGGTTTAATCGTTCCGACCAAGCGGCGCGTGGAGATTGAGATTTCCATGGCCAAATCAAATATCCGCTTTAAATAACGATTTTCAGGCGGGACCACCATTTTTACCCATGAATCACCAATCAATAATTACCAAAAAGGTCTGTTTGTTGGGTAATTTCTCGGTGGGAAAGACCAGTATGGTGGCTCGATTCGTACGCCACACTTTTTCAGAAAAATACCTGACAACGGTAGGTGTAAAGATAGACAGCAAGCAGATCGATTTATCTGATGGCTTAATTTTAAAATTGATCGTTTGGGATATTGCCGGCAGCGATAAATTTAGTGGAATCGACACTAACTACATAATGGGATCGGCTGGAATATTGTTTGTCGTCGATGGTACGCGCAAAGAAACACTGGATGCAATTGCTAACTTTCGGCGTACCGTAAATGAATCAGTGGGGGATTGTGCCATGGTTTGCGCGATTAACAAGAATGACTTGGAAATCAAGTGGGAAATTACCGCGGCCGATATAGACTATTTGATCGAATCAGGAATTCCGACTTTTAAAACTAGCGCAAAAACCGGTGAAAATGTTGAAGCTGCGTTTGTTAGCTTGGCGAGATTGCTGATCGAAACATGACGACGCCTGCCAGCCTGTACAAAAACATCCGTGCATTGGTTTATCAACAAACACACCCGCTGTGTTTGTTGGTGGATCAAATGCGAAGGGTTCAAATTTGCATTGGCGATTTGGCTTTCTATGGCTATCAGCCGTTTTCGGATAACGAAGATTGCACCGAGCAATTAACCTTTCTTGTTGGATTGGATGTTACTGAGTCGATAGAACTCATGTTCGTTGGAACCCCGAATGCTAAAGCCGCACACGTCTACATAATGCCTCAGGGTGGCTCCACGCAAATAATTCTGCTTGATGCGAGCGAACAAAAGATCGCGCAGGTGAATATGCAGCAAAAAGCCAATGAACTATACCTGCTGCACGAGGAACAAACTAAGATCTTGCAAGGAATGCGGGTACTGGAGGCGGAACTTGAGCGCAAAAAAGTTGAAGCTGAAAAGGCAAATCAGCTAAAGAGTCACTTTATTGCCAATATGTCACATGAATTTCGCACACCCTTGAATACGATTATTGGATTTACGGACCTGATGCAACAGGAAATCAATAACGATTCAGTGCACAGCGATTATTTAACCGCGGTCGATCAGGGGGCTAAGCATTTGCTTAATTTAGTTGAGAATTTACTCGACCAAGCACAAATCGAAACGTCAAGCGTCGAAATTTATGCCACTGAAACCGATTTAAACGAAGTTTTTACCGAGATAGAGACTGCATTTGCATCACTAGCTAAGCGAAAGTCAATCGAGTTCGAAGTTGTGAGCTCCTCATTGCCTAACCTTGTGTCTGTAGACCAACTACGATTGCGTCAGATTGTGGTAAATTTGGTCGGAAACGCTATTAAATTCACTGATAACGGCAGGGTTCAACTATCCATTTCCTGGAGCCCCGGTGAATTGTCTATCGAGGTGACTGATTCCGGATGTGGTATACCCGAGGCATCCAAAGAGCAAATATTTAAGCCGTTCGAACAACTTCAGAATCGACCTGGATCGGGCTTGGGTCTGTCTATCGTCAAGTACCTGGTGGAAAAAATGGACGGTGGCATTACGCTGGAATCCACGCCGGGTGTGGGTAGTTGCTTTAAAGTCGTTTTGCCGGCTGAGCTGATCCGGACCAGTCAAAGCGCACGACCGTTACAAAAGTTGGATATTTCGAATCTGTCGATACCCGCAAAGCTTCTCGTCGTAGAAGACAATCCGGATATTCTTCAACTATTACGTATTGTATTAGAAAATATTGATTGCACCGTACTGGTTTCGGCAGATGGTATTGATGGGGTTGAAAAATGCCTGGCGGAACAGCCGGACCTCGTGTTGATGGACTTGAACCTGCCGGAGATTAGTGGCTACGAAGCGACTAGAAAACTCAGGGCGGCGGGCTATACCAAACCTATATTCGCGCTAAGCGCTTCTACTTCGGCGGATCATAAACAACGTGCTCTTGACGCCGGGTGTGATGATTACGTTATAAAACCGTTTGATATCCCGCATTTACTCATATTGATCCAACAGGTCATCGATCAATCCAAGTCTCAGGGTATGCCCAAACGGCGCCGCAAAGAATTAAACGCAAGATTCGAAGCCTCGTTGGACGACAAATTGACGCTACTGGATCAGACGTTGACAGCCCTGCGATCCGAGCAATATTCTCATGATCGAATGCTTAAATTAAGACACTTCATTCACAACCTGGCGGGATCAGCAGGCTTGTATGGATATAGCAATATTTCTGATATCGCAAAACAAATTGATGATTTGCTTCACGATAACTTGCATTCAGATTCGGTGGTTGACTCGGGTTTTATGGAAGTATTGGATTCGAAAATCGGAGATTTAAGAGCTCTTCTAATGACAGAGCCACCTATCGTAGATCACCAGTAGAGTATATTTTAAATTGTCACAGAGTATAGCTTCATGTTAAAAAGCGTCTCGAATCGGCAAATATTCGAAATTTCCACAGCCTAAACATCTTCGATAACACCATGCTCGATGCGATCATCAGTTTTTTCAACACTAATATTGCCGATACAGAGAGCCAGTCAACTGACTCTGATCACAGTTTACGGCTAGCTACAGCGGTATTATTGGTGGAAGTAATGTATATGGATCACGTCGTCGAAAAGAAGGAGCGGCGAACGGTTCAGAAAATAATCATCGAGGCATTTTCGCTTTCCGAAAGCGAAGCCGAGGAGCTCATGGATTTAGCCCATCTAGAAATCCAGCAATCCACCGATTACTATCAGTTCACATCGCTGATTAATAATTCACTTGAACTAAGCGACAAAGTTCAGATTATTGAAAGCCTTTGGAAGGTTGCATTCGCAGACAACCAATTGGATCGCTACGAAGAACACATGATCAGAAAAGTAGCCGACCTTCTTTATGTTCCTCACCGAGAGTTTATGGCCGCGAAACACCGTGCTGATAAACGTTAAACCGATCTGAATCACGCTACTTAGCAGTAGCTTCGAATCGTAACTAAATTATCTTTTGTAATACCCCGTCTATCCTACTACAACAATATTCCTGCCGGCCTCCTTGGCCTTATACAAAGCAGTATCCGCGCGTTCGATTAGCGTTTCAGCGGTGTCGCCAGTTTTCACCGCGGATAACCCTATAGAGACGGTAACCTGTCCGATGGATTCTCCATTGTCTTTGCGCTGTAGACGGCTTTTTGCGAGCGCTTCTCGAATCTCATTAGCGACCTTAGTTGCTTGAGATTTATCGACGTTGCGTAAAAGTATGGCCATTTCTTCGCCCCCGTAGCGGGCGGCCATGTCATCCTCTTTGACGAACTGTTGCAATAATTTTGCGGTATATCGCAGCACTTTGTCGCCAACCAAGTGGCCGCATGTATCGTTAATACGTTTGAAGTGATCTAGATCCAACAACAGTAAAAACGTTTTTTGCGCGCATTGTTCGGACTTGGCAATCAATGCTGCCATTTCCAGGTCAAACGCGCGACGATTCAACAGGCCGGTAAGTGCATCGGTTTGGGCTGCCTCCTTCATTTTTTCCAATTCGGTGCGTAGCTGCTCTATTTCCTGATTGGTGTCGTTTAACTGGTTTTTTAGCCCGCTGCTTGCATTCGCAAGCTGCTTTGTTTCCGCAATTAGGCCTTGTACAATATCTTTAACTTCTGAGACATCGCCCGAGTGGGCCAACTTCTCCGATTGATTGGCAAATGTCGCGGCGCTGCTCTTCACCGAGCTTTCGGTTTGTTGGAGGTTGTCTAGCGTCTGATGAACTATGGCATTAAGACCGGTGCCAATTTCGTCGAACTTGTCCGAAGCCCCGTTTAGTACAAAATCCTTGTACAAACGCTGAGTAACTTCGGGGGTCATCGCCTGATTATCCTGGATCTGACGGTCAAATATTTCCTGAAGTGGTTCGTTCTTTCCCGAAACAACTTCATAGCACAGCGAATAATTAATTGGGTTTGCGGGAATTTTGCACTTCGACATTAGTGGCAAAACCAGCCTTAAATATTCAGCGGCTTTGTCTGGGCTTTCGTCGTAATCTGGAATAATAGAGTCTGTATTGATCATAGTTACTCGGCACCTAGTTCTGACCAAACAACACGATCGCGTTGTTTCATCAATATTAATGGCATCATTCGGGATGCTGTAATTGAAGTTTTTATACCTATAAATGTAGTTTATATTCTGACGATGGGACAAATATTTGCCAAATACAAGACCGAGATTCAACAGTGCCTTAGGAAAGATCAAACTGTCTTACGCAAACGCTTGGCCAAGCTTGAGAAAAACCTAGAAGGCAAACCGGATGCCGAAATGGAATTGGAGAATTTCAAACGCTCAGTCGAAAAATCTCTGAGATATCGCAATCTACGCGAGGCAAGTGTCCCCACGATCAGTTACCCGGACCTACCGGTTTCCGAAAAGAAAGATAAGATAGCAGCAGCGCTATTAGACAATCAGGTTGTGATCTTGTGTGGCGAAACCGGCTCTGGAAAAACCACCCAGTTACCCAAAATCTGTTTGGAATTGGGGCGTGGCACAACGGGCATGATAGGACATACGCAACCACGGAGGATTGCGGCACGCATGGTATCCGCACGTATCGCTGAGGAGTTGGGCCAGACAGTGGGTGGGATTGTAGGGTACAAATTCCGTTTCCATGACAGAACTAAACCGGAAACCTTGATTAAGGTAATGACAGACGGCATTTTGCTCGCCGAAATTCAGTCTGATCCTTACCTTGAACACTACGACACGATCATTTTGGACGAAGCGCACGAGCGCAGTCTTAATATTGATTTCCTGCTCGGGTACCTTCATTGGCTGTTACCCAGACGCCCTGATTTAAAAATAATCGTAACCTCCGCGACGATAGACCCTAAACGATTCTCGGTACATTTCGACAATGCTCCGATTATCGAGGTCTCGGGCCGCACCTATCCGGTAGACATACGCTATCAACCCAGGGGCAGCGAGGGCGATGATACTGAGACAGATCTATATCAAGCCGTAATCATCGCGGTTTTGGAGCTTGACTGTATCCACTCGGGTGATATTTTGGTTTTTTTGAGTGGTGAGCGAGAAATTCGCGAAGCCGCTGATTTACTACGCAAACAGCTGCGATCCAGTTTTGAAATATTGCCGCTGTTTTCCCGGCTCAGTACTAAGGAACAACAGCGCGCTTTCCAGCCGCATAAGAAGCGACGAATTATTCTCGCTACGAATGTGGCTGAAACCTCATTGACCGTGCCCGGCATTCGCACTGTCATTGATACCGGACTGGCGAGAATAAGCCGTTATAGTTTTCGCAGCAAAGTACAGCGTTTGCCTATTGAAAAGATCTCTCAAGCCAGTGCGAATCAGAGGGCTGGACGCTGTGGTCGCTTAGGACCCGGCATTTGCATACGGCTTTATTCGGAGGAAGATTTCCAGTCTCGCCCCGAATTTACCGAACCGGAAATTTTGCGTACTAATCTCGCATCAGTCATTTTGCAAATGAAGGCTATGAAGCTTGGGGATATTGCAAAATTCCCGTTCGTTGAGCCGCCCGATGAAAGAATGATACGCGATGGTGAGAAGCTATTACACGAACTCAACGCGCTGGATCAATATCAAAAGCTGACATCGGTCGGTCAAAAACTAAGCCGCATTCCAATTGATCCGCGTCTTGCTCGCATGGTTGTCGCCGCGGCGCAGGAGGGCTGTCTGAAAGAAGCATCTGTTATCACAGCGGCGCTGAGTATCCAAGATCCTCGAGAACGCCCGGCCGATCGATCTCAAGCAGCGGATCAAAAACACACGCAGTTTCGCGCCGATGACTCCGATTTTATGAGTTTTTTGAATATCTGGAAGGCGTATACAACTAAACAAAAAGAATTATCCAAATCAAAGTTGCGTGCATATTGCCGCGAAAACTTTTTATCCTTCGTGCGTCTACGAGAATGGCAGGATATACATTCCCAGGTGATGCATGTAGTCAAAAAAGAGTTGGGCTTTAAACCGAACCAGGTTGACGCTGGGTATGATGAAATTCATCGTGCATTGTTGGCCGGGTTGATTTCGAATATAGGGTTCAAACAAGATCAATCCGAATATTTGGGCGCCAGAAATCTCATATTTTATATACATCCCGGGTCCAGCCTATTTAAAAGTCGACCGAAATGGGTAATGGCCGGAGAACAAGTCGAAACAACGCGTGTCTACGCCAGAAATATTGCGAAAATAAATCCCGAGTGGGTTGAAAAGGCTGCCGAACACCTGATCAAATTGCAACATTTCGAACCGCATTGGGAGAAAAAATCAGCAAGAAGTGTGATTTATGAATGTTCACTGTTATACGGAATTACGCTGCAAAGTCGTCGTCGAATACCCTATGATCGCATCGATCCCAGCGGCGCGAGAGAGCTGTTTATTCGTTCGGCGCTTGTCAATCAACTCTATCATTGTGACGCGGAATTTTTCGATTCTAACCAAAAACTACTGGATTCTTTAGGCTATCTACAGCACAAAGGGCGCCGAGTGGACTTAATCGCCAACGAAGATGATATCTACGCGTTTTTTGACGCAAAGATTCCTGCGCATGTGGTTGATGGAAAAAGCTTTGATAAGTGGCGCTGGAAAATCGAGAAGAAATTCCCAGACTACCTTAAATTAACAGCTGACGATATTTCGGGAGCAAATGACGATTCTATTGACAGTATAAATTATCCCGATTACCTCGATATGGGTGATTTGTCAGTTAAACTGGAATATCGCTTCGAACCCGGGCATGCGGACGATGGCGTGACGTCGATTATCCCGGTACATCAACTTGTTCAGTTTGTGCCAGGAGCATTTGAATGGCTTGTGCCGGGTCTGTTGGTGGAAAAGGTTGTCGCACTCATCAAAGCCTTGCCGAAAACCGCGCGGCGTAATTTTATTCCAGCCGCGGATTATGCAGAGCGTTTTTTGCTGGAGACAGAAATAGGAACAGGATCGTTATACAAAGCGCTCGCGGGATTTCTTTCACAGACCAAGACCGTATCTCTAAGCGCATCGATGTGGGACGAAAATAGTTTGTCTGATCATCTGCGTATGAATTTTCGGGTCATTGACGATAACGGGCAAACACTGGCTCAGTCACGGCAGTTGCAAGAACTTCAACAAAAGCTGATTGGACAGTCAAAAACTACATTTCGATCGATAGCCGAAAACGCGCTTTCGAAAACTGGATGCACGGGTTGGGAATTCGGAGATTTACCTGAGCAACACGAAATATCCAGAAACGGAGCTACATTTCTAGGTTACCCGGGGTTAGTCGATGAACAGGATAGTGTTGGGTTGCAATTGTTTGACACAAAAGCGCTTGCGGAATCGCAACATTACTATGGGTTGGTGAAGTTGTTGCATCTGACTTTACGCAAAGAGCTTAAGTTTATTAAAAAAGGACTCCGGCTTAGCCGAGTTCAGGCGCTTGCTTATAGCCAGTTAACTGAACATCCGATATTCAATTTTCTCACCGTCAAACATCAGGGTGATCTATACGAAGATGTATCAAGTTTGATAGTCGGTACTGTGTTTATTACGAACAAACCCACTGTGCGTACCCGGAACGAGTTTGAAGATTGTATTAACAAAAATAAAGCGCAATTGGTTGCAACCGCCAATGAAATTTGCCGCGTCGTGGAATCTATTTTGGATCTGTATGCGGATATAACCCGTAAACTTGCGTCTTTGCAAGATGCCTCGCCGTTAAAAAAAGACGTGTGCGAACAAATGAATTTATTGAGCTATCGCGGTTTTTTTGGCAACACTCCTTTTACTCGATTGAAAGAATATCCGCGCTATCTAAAAGCCGTGTTGCTGCGCTTGGGAAAGTCTGCATTCGACAGCGCTAAAGATCAAAAGCTGTTAGGCGAATTACACCCGATCTGGATACGTTATTGGCAATCGGTAACGTCAGACAACGCATGCCACGATGATGAATTTCGTTGGAGCCTGGAGGAATTTAGGGTATCGTTATTCGCGCAAACCTTGAAAACCGCTTACCCGGTTTCCAAAAAACGCTTGGAAAAATCCTGGCAGGCTCGGGCTTAATTTTGCTGAGACATTTAGACTAGAGGGCACCTCTATTAATTCATGAATAAGCATCTTCAGTCCAAAATCCCCAAGTGCTGCGTTGCTAAGCGTTCCCAATAGAATAATTATTCCGAACACTTAGGGCCCTGTTCTTGAGAATTTTGACCATCAATCTTTCTTACCCAGAATTAATAGAGGTACCCTAGATTCTGTCGCCGACGCAATGGAACTCAAGATCTTGATGCTGGTCAATTTTTATCGATATGCTAAAGTGAATTAAAACCAAAACAACTAATCACATCAAAATTTCAATCGAATGCAGAAGGACAAAGGGGGCAGGTCTTGTTTTTTGCATTAATCTATTTTAATCCTAAATCTATTTTAATCCTATTCTCAGTGTTCTTGCCATAATCTAACTATAACAAGTTTAGAATAAATGCAAATAACAAGACCTGTCCCCTACACTCGTGTCCCCTACACTCCGCAGAAAAACGAAAAGAATGCCTCCGATGCGCAAGACGATGCGCCCCATTCCTCGGCGTCTGTTCGCATCAGCTG
>CAZVFR010000064.1:0-14421 GCA_964626505.1 uncultured Methylococcaceae bacterium
CGTACGCACGGTTCTGTGGGCAGACGGAGGCCGCTGGCCTCCTCTGACCCAATGAGCGGCGTATTTTTGGTCAGAGTTGATGCACTTGTTAGCTGTTTTTATTTTCTCTTTCGCTTAATAAGAATTGCCTTAACTTTCTTTCGCTACGCATAACATACAATATATAAATATTATCTCCGTCAATACGATAAAAAATACGGCATGGATTAACAATAATTTCTTTATATCTTGATTTTTTTAATTCTGGCGGATTACGACCTGAACGTGGAAAGTCTTCAAGTCGTTCTGTTTTTGTAAATATTTTTTGAACTAGATTATTTGCAGCAGTTGGCTTATCTAGTGCTATGTATTCTGCTATTTCGTTAAGGTCTATTAAAGCGGGTTCAGTCCATATTATTTTAGCCATTTACTCATTTTCTCTTTTACTTCTTTTTGAGTAAAAGTGCGACCTTCCATTATAGCTGTTTCACCACGAGCAAGACCTTCAAGGATGTGCATTCTATTTTGCATCATCTCATAATCATGGACATCAATAAGGTATGCCGATGGTTGACCATGCTCGGTTATCAGTACAGGTTCTTTTGAATCGTGTAATTCTGCCAATATTTTGGTGGCCTGACGCTTTAGTGTTGTTACTAATTCTATTCTCATAAAGTGATACTATACTATCACTTTATGAGATTGCAAGTAAATTTTTCTTAACACAGCTAACATTGAGTGGGCCTGAACTTTCCAAGTTTAAACATGGGAAGTTCCAACATATCACTCATTAATATTTCTGTGTTTCCATTCTTTAAACCAATATTATTTATATCTTTCCTTGGTTTATTCCCTGCTATTAAATTGGCTACGGATCACCTGTAAGCGTAATATACGGGAATTTCCCAAATATTACACTTGAATGAATGACCCGATCAGAACGAACTATGGAGTCGCGAAATCCGAAAAATATCACCCTTACGTAACCTGATCTCGATGTTCTTGTGGCCTTGCTATTCTAGTGGGCAACTCGACTAAGCTGTAGGCCCTAAAGCGTAAAATTAAAACAATCGACGAGTAGGCCGGGTAGTCGCATACTGGCCACGGACCTTCGTTCGTAGGTATCGGTTTCCAATAGCCACTCCGTTTCTTGAGTCAGCCCGAGTAGGTTTTTACCCAGCATGTCGTAGATGCTTTCATCGAAGCGCATTGGGGTAATCAGTGCGGTTAATTTTCCGTTTTCCACCCAAAAGCAGGCGTAGCGGGTCATGCCTGTAATGCGGCAATGGTTGGGGTCGGAGTAGTTCGAATACCACAAATTGTTAATATATAGCCCGTTGTCCAATCGGGTTAAAATCTCTTCTTGGCTCAGGGTACCGGGACTTAAATCCAGGGATTGTGGGTATTCGCTACTCGCGTTGACACAAAGATCGTATTCCTTTGCACTTCTGGAATCTACTAAAAATCCTGCGTGTAAACCGTGCGCTATCAAGTCGATTTTAGCCGGTTTGATGAAGCCTTCCTGGGTAAAATCCGGTGCTAGGCCAGCGGCATTGTTTTCGACTAGTGTAACTTCGGAATTCAGCGTGAGTTGTTGCTCGGCAAGTTTTAGCAGTGGCGTTTGGCAGGTTTTGTGCGATTTTGCACCAAAGCTTCGCCATGCCAAAGTCGCCAATATTTCGTGTAGCGCGGTTGGTGCTAGGTATACACGGTAGTGGCCTGGTGTGATGGTCTTGGCGGGCCTGTCCAAAATTTCCAGCTCCTCGCGTAGATGCCTTAGCTTTCCCTCGAATATGCCTGGGTCCCATTTGATTCCTGCATAGCCTGATTTAGCTGCCACGTTGGCGTGCAGAAAACAGCTCCAGTCCAGATTGAAGCTGGATTTTTCGTACCAGTTGCGCTGCCCGATTGAATTGGCAAATCCGCGATAAATTGTGCCGCTCGAATACAACCCGACCAAGTCTAGATCGCGAGCCGATGTAGCGACTTGTTGGACGATTTCACTACTTTCCGGGAGCTTGTTTTCGTCAATCGTTTCACTGTTTGCAATGCTTCGGTTGATCAACAAATAGGGATCTTCGGGTAATAGCTTATATTTTGCTCTGAGGTCGTTCAGTATGGGTTTTAGCTGCTCGGTATCAGTTTTCAGGTTACCACTGATATTGGTCTCCGCTGTTGCGTGTTGATTGTCGCGGATTAGATCCAGGCTGAGTTCCAGTTGGTGTACCGATCCGGCTTGCCGGATTTTGCTTTGATTGAGTCTCACAAAATCGGAATCTTCTGCGCGGAAGTTGGCTAGCAGACATTCTTCCGACTGAACAAATTTTGTTAGTTGTTCAAATAAATCGTAAAAGTAGGTTTTCACTGCACTTAGCCACCGCCGAACACATCCACACATCGAAATAAACAAGCCGGTGAAGCGTGTCCGACCTGGATGGCTTGATTGGGTTCGCCTTTACCGCAAGTGGGCACGGACAAAACCTCGCATGAGTTGTGATCACCGACCGCGGTTAGATTGCGCCAAAATTCGCTGGATATACCGCGGTAATTCGGATTTTTAATGATTTCTTTGACTTCGCCGTTTTCGATTCTTCTGCCGATTTCACAGCCAAACTGAAATTTATTGCGGCTGTCGTCGATTGACCAGGATTTGTTGGTGTCCATAAGAATCCCGTGTTCGACCGAGGCGATCATCGATTCCAAGGGCGTATTGCCGGGTTCCAGATTGATGTTGGCCATACGATCGATGGGAGGGCGGTTCCACCCACTACTGCGTGAACACGCGACACCTTGGATACCAGCGCGTTGTTGAGATGAATAACCCCCCAAAGGACGCAGCAGTATGCCATTTTTTATCAAATGTTGGCGTTCCGCGGCACTGCCCTCGTCATCGAATGCATAACTTGCGATCTGTTCGGTGCGTTCCGGGTCGAAGGTCACGTTGAGGAGGTCCGAGCCGTAGCGGTATTTTCCGAACATATCCAGCGTTACGAAACTTGTCCCCGCATAGTTGCGCTCATCGCCTAGGATGCGATCGAGTTCAAGTGGGTGTCCGATGCTTTCATGAATTTGGAGTATCATCTGGTTGGGCACTAACAAAAGGTCCAGCTTGTCGCTGGGGCAATCGGATGCCGCCAATAACGCGAGGGCTTGGTTCGATAGTCGCTCGGCTTGATCGGCAAATTCAATTCGCGCTAGAAGCTCAAGCCCGCTTTGGGCGCTGCATTCGACTCCGAAAGTTCTCTGCTGGGTTTCGGTGCCTTGGTTTGCAACCGCGCCCATAAATGGGGTCAACGTGGAAAACGATTGAGTTATTTGCGCATCCGGGGTTGCGAAGACGCACTCACAATGTTGATAATCCAATGATGCCCACCAGTCAATGATTTGATCATGGCTTTTCAATCTTTGGCTAATCTGTTGCAATTGATCCAGCTTTGCATTGAGCCCCGCCGAATTCCACGGCTGTCCGATAATTGAAATGGTTTTGTTGTGGTGCGCCGGTCTGAAAACGTATTCGGCGGGAAATAGACTCAGGTGTGCGGTCTTATGGGCCCAGTTTCTGGCGCACTTCAGAGCTTGTTTTAGTCCGCTGGCGCTCAGGTCACAAGTTGCCGCATAACCAAGTCCCCCGTGATCGCAGACAGTTATGTGGACACCGCGATTATAGGTGTTACCTAGCGGCTGTAAGATGTGCTGACGTACAGAAATTCTTTGCCGATTCTCATCTACTGCGCGAATCGAATAGAAATCGACCGCGGGTGCTATACATTTGATCGTCGAGACGATTGAGTCAAGCATTGATGCATTCGCTGGTCGTTACGCAGAGGGACTTCATTATCCTACGGTCCCGCGTTTTTGGGATGGCGTCAAGGTTTAAATTGGATTGTGTCAGGTGCTACGGTGATCAGCTGAATAGTTACGATTTGCCGTTTAGGTTCAAGGAATCAGGGCGGAGGTCGCTAATACGAGCATCGGTTTGGTGTTGTTTCAAAAGGGTACAATGACTGACCAAATCACAAATTACAAACTACCGGGCGGCTCTCAAAATTTTGTCCTAAGCGTTTGTTGGAGGTGCTCATTTATGTCGTTCTACTATAGGCAATTGCGTTATGCATAAAAAATTCCCACTGTCCATTCTCATTGTTTTCTTGTCGTTTGCCGGGTGTACGAATTGGCGTACTACTGGAATTGCGTCCTTAATAATGCCTCCTAGCGCAGTGCTTCCGGACGGAAGCCAATATTATGGTGATATCCAGGATGAAGTCTTTAGTGGACACGGGCGATTGGTTTGGCCTGGCGGTGCAAGTTTCGAAGGCGAATTCGTTGACGGTCAAATGTCGGGGATTGGGAAATATATTTATAATTCGGGTGATGTTTACGAAGGGCAATTTCAAAACGGGGCAATGTCTGGCGACGGCTTTTTGAAAATGATGGACGGTTCCAGTTCTCGGGGGCAGTTTGAAAATGACGATATCGAGGGGCAGGGGCATTATGCAGGTGAATCGGGGGGTTACTACGAAGGTAATTTTCACCATGGTTATTATCACGGAGTGGGTAAGTTGGTCGCCGCGAACGAGACTACCTACATAGGTGATTTCGAACACGGCCAATATTCGGGGGAGGGCATCGTAAGCTACCCGAATGGAAATCAATATCGGGGCGGATTCAAAAAAAATCTGTTTAATGGCCACGGAAAGTTCTCGTCTGCTAACGATGATGTGTATATAGGCACTTTCGTTGATGGCGAGTTTAGCGGGTCTGGGATATTCCAAAATGAAGCCGGCGATACCTATAACGGCGAATTCAAAAATTGGGTTTTTCATGGGGAAGGGGTCTACACCTACAAGGAAGGTGTGGAGCTCGCCGGCACTTTCAAAAAAGGGTCGCTTAATGGTTATGGGACATTGATTTCGGCAGGCGGCCGCTATGCCGGAGAATTTGTAGATGGGAAGATGTCAGGATCGGGCGTATTGACTAAACAGAATGGCGACCGGTACTCGGGGTTGTTTCAAAGCGGCTTGTTCCATGGGCAGGGGGAATTAATTTACGGTGAACCCAAAAATGGTGTTAACAAATTAGTGGGTGAGTGGAGTTACGGCAAATTTGTAGAGCATCGTGACGCTGAACGGAATGCGACCCATCAAAGAGTTGAGCAGGCACTGTACAGTCAGGCCGCATTGTTGGATAAATCTCTCAACCAGCTATTACCCACCCAACAGGAAACGGTAAATCTATATTTTGTTGGTGTTGCCGGGTATGGAGAGCAGGATGTGTTTATGAAGGAAGTCGATTTCATCAAGCAACAGTTTGACGACAATTACCTGACTAAACAACGGTCAGTTGTGTTGATCAACAACAAAAATACTGTAGCTAGATTTCCCATGGCTACCCTGACTAGTATCGAATTAACCCTCAAGGCTGTTGCGGAAAAAATGGATCGTGATAACGATATCTTATTTTTATATTTAACTAGCCATGGGTCGGAAAAGCATAAGTTATCTATCGACCAAAAAGGCTTGGATCTGGCGGACTTACCCGCGCAACGATTGGCCGAGATGCTTGAAGAGCTGTCAGTCAAGTGGAAGGTTGTAGTTGTATCAGCCTGTTATTCAGGCGGTTTTATACCGCAGCTCAAAAACGAGCATACACTAATTATGACCGCCGCAAGCCACGATAAAAAATCATTCGGTTGTTCAGATGCTGAGGATATGACCTATTTTGGTCGGGCATTTTTTAAAGAGGCTTTGCCCGGCGCGCGTTCGTTCGATGCGGCTTTCAAAAATGCCAAAAAGTTAATCTACGCTTGGGAAGAATCGTTTGACACTCATTCCAGTCCGCAAATTCATGCGCCATTGCCAATTCTTGCGCACCTCAAAAAATGGCGCGGGCAGCTGGAAAGCAAATCGATCGCATCATCACAGGCCACAATCTCAGCAGCAAATTCGGAATCCCGATCGCTGCTTCATTAGCACTCCGAGTCAAATACCGCCGATAATGTAAGTCAACTAGCCGGGTTTCCGTAGCCCGCTCTAAAGGAATAATAACAATGACAGAACACATTACGCTTCTTCTTGCCGGCGTGGCCGTTACCGCGATCCTATGCCAATGGATTGCTTGGCGGGTTAAGCTGCCGGCGATACTGTTTTTGCTGCTTGCGGGCATCGTTGCCGGCCCACTAACCGGCTGGTTGGACCCGGATGCATTATTCGGAAATCTGTTATTTCCGATCGTGTCGCTATCGGTTGCGGTGATTTTGTTTGAAGGTGGGCTTACGCTTAAATTCCGTGAGATCCAAGGTTTGGAGGGTGTTGTACGCAATTTGGTTTCGGTGGGTGTGCTGGTTACCTGGTTGATTACGGCATTGGCTACGCATTGGGTATTGGGATTTGAGTGGCAACTTTCTTGGCTGTTCGGTGCGGTCATGGTGGTGACCGGGCCCACGGTCATCGTGCCGTTGCTAAGAACGGTCAGACCTAACCGTAAAATCTCTAATATTCTGCGCTGGGAAGGCATCGTAATTGACCCGATCGGTGCATTGCTGGCCGTCCTGGTTTTTGAATTTATCGTGTCCGGTCAATCCGGTCATGCGATCGGGCATACGCTGTACACCTTTGGCAAAGTATTGGCTGTTGGATTGGGTATCGGCGCGGGTTCCGGTTTTTTGTTCGGCTGGGTATTGCGACGGCACGCTCTACCCGAGTACTTGCACAACGTAGCTGCACTGTGCCTGGTGATCGGTGTGTTTGCGGTGTCGAACAGTCTAGTGGAAGAATCCGGCTTGCTAACAGTAACCGTGATGGGTATCTGGTTGGCAAATATGGATGACGTGCCGATGGATGACATATTGAATTTTAAGGAGAGCTTAAGCGTTATTTTGATTTCGGTACTATTCATTACTCTTGCCGCAAGGATAGAAATTAGCCAATTTGAAGCCTTGGGTTGGTCCGCGCTATGGATTCTTGTGGCGATCCAGTTTCTGGCCCGGCCCCTGAAGGTTCTGGTTTCCACACTCGGTTCTGATTTGAAATGGCAAGAACGTGCATTGCTGGGTTGGATAGCGCCGCGCGGAATCGTTGCCGCGGCCATAACCGCTTTGTTTGCGATTCGTTTGCGCGACTATGGTTTTGAAGAAGCCGACTTACTGGTACCGCTGGCATTTATGGTTATCATCGGCACCGTAGTTCTGCAAAGTGCAACAGCCGGATTCATGGCCCGTTTATTGGGCGTCGCGGAACCCGAACCAAAAGGTTTTTTGCTTATTGGCGCGAACCCGGTTGCGCGGGCGATCGCGGATGTGCTGAAAAAAAAGGGCTTTGCAATCCTGGTTACGGATTCCAACTGGGAGCACATCAAGGCCGCGCGAATGCTGGGGTTGGAAACCTATTACGGTAATCCGGTTTTCGATCATGCGGATTGGCATCTGAATTTGGTTGGAATGGGACGTATGCTGGGCCTTTCCCGGCATGCCGATTTGAATGCATTGTCTGGGCTGAAATACCGCGTGGAATTTGGGCGCAATGGCGTGTACACACTAAAATCGTCTGCCGATGTCGACAAATCCGAAAAGCATACCGTTTCGGACGAACATCGCGGTAATATTTTGTTCGGCGACGGAGTGACCTATGCCAAGCTAGCGAGTCTGCTGAGTCAGGGCGCGGAAATTCGCAGTACCTTGTTGACCGAGGATTTCGATTTTAGCGCGTATTGCGAACGTTATGGTTCCAAGTCTATTCCCTTGTTTATACTTGCTAAAGACGGCACTCTTGAGATATTTGTAGCTGGAAAAGAGGTGATTCCGAAGGTTGGTAACACCGTGATCGGATTGGTTCAAGCTGAATTGAATGGATCTAGCCAAAGCCCTCTGGTGGGAAATGCGGGTTAAGCCGGTGGCAATGCTTTTTGGTCTCCGAGCGAGTTTACGAAAGCATTGGCTTCGAAGATCGATGTTTCCATCGTCGTAATCAGTGCGGCGATATCCAACCCTATAGATTTCAGTTCATGGTGCAGCGAAGCGATTGCCTGGGCGTTTAGATTATGCTTTAAAAAAAGCACCTGGTCTTTGAATGCCCTCAGCACAGGTACTATTTTTGCCTCTGCCTGGTGCATGGCTTTCATAAGGCGGTTGTAATGTTGCCGAGTTTGTTTGAGTTGTTGCCGACTGGTACGGCGCAAGCTGCGGCTGGAGTACTGATCTAATTCGCTTTGCCATTCGTCGAACAATGTTGTGGCCACGTCTTCGACCGCGCTTATCCGATCGCTCACGGCCTTTGCTCTTAATTGGCTGCAATCGAGTTCGTGTCGCAGCTCTGTATATTTGCCCTCCAAGCTGCCACCATCGAATTGCACGACAGAGCTGAATTTGTCCAATGCGCTAACGAATTGCGTACGCGCATCTTCCAGGGAGTCCCTGGCATCTTCGACGCGGTATACAACAATGTCTCGTTTGTGCGAGCCAAAAGATTCTCTGGCGCGGTAATAGATCTTGCGAAATGCGCCAGCGATTCGGTCGAATACGGGAGAGAAGTTTACGTGTTCTTTTGGGGCTTGGTTGGGTCGATTGGTCAACGGCGTAAAATAGGCTGAAAACTAAGTTTCAGATGATTTTATCGCTGTAGAGGGCCGGTGTAAAAAATAACCCGATTCAGATGATAATTTACATGCTTGTTGATTGACTCAAAAAAGCCTGCCCAATTAATTCGCAAAGCTACCCAATCAATCGCGCATAACGCTGACCGTAGCCGGGGTTCTGTGTTTTACCTGCTGGGAACGCTTGTGCCGACAGAAAGTCATTGCGACGCCATCGGCGCCAATACGTACTATTTTAGCGGTCATCTTATGAATCTGAATAACCGAACCGTGATGTTTTTTGACGGCGAAAAATAATACTAAAGGAGCGTCCAGGGGGAGTAGATTAACATCCGCGGACAGGTAAACACCTCGGCTACTCAGGTTTCTTGTTTTGCAGTGATGACTGGGTTTTCCAGGTAACGAAATAAACACGTTTACCGAAACCGGGCTGCGGGTGCTGGTGCGTCGTTCCATTTGAACTCCTTTAATCTTATTCTGGTTAACTAGGAGGCCATTCTCGGACAGTTTCCTAGGCTAAAAATTCCGATCAGTTACTTAAGAATTGCGGGTTGTTTTAGCCAGTGCGTTCGTGCACCTAATCGCAATCCAATTGTTTAGGATCGGGCTGCCTGCATAGTGTGTATTTGCTGTAGCAGCGTGTTACCGGACGCGAAATTATAGAATTTGCCGCCGGGTTTGTATTTACAAAACTTTACAATTATTGGGCCAGTGTAAGAAAACCTTATTGTATCAAAAGCTTAACAAGTCATCGAATGTGCATTTCGATATTCGTGTAAAAAATGTCGACAATGCGCTAAATTTACCGGACTGGGACGACACGGTATGGATAAACGCCCTCATCCAACTGCAATAAACCCGAATAAGCGACAGACTACCACAGGTTGAAGCTCCATGTTTGTGCGAGGAAGTGCACTACATCGTGCAAACTTTAGGATTTTCCGGCATGCTGTTTTTCAGATAACGGCCGGTATGCGATATTGGGCTGGCAATGATGTCCGCGGGAGGGCCTTCGGCGATTATGTATCCTCCGCCGTCACCACCCTCGGGACCCAGGTCGATGATCCAGTCCGCGGTTTTTATGACATCCAGGTTGTGTTCAATAACCAGTACCGTGTTGCCATGGTCGCGGAGTCGGTGCAGAACATTCAACAATTGTTGTATATCGTGAAAATGCAGTCCGGTCGTCGGTTCGTCGAGAATATACAGCGTGTTGCCGGTATCGCGCTTGGACAGCTCGCGTGCCAATTTTACGCGTTGTGCTTCACCGCCGGATAAGGTCACTGCGTTTTGGCCCAACCTGATATAACTCAAACCCACATCAACCAGTGTTTGCAGTTTTCGCGCTACGACGGGTATGACATCGAAAAATTCCCTGGCTTCTTCTACAGTCATCGACAGCACTTCAGTTATGTTCTTGCCTTTGTAGCGTATTTCTAAAGTTTCCCGGTTGTAGCGCTTGCCGGTGCAGACATCGCAATTTACAAAAATATCCGGGAGAAAGTGCATTTCGACTTTGATCACACCGTCACCGCGGCATGCCTCACATCGCCCGCCTTTGACGTTGAAACTAAAGCGCCCTGGTGTATAACCGCGCGATCGGGCTTCGGGAGTGGCTGAGAACAATTCGCGCATGGGCGTGAACAATCCCGTATAGGTAGCAGGATTGGACCTCGGTGTTCGACCAATCGGGCTTTGGTCGATATCCACGACTTTGTCGATCAGTTCGAGGCCGTCGATACCGTCACAGCTTGCCGGCTGTGTGCTGGCCTTGTTGAGTTCGCGCGCGGCATAACGATACAAGGTATCGTTTACCAGGGTCGATTTTCCAGATCCGGATACGCCGGTAATGCAGGTTAAAAGGCCCAGCGGAAATTCCACATCGATATTCTTTAGATTGTTTCCGCGTGCATTTTGGATCCGTAGTCGCTTTTTCTTGTCGGTCCAAAGCGTTTTATCAGGTGTTCGTATGTGTAACCGTCCCGAAAGATATTTGCCGGTCAAAGATTCCGCGTGATTCATAATGTCCGCGGGGGTGCCCTGAGCCACTATACGTCCGCCGTGGACGCCGGCGCCGGGTCCGATGTCGACGACGTGCTGGGCGGTTAATATGGCTTCTTCGTCGTGTTCGACGACGATGACCGTGTTACCGAGATCGCGCAAACGCAGCAGTGTATTCAGCAGTCTTTGATTGTCACGCTGATGCAAGCCGATCGAGGGTTCGTCGAGAACGTACATGACACCCATTAAACCCGCGCCAATCTGACTTGCCAGCCGTATGCGTTGTGCCTCGCCGCCGGATAGCGTATCCGCGCTACGGTCTAAGGTAAGATAGTCAAGCCCGACGTTGACCAGGAATTCGAGTCTAGCGCGGATTTCTTTAATGATTTTGGCCGCGATTTCGCCGCGTTTGCCTTCCAGACTGAGTGTATGGAAAAATTTGAGCAGCCGATGTATCGCAAGGTGGGTGAGTTCATGCAGTGGTTGCTTGTCTATGAAGACATTGCGGGCCGCGATATTTAAGCGGGCGCCTCCACAATCGGGGCAGGGTTTGCTGGAAAGGTATTTGGCCAATTCTTCTCGGACCATGCTGGAGTCGGTTTCTCGGTAGCGCCTTTCCATGTTTGGAAGAATGCCTTCGAACGAATGGCGGCGTTTCCTTACTCTGCCGCGACTGGTTAGCATTTTGAATGTAATGGCCGCTCCCCCGCTGCCATTGAGTATTACTTGACGTACCGTTTCGGGTAGTTGATTGAAGGGCTGTTCCGGGTCGAAGTCATAATGTTCGGCCAACGAACAGATGAGCTGATAGTAATATGCATTACGCCTGTCCCATCCGCGCACAGCCCCACCCGCGAGGCTCAAGTCCGCGTTGTGTACGACCAGGTGATGATCAAAAAATTGTTTTATGCCCAGGCCGTCACAGCCTGGGCAGGCGCCTTTGGGGTTGTTGAACGAGAAAATTCGTGGCTCGAGTTCGGTCAGGCTATAGCCACAATGGTTACACGCGTATTTTTCCGAAAAAACCGCATGCTGGTTGGGAGCGTCCATTGAAACCACGAGTACGATTCCGTTGGCCAGTTTCAGAGCGGTCTCGAACGATTCTGACAAACGTAAAGCTAAATTGTCACGAATTTTGAAGCGGTCAACAATCGCTTCGATGGTATGTTTTTTACGCAGATCCAGCACTGGTGGATCGTCCAGCTCGTAGATTTCACCATTGATTCGGGCACGAATAAAGCCCTGGTTCAGCAAGTCGTTTAAGACCTGAATGTGTTCGCCTTTTTTTTCACTGATAACCGGTGCCAGCAACATCCAGCGCGTGTCGTTGTTGAGCTTCATGACTTGGTCAACCATTTGGCTGACAGTTTGCGCTTCCAAGGAGACGTCGTGAGTCGGGCAGCGCGGGATGCCGGCTCTAGCGTATAAAAGACGCAGATAATCGTAGATTTCGGTGATCGTACCTACCGTGGAACGGGGGTTGTGCGAAGTGGACTTTTGTTCGATCGATATGGCTGGGGAGAGTCCCTCAATGTGGTCTACATCGGGTTTTTCCATGATCGATAAAAATTGTCGTGCGTAGGCGGACAATGACTCGACATAGCGGCGCTGGCCTTCCGCATATATCGTGTCGAAGGCCAGTGAGGATTTGCCTGACCCGGATAAGCCGGTAATGACAATCAGTTGATCGCGGGGTAGATCCAGATCGATGTTTTGCAGATTGTGGGTCCGGGCTCCCCTAATGTGGATTGTATCCATGTTCATTCCGAGTCATAAAAGAACCTGTTACTATAAGACGTTTCTAGGCAACTAAGCAAAGGAGATCAACAATTGAATCAGGACGTGGACATCACCAGTCCTATGAGCCGTTCAGAACGGCGCGCAAGCTTTTCATTGGCTGGTATATTTGCCTTGCGCATGGTCGGATTGTTTATGATATTGCCGGTTTTTTCGATTTACGCGGAAAGTCTGGAGGATGTGACACCACTGTTGATTGGGGTTGCGATTAGTGCTTATGGTTTGACGCAGGCTGTTTTTCAGATTCCGTTTGGGCTGTTGTCGGATCGAATCGGACGCAAGCCGGTAATTGCGGGCGGACTTTTGATTTTCGCTGTTGGCAGCGTTGTCGCAGCCCTATCGGATTCGATCTACGGTGTAATAATCGGCCGAGCATTGCAGGGTAGTGGTGCCATTGCGGCCGCGGTCATGGCTATGACCGCGGATTTGACCCGCGAAGCGCACCGGACCAAGGCGATGGCGGTAATCGGAATCAGCATCGGGTTGTCGTTTGCGCTTTCGCTGGTGCTGGGGCCTTTGATCGGCGGTTCGGTGGGTTTGTCCGGAATTTTCTGGCTTACCGCACTATTGGCAATAGGCGGGATTGCGGTGCTGTTTATATTCGTACCCAATCCTAGCAATACCCGATTTCATCGTGATGCGGAGGCAATTCCATCCCAATTTGGGACGGTTTTGAATGATGCGGAGCTACTCCGCTTGGATTTCGGCATTCTAGTTCTGCATATGATACTAACCAGCACCTTCGTGGTATTACCGATTGCGTTGCGTGATGCATCGTTGCCGGTAACCGATCACTGGGCGGTATATTTGCCCGTATTGCTGGTATCCATGCTGGTCGTTGTGCCCTTCGTTATCCTGGCGGAAAAAAAACGCAAGATTAAATTGGTTTTTCTGGGCGCTATAGCCGTGCTTCTTAGTGCTGAATTGGGATTGTTGGTTTATCACCAAACGATTCCGCTGATTGTGACTTTTCTGTTATTGTTTTTTTGTGGCTTTAATTTACTTGAAGCCACCTTGCCCTCGATGATTTCCAAGATCGCGCCCGTGGATTTGAAAGGTACGGCTATGGGTGTTTATTCGACGTCCCAGTTTCTAGGGGCTTTTTTAGGGGGTATCGGTGGCGGATGGCTTTATGGCGAATTTGGGGTCAGTGGGGTTTTTGCGGGTTGTTTGGTGATGGCTTTGCTGTGGTTGGCTGTCGCATTACCCATGCATCCACCGTGTCATTTGAGTAACCTGCTTTTGAATGTTGGAACGATTGAGGAACCTGAGGCTAATTTAATGTCCAGACAGTTGTCTGAGATAGACGGTGTTGCGGAAGCCGTGGTGCTGGCCGACGATGGTGTTGCCTATTTGAAGGTCGATAAAGCGTTATTGGATTACGAGTGTTTGCGTCGTTTGGTTCCTCAGGCCGCGAATAGTTTCTAAGGTTGTCTGGATAAAATATTAAGTAGCGAAGACGATTCATAATAGTCAGACAGATTAGGGTAGCCCGAGACGATATCTTTTGATAAGACGGAGTAAATCATGGCGAGTAGAGGCGTAAATAAAGTAATTTTGGTCGGAAATTTGGGTTCGGACCCTGATGTTCGTTATATGCCCAGCGGCGATGCGATTACTAATATTAGTATTGCGACATCGGAAACCTGGAAAGACAAGCAAACCGGCGAACCGCGGGAACGAACAGAATGGCATCGGGTGGTTTTTTTTCGCGGATTGGCCGGGGTAGCCGGCGAATACTTGAAGAAGGGCAGCAAGGTGTACGTCGAAGGAAGTTTACGCACCCGGAAATGGCAGGGACAGGATGGCCAAGATCGTTATAGTACAGAGATTGTTGCTAGCGATATGCAGATGTTGGATAGTCGTGGCGGCGGTACGGCCAATTTCAACGATAATTCGGTTGCGTATGCGCCATCCAATCAGGCTTCGGCACCCGTAGCACCGCAACAGCCCGCCGAATCGCAGCAGCCGCCGACGCCGACACCATCCAGTTCCGCTGATCCGATGGACGATTTTGACGACGATATTCCATTCTGAAAATTTGATTTGCTCTGGAAC
>CAZVFR010000065.1:0-14312 GCA_964626505.1 uncultured Methylococcaceae bacterium
ATACGGCTTCATTTTCTATGCTATGAGATATAGATCTATAAAACGTGGAAAATCAGCCGGAAATGTCCGATCAATCAAACATCTCAGATCCTAAGCCAAAATATCGACCAAAAGCAACCCGCTTGATGAAATCACGAAGCTTTCGCGATATTCTGCTCCTGGCACTTTCGGCTGGTCAACCGTTCAGTTTCGCAGCGTTCTTAACGTCTGCTACTGACTGTAGCGGACACTGGGGCAAAGCGAACTCGATCTACCGCCATCGGTCCACAGCTGACGGTGGATGCTTACATTAAACAAGGACAACGATTGCCATAACTGCCCGAATGTAGTGAGCGTATTTTATGGCCCTGTCATACCTGCCAATTAGAGTCATTAAGTTGTTTGACTTTCCGCCTAACTGGAGTATCTGTTTCTCTTGGTGCTTTCTCAATATATTCAAGCGCATTTTTTCTAACAGGCAATGGCAGCCTGTTAAGATAAGCGACCGCATTATCTACAGAAAATAGCGTTTTTGTTTGCTCTTCAAATTGGGGCGGCAATGCCGTCCATATCGCTGCCTCGAAACCCAGGCTCTTGCACCATGCTACCATTATCTCGGTAATATCTATTTGATCCGAGAACTCCGATATTGAGCAATTTCCATTATTCGCTTCTACAAAGCCGATTCTTTTCCTTAGTGTTGCTTCCCTTTCGCTTAGATCGGCTATTGCATCGCCAGGCTCGCACTGAACACTTTGGGCACAATAGGTTTGTACTTCTACACCATCATTATCGTCAACGACCAATGTTAATCGCCCATCCTTTGATACACGTGAAAACTCTATCTGTAGGCGCGGTCCCTGATTTTTCCACTCGCCTTTAATGCGTAATGTTCTTGGGTCCCATACTAATGAGCCCCACGCGATAATTGCAATCTTCATGGTTATTCGTTATAGCCGGTCAGCTTCTGCTACATTGTATGCTTTGAGCCACCACAAACGTACGGCGAACACTAATACCCACAAAGACAGGAGACCCGAAGATAAGCGTTCGTAGAGACCGGTGATCCCTCTCTGCTCGGCGCTCCACGACATGAGCGCCAGAAAGATCAAACCCAAACATCCAGAACCGATAGAGTACTTACTAAGGCCTCGGAGGTGTTGATATCGCCTGAATAAACTACCCCAAAGAGCCGAGGCACCAATAAGCGCAAAAAAAGCTACGCTAGCCGACAAGCTGTGCAATTTCTGGCTAAGCAAGAGTCTAGGTATTGCACATCCAACCTCGCATGGAAACATGCCCATACCAATGCGCGCTACCCCATTTATGGCAATCAGTATTGCCGCCAACGAGGCGAGCCGGCTTCCTTTAAACGCTGCATACAAGAATGCCGCAAACGCCATATGCATGAGCCCAGTAGGCACAAATGCGGCGTACCGCATAATAAACTCGGTAGAGCCGCCCCGTTCGCCAAGCTCGCTAATGTATTGTGTCAGGTGACTGTATTCCGGTCGTTGACTGCCGCAGACAATTATGGTCAATGCCCATAAGATGGGAGCCAGTATGCCACATAGAATGCCAATCTTACGGAGCATTACTTGCTGCCGGAACAGATTCTGTTTTACTCGCGGCCTTTTTGAAATCCAATACTTTAACTTCGATAAACAGTTCCTTGCCTGCTAGCGGGTGGTTGAAATCCAACACGATCGTATCATCACGAATTTCATGTGCGCTGGGCCGCACGGTGTGCCCACTGCGATCAGTACTTCGCAATCGCGCGCCTTCAACTTGAAATTTCTTGGGTATGTTTTGTCTGGGAACTTCTTTAAATCCATTGGCATCTACCTCGCCATATCCGTCTTTCGGTGCGACAACTATTTGCTTGGTTTCGCCCTTCCGCATGCCTTCAATGGCCTTTTCCAATCCTACGATAATTTTTTTTATCCCCACGCGTATAGGTCACCGGTTTTTTTCCAACATTGGAGCCAACAACCTGCTGGTCTTTGAGCTTCAAAGTATACTCTATCGAAACTTCATCACCCTTTGAAACTGACGGCTGAGGATTTTCTTTGGGCGGCATGGATTGTGTACACGCCGTAGCGAGCATGACAAAAAAAACACGGCAAATACTGTCCTTGCGTTGATACGATATCGTTGCATAAAGCCGTTCCTTTCTGAGTTTTGAGTAAGGTTAAAAAGTTGATGTCGGAGTCGCGGCTAGTCGAAAGCGGCAGGGTCCAAGTTTTTGCTTGAATCCAGGCCGTGGATATCGGCGCGTCCTTTTGCGTTTTTAAATAAGGTTCCGGCTAGATTGGCATTTTTAAAATTCGCTTCACCCAGCTTGGCTTCAGACAAGTTAGCGCCTTTCAATTCAGCACCGGAAAAATCAGCCCCTGCAAGGTCTGCTCGAAAAAGGTTGGTATTCTCCAGTTTCGCACTCGATAAATTTGCAAATGTCATCATTGCCCGGTTCAAGTCCGCATTATCAAGTTTGGCATCGGAAAGATCAGCATTCTTCAAACTGACCCGCATCTGGCCCATGGGTTGATTCTTGATATCAACGCCCCAATTCGCGCCGGATAAATCCGCGTGGCTGAGGTTCGCGCCATCCAGGGTCGCAATAACCCGGCTGCCGCGCAAATCCGCGTTGCTCAAATCCGCGCCGCCCATATGCACACCAAATATGGAGGTATTTGAGAGATTTGCACCCGCTAGATTGATACCAACCATAACGTTTAAATCTAGATTAAGACCGGAGAGATTAGATTTGCTGAAATTGGATTGTTTAAGATTCGCACCCCACAAATCCGCATTTCTGAAATCCAGTCCGGATAAATCCACGCCTTGAAGGTTTTTGCGCCTGAGATCGGCGGGCTTATCTTTGCTGGCTTTGGATAACAAGGTTTCAACTTCCGCGCGGGTTAAATCCGCCGCGAACGAGGAAGTACCAATAACCACGAAACAGATTGCACATAAAAGCCAATGAATTTTCTTTGCCAAGTCCAACACGATGAGTCTCCCATTCAGTTATTACATCAGATAAACGTTGGGTAATTTCATTCAGCGAGTCTGAATATTCAGCACATAATGGCACAAAATACCAACAGAATTGTATGAAATTTTGAAATCCAGCGTCGGGCTCAGGTACAAAGAAGATTGCGCTTGAACCCCCGCCACATTCCGGGCATTCTACATCGGTGCTTTTTGGTAGTCGTTCGGAGTGTGGCCGGGAATTCTCTACAGAGGGTAGGGTGATCGGGCAGATATTTGTTTTTACTAGGAATATTATGACTGAGTGGAATACGAGATGTCAGTCCTAGGGAAAAAATTCTTCGTGGGAACAAAGGTCAAGCGAGGGATTGTCATTCTAGTAAGGATTCCGAGTTAGTGCCCATGCTCCACCTGTATCAGTCAAACCGGCTCGAAACACTAATTGATCTGCTGACCGCAGTAGTCGAGCATCCGCCTCAATGCGTATTCGAGCCCGAAACGGTTATTGTTCCGAGCCAGGGCATGGGCCGGTGGATATCGCTGCAATTGGCCGATCGTGTCGGCATATGCGCGAATACCGACTTCCTGCTCCCTGCATCGTTCACTTGGCAGCTGTTACGCAAAACGTTGGGTGATCTACCGAATCGATCGTATTTCGATCCACAGGTATTGGTCTGGCGAATTATGCATTGGTTGGCGGATCCGCAAAACTTGAAGCAATTTGATCGACTGAACAACTATCTTAAAAGTGGTGGGGATTTCCGCCGTTTCGAACTCGCGGACCGCATTGCCAGGGTATTTGATCAATACCTGATTTACCGCCCGGATTGGATAAATGCCTGGGATAAGGGGCAACGCTGTAAGTTAGGCGAGGATGAACTCTGGCAAGCTGATTTATGGAGCGCAATAACGCACGAAACGGCCAAGCCGCATCGACTCGATCTGATGAAGGCGTTATTCAAAAGTTTGGATTCTGCGTCTAATGCAAACGACTTGCCGGAACGCATCACATTATTCGGCTTGTCATCTTTGCCACCTATTTTTGGTGAATTGGTTAAGAAATTATCCGCAACCATCGATGTATATCTATTCGTAGCCAATCCCTGTGCACAAGAATGGGGGCGTATATTTGATTTTAAGGAAATCGACAAACAGGTCGGCGAGAACGATCCTGGCACTCTGTACCTGGAAACCGGCAACCCGCTTTTAGCTTCGTTGGGAAAACAAGGCCGAGAGTATTTTGATGCGGTATACGCTGAATATCCTGAAATACACAGTTTGTTTTCGGCATCGCAGCAATCGCCACAAAGCATTCTGCAAATCCTACAGCACGATATTCTCAACCTGGTCGATCGTACTACGATTGAAGCTTTACCAGTATCCTCCGGTGATCGCTCGCTGCAAATTCATGTCTGCCATAGCTCAATGCGAGAGGTCGAAGTACTGCATGACCAACTTCTGGCGTTGTTTGAATTGGACCCCAATCTGCAACCTGGAGACGTTGTGGTTCTGATGCCGGATATTGCCGACTACGCGCCACAAATCGAGGCGGTATTTGCAACAGACAATGAATCTCCGGCTATCCCGTTCACCATTGCGGATCGTGGCATCATGGGCGAGCAGCCACTGTTGGCTACTTTCATGGAACTGTTGGATTTGCCGGACAGTCGATTCAATGCGGATCAGATTATGGGCTTGCTGGAAAAACCTGCTATTTTGAGACGTTTCGGACTCAATACCAGCGACCTGCCGATTATCGTTTACTGGTTGGAAGGTACCCGCATCCGCTGGGGCCGTGACGCCGCGCACAAAGAAAAATTGGGTTTGCCGGGTGAACAACTGCATACCTGGATGTGGGGATTAAAACGGTTGCTTTTGGGCTATGCGCTACCCCAGTGCGTCGCACGCGACAAGACACCGATTTTTGCTGGAATATTACCCTTCGATGATATTGAAGGACAGCACACGCAAACCTTAGCCCAGCTTATTGCTTTTCTGGAAACCCTGTTTGACTTGGGTAGTCAACTGGATGGAAAAAAAACCCTAGCACAGTGGTCTGATACGCTAACTCAGATGCTGGATGCTATTTTTTCACCGGATGCTGAGGAAGAAGCGGCCACTCAGCAGCTACGCACACTATTCGCGCTATTGAGAGACCTGGCCACTCAAGCAAATTATTCCGCAGGTGTAGGACTCAAGCTTATTAAAAGCTGGCTCAACAAACAGTTGCAACAAAGCGATAGCGGCGGCGGCTTTCTGACTGGAAATGTAACATTTTGCACGCTAATCCCGATGCGCAGCCTGCCATTCAAAGTGATTTGCCTGCTCGGTATGGACGATAGTGCGTTTCCTAGGCAGCATCGGCCCGCCGAATTCGACTTGATTGGCCTGTACCCCAGAGCTGGAGACCGTTCCAGAAGGTCGGACGATCGCTATTGTTTCCTCGAAACATTGCTTTCGGCGCGGCAAACACTGTTAGTTAGTTATACCGGTAGAGATATTCGCAACGATACGCTACTGCCCCCGTCGGTTTTAGTGGCGGAATTGATCGAAGCCGTTGCAAGCAGCTGTCAGTTGTCGGATGACAGTGACATCATCGAGCAAATAGTTATTAATCATCGCCTGCAACCTTTCCACTCAGACTATTTTACCGGCAATCCAAACTATCCTGGTTTTTCCAATGCCTGGTTGGATGTCAGCAAAACTGCCGGGAAGGGCACGCGAACATCGGTGCCGCTGTTTTCAACCAAACTACCGGATCCGGAGCCCAAATGGTCAACGCTAAGTTTTGACGACCTAAGCGAATTTTATAGGAATCCAGCTCGCTATCTATTACGCAAACGCATGGGCATAAGCTTGTATGCCGACGACGATCCCGTGGAAAATAGAGAACCCTTTTCGTTGGATTATTTTAGCCGACAAGAAATCCGGGAGAACGAATTAAGCCTGCTCGCACAGGACTTACCGACTAGCTCGGCAAACGACTTAGCTAAGGCCTCAGGTTTGCTACCGCATGGAGGTTTGGGAGAGCGAATTTACAGCAGGGAACGTGCTAAGACAGCGCAGCTTGCCGCGTTAATAATTCCGCTGATGGACATACCTGAACTCGATCCCGTAGCGATCGAATTATCAGTCGGTGACGTGTCGTTAAATGGTTGGCTAAAACAAATCTGGCCGCAGGGTCTGGTTGCCTATCGACTCGCGAAAATCACGCCTTTCGATCGCTTTAATCTTTGGCTGCGCCACCTGGTACTTTGCATAACTCGACCCCAGGGAGTCAAATTGCAAAGCCGTTTTATAGCCGAAGACAAGCAGGTGTTGTTCGCTGAGATAACGGATGACCCAAAAGAACTCATGAGCCGCCTCTTGAAATACTACAAATCGGGATTAAGTCTCCCCTTACCGTTCTTCGTAAAAAGCGGATTGGCATATTGCGAATCGCTTAGCAAGGGTAAAGATCAGGACGCCGCAATAGCGGCGGCAAATCGAGTCTGGAATCCGCCCGATTATAAGAATAGCCGGGTCTTCCCTGAATCTGAGGATGCATACATCCAATGCGTATACCGAAGTACTGATCCTTTGGGTGCTGAGTTTCGGCGGCTGGCTCAGGAACTCATCATGCCGATGCACAACGCGACTGAAGAAGTCTCTGCGTAATGACGGTCAATGCGATAAGCAGACACTGATGAATACGACCGAATCTGTACAGGAACTTGATGTCCTGAGCGTTGCGCTGCACGGAACCAACCTGATCGAAGCCAGTGCCGGAACCGGTAAAACCTGGACCATTACGGGTTTATTCGTGCGATTATTACTGGAACAGGATCTTAAGGTCGATCAAATACTTGTGGTGACCTACACCAACGCCGCGACCGCCGAACTTCGTGACCGCATTCGTAAGCGTCTTTTCGAGACACTGGACGCACTAAAAACCGGTGGTTCAAAAGACCCCTTCTGTGACCGCATTAATCAGTGCTACACCCAGCCATCTGAGCGCGCGAAAGCGATCCGGCGCCTTGACCGGGCGCTGCGTGGATTCGATGAAGCGGCTATTTTTACCATTCACGGTTTCTGCCAGCGGGTCCTAACCGAAAGCCCTTTTGAATCTGGGATCGATTTCGAGTTTGAGCTGATGCCCGATGAATCGGAGCTAATCCGTGAAATTGTCGACGATTTCTGGCGTGGGCAAATCGCGCAAGCCACGGGGCTTTGGGCTGATTATCTGATTGCGCTGAACCACAATCCAGACACTCTGGCTATTACGCTGGGACGCCACGTCGGAAAACCCAGGTTGAATCTTTTACCGACCGCTGGAACACAGCATGCGAACGATAATGAAGATTTATTGGTGGACCGGTTTCAGACTGCCCGGTCGATTTGGCAAAAAGACCATGCCGAGATTAAAATTCTTCTGTTGACCGATAAAGCCTTAAACCGTAACAAATTCCGTAAATCCTCGTTGCAAAAATGGTACGCAGAACAGGATAATTATTTTGATTCCAAACAACCCGCACTACCCTGGCCCGAAAAACTCGATAGGTTCACGTCAAGGTTTATACAAGCCGGCTGCAAAAACGAGCGATCACCGCCACGGCATGTTTTTTTTGACGCCTGTGAAAGCTTATTGGATGCCTTGGAACGAGCCAACAGCGACTTTTATTCGAATTGGTCCCAGTGCAAAGTACAACTATTGGAGTACTGCAACCAGGAATTGCCGCGGCGAAAGCTTGAGGTGCAATGTTTATCCTATAACGATTTATTGAACCGCTTAGACCAGGCGCTATCCGCCAACAACGGAGCTGATCTCGCCCAAAGTATTAGGCAGCGCTACCCAGCCGCGTTGATTGATGAATTCCAGGATACCGACCCGGTGCAATACAACATATTTCGCAGCGTGTACCTGGATCAGCCCAATCCAGTGGTCTTTGTCGGCGATCCAAAACAAGCCATTTACAGGTTTCGCGGGGCGGATATATACAGTTATTTACAAGCTCGCCGATCGGCAACGAATGTTTATTCGCTGCAAACCAACCGGCGCTCCGTTCCTTGGTTGATCGATGCGGTCAATGCATTATTCGGAAGATCAGTAGCGCCGTTTTTATCCGAGCAAATCGCTTATCCGAAGGCGCAAGCCGCGGATGACTCGAAAACCGAGTTGATTGTTGATAGCAATCTCGCTCAACCGTTTCGGGTTTTGCTTATGCCTCGGGCTACCGAGAATGACGACAGCAGGAGTGCATTAAAAAAAGTCCAAATCAGTACCCTTGCCTGTGGGGGCACTGCCAATGAAATAGTCCGGCTGCTGAACAGCGCAGAACAGGGGGCTGCGATGCTAGTTGGTGGTGACGATAGCCGACCACTGCACGGTGGGGATATTGCGATCCTGGTTGGAACGCATCGGCAAGGTCAGCTGATGCAACACGCTTTAGCCGAGCGTAGCATCGCCAGTGTTCGCCACGGGCAGGAAAGCGTCTTCCAGAGCAACGAAGCACAAGAGCTCTATGTCATCCTCAAGGCCGTAGCCAAACCGTCTCACGAACCTTTCGTTAAGGCTGCGCTGATTACCGAGCTATCAGGTTTGTCCGCACACCAGCTCGCGGAATTGGAAAGCGAAACGAATCGTTGGGAAAAAACCCTGGATTTATTTCGTAACCTCAATGACCAATGGCGGAAACAAGGTTTTATGCCCATGTTTCGATGCTGGTTCAACACTCAGCGTATCGCGCAAAATCTGTCGTGTTACAGAGACGGTGAAAGACGTCTTACAAATATCCTGCATCTTGGCGAATTGCTTCAAGGCGTACAGCTTGGCAATCCTAGCTGCGAGGGGTTATTAGCCTGGCTGGCTGACAATATTTACAATCCTAAAACCGATGATGAATCGACGTTGCTGCGACTGGAGAGCGATGCAACGCGGGTAAAGATCGTGACAATACATTCCAGTAAGGGCTTGGAATATCCTGTCGTTTTTTGTCCTTTCTTGTGGGATGCGGGAGTCAGAAGTCAGGATCGTGATAGTGTCGAGTTTCACGATCCGGATGATAACCACCAAAGCACCCTCGATTTGGGCAGCGACAATTTCGAGCACCATGCAAAGCTTGCGGCCAACGAAAGGTTCGCTGAACAGCTTAGACTGTTGTATGTCGGCCTAACCCGCGCTAAAAACCGTTGCTATGTGGTGTGGGGCGCTGTTCCATCCCGTCGGGGAAATCTTACTAATTCAGCCTTCGCCTGGTTGTTGCACGGTCCACGCAATGCCGTGGATGATCCATTGGCGACAATGCAAGATATCAGCGCCAAACTGGATCGGTCAAAAATCGAACAAGATTTGGCCAGTCTGGTTGCTGCTGCACCCCATGCTATAGCCGTACAGACCGTGGAATTGGAGATGAATCAATATAAATCCAAACAAGCGCATGTTGATCAACTTCGCTGTGCACCTTCTACTCGCGGTGTACTCGAACCTAGCTGGACCATGAATAGCTTTAGCGGAATGGCCCACGACTACCCTAGTGAAAAGCCGGATTATGACCGAGTAGACCTGACCGAGCCTGAAGAACCGGATAGCGACTCGATATTTGCGTTTCCTCGAGGCGCTACCCCGGGAACCTGTCTGCATTCGATTCTGGAGAACTGGGATTTTGTGTCAACCGATACGGTGGCGTTGAAACAGCTTATCGAAGAAAAATTATTCGCTCATGGTATAGATGAGGAATGGGCAAATACTGTCTTGAACACGGTCAGGTCGACATTGCAAGCTCCGCTGGGTAAGACGCAGATCAGATTGGCGGAGTTGCCAGCGAAACATCGAATGACGGAGCTTGAATTCTGTTTTCCGCTTGACGATTTCAGTTTAGGTCATTTTCGGCAAATCCTGTCAGATCCTGATTTGGAAGTGATGGGTGAATTTATTAGCGCCAGTAAGCGCCTAAGCTCGAGCCAATTTGACGGCTATATGAAAGGCTTTATCGATCTGGTATTCGAAGCCGAAGGGCGCTTCTTTATCATCGACTACAAATCTAACTGGCTGGGTAATTCGCTTGCAAATTACTCGCCCACGCAACTCATCCAACCGATGGCTCAACACCATTATTATGTGCAATATTTAATTTATACCGTAGCGACCCATCGGTATCTGCGTAGCCGGTTGCAAAACTATAATTACGCAGACCATTTCGGCGGTGTGTTTTACATGTTTTTACGCGGCGTATCCGCTAATAGTGCGTCAGGAATTTTCCATACACTGCCCAGCTACAAGTTGGTTCGCAGCTTGGATGAACTGATGAGTGTTGGATGAAAATGCGGGCTAGTGGTACAGACACATTCAGTGAACAATTTTCGCGCTATATCAGTGCGCTTGAACCCGACTGTGACAGCAGTGTTAAAGCCGCGCTGGAACTTGTTGCGGGTGCTGTGCAACAAGGGCACGTTTGCGTCAATCTTAGCGATTTTTCGGGCCAAATTCTGAGCTTACCGGGAAGTGCGTCCACCGTTACACTTCCGGCACTAGACGAATGGCAATATCGACTCAACAATAGCTGCTTGGTGGGCGGTCCTGGTGATTATGCGCCGCTCATTCTGGATCATGCGGGCCGACTCTATCTAGCACGCTATTGGCATTACGAAAAAAACCTTGCCGATGCATTGGTCCGGCGCGCCCATGCAGACTTTGATGATATCGATGTGCCGTGCTTGCGCCGGACATTGGATAAACTGTTCCCCGTGACAGACGATAATGCGGCGCTCAAGGCAGCTGTTGCAACCGCGGTATTAAAACGCCTAACGGTGATATCGGGCGGTCCGGGTACGGGCAAAACAACTGCAATAAGGTTTGTGCTTGAGGCCTTGGGTTCACTGAATAAATCAAAACCAACAAAAATCGTGCTGGCAGCGCCGACCGGAAAAGCTGCGGTGCGCATGCTGGATGCGTTGCGTACAACGGTGGATCAAAACCAGTGTGGGGATAAGATCAGTGTAATTCCAGATAGGGCTTATACAGTACATCGGTTGCTGGAAGGCCGCCCCGAATCCAGCTATTTCCGCTATAACAGCGAGAATCGGCTGCCACTCGATGTTTTAGTGGTTGACGAGGCCTCCATGTTAGACCTTGCGTTAATGGCTAAGCTCGTAGCAGCGGTTCCGGATGACGCTCGCCTGATTCTATTGGGAGATAAAGATCAACTCGCATCCGTTGAAGCCGGTGCTATATTCGGCGATATTTGCGCGCAACGCGACTACGATTTTGAGTTTTGCGGCCAAATAAAGGCTATCAGTGGTGTCGAACTTGTTTCATCTGGGGCGCCCGTTTCGTTCCTGGGAAATTCTATTGCGCTGCTTGAACGCAGTTATCGGTTTGATCCCAACAGTGGTTTGGGAAAATTGTCACATGCTATTAAAAATAACCAGCCTGATGCGGCGCTAAATATTCTTAGAAGCGGCGATTTCGCCGGTGTTCGCTGGAAAAACAACCTCGAAATCGGTAGCGAAACCGATTTAGTCAATCGCATTATGCAAGGTTATGCCAATTATTTTTCTACTTTGCAAAAACCGGCAAAATCGGAAGATGCCTTCCAAGCGCTTAATACCTTTAAGGTGCTTAGCCCCTATCGGAGTGGTAAAACCGGTATCACCCGACTTAACCGATTAATAGAAGAGCGGATACGTATCGAGCAGGCACTGGATCACCGTACGATTTGGTACCATGGGCGACCGGTTATGATCGTACGAAACGACTACAACCTGCAGCTGTTCAACGGAGATATCGGTATTGCACTGGAATTGGATGGAGAAATTCGGGTGTTCTTCGAATCTACTCAAGGTACAGCTCGAAGTTTTACGCCATCCCGCCTACCCGAACACGAAAGCGCATTTGTGGCAACCGTGCATAAAAGCCAAGGATCCGAATTCGACCGCGTGGTTGTGATTTTGCCCAAGCAAAAATCCGAGGGATTGAGCCGAGCATTACTATATACAGCCGTCACCCGGGCGCGTAAAGATGTTGAAATCTGGACTTCTGCCGAAATATTGAAGGCAACAATCTCAAGCTCATTAGTACGTTCTTCAGGCTTTAGCGACCGGTTACGCAGTCAGTCCTGAACAGATTCCGGTTTTCCGCACAGTAAATCGGTCTATTTTCGGATAGTCTTCTGGGCGCCGCGCATATTTCCCTCCACCCTTAAATTTACCTATTGCCTTAATTTTTCTTATTCACCGCCGCTATTGAGTGTAAGGCACGGTCTCGATAAAGCATTAAAAACCAGTCAGAGAATTTTACATTGAGACTTAGGTTTTTTTTAAAAATATCTTAACTTGCGGTTTCGTCGATATTTTTTATCAATGGCGCAGCTGTTGCATTACTGACAAGCAGCTCAATTGAGCTGGATCTAAAACGATTAATTAGACACAAGGATAATAAATGCTAAATAAAATTCTCCTCGCAGTGCTGCTGTATTTACCTATTATGGTATCTGCAACACCTATGACAATTAACCATAACGACTCCGGTTGGTATAGAAATAACGGCAGCCACGCAAGTTCCAATCCAAACTATATCGCGGGAAGCTATAACGGGAATTCTTACCGTAATTGGTTCACGTTCGATCTTTCAGGTGTTACCCAAAATATCGTTTCCGCTACACTACGCCTCAATGCGGGTAGCGTATCGCGTTCGGGGATATACAGTACATACGATGTTTCTACGGGCATAGGCGCTTTGGTGGCAGGTGGGAGTGGTAAGACCGGAATTTATAATGATCTGGGCACCGGAAACGCATTTGGATCAAAGTCTATCCGATATAATGACGACTACAATATTATCGATATAGTTCTGAGTGGAGCGGCCATCGCATCACTCAATACCGCAAATTCAGTTTGGGCAATCGGTGGAACCTTTGCTAGTTCTGGTTATGCCTTCGGTTATACGCATCGAGGTTCGCCGTTAAGACAACTTATTTTGGACGTGCAACCCGTCACAGCTGTCCCGGAACCCGGAATGATGGCCTTGATTGGCTTAGGGTTCGTGGGCATGTTTGGATTTAATCGCCGCCGAATGACTAGCTGATCCTAGCCAGCAAGGAGATCGATAAAAGCCCCCATTGGGGCTTTTTGTTTTTGGGTAAGCCGAGTAATTACATCGAAATTATCGGTGTGGAGAGTATAATACGCCTACCGAAGGGTACTCGATGTTCAACTCAATCATACTTCGCTAAAGGGTGGTTCGATGCGATTTTTCAGCAAAAAACTCACTATGCCTGCCGCGGAAGAAGCGCCTTTGGGCAGAGTGCAAAAAATGCAGGTTGCAGATAGTCACTATACCCATGGCCATCGATTGAAACCCCCATTTTCCGAAGGTTTGCAGCGGGTAATATTTGGCATGGGTTGTTTTTGGGGCGCGGAGCGAAAATTTTGGGAGATTCCGGGTGTCTATACAACTGCGGTCGGTTATTCCGGCGGATTCACGCCAAACCCTACCTATGAAGAAGTCTGTACAGGTTTGACCGGGCATAATGAAGTGGTGCTCGTGGTTTTTGACCCCGAGACTATTAGTTTTAAACGTTTGTTGAGTTTGTTTTGGGAGTCACACAATCCGACCCAAGGGATGAGGCAGGGTAATGATTCGGGTACCCAGTATCGATCGGCTATCTACACGTTTAGCGAAGAACAAAAAAAGATCGCGGAATTGTCGCTTGCGAATTATCAAAAAAGTCTGACGACCGCGGAATATCCACTTATTACCACCGAAATACTCGAAGCGCAAAAGTTTTACTACGCGGAAGATTACCATCAGCAATATCTGGCGAAAAACCCTCAAGGGTATTGTGGTCTTGGCGGTACCGGCGTCGAATGTACGATCAGCGAATCTATCGATCAATGACTCGTGCGTGGCGAGCCCGCATTTCTCACCAGAAGGAAAGATGATCGCGCAGAGATTTGTTCCCACAATGCATTTTCTTCGTGAATGTTAATCGTCGCACAGACTTCATTTAGCCGAGATTTCGGACCGGGAAATAAAATGGACCGGGAGATCACCGTAGAATCTCGCGGTCCATCAAGAGGAGGCTATGCACAGAGGCATAGACTTAAAAAGGTAAATCTTGTTCAGTCGCAGATTATAGTATCAAGCTAATGTCAAGTTTGAAATGTGGCATATTGTCGCACCCCTGACAAACAACAAATCGCAAAGTGTTAAGGGGGCCTCTATTAATTTTGGGTAAGAAAGATTGAGATTCAAAATTTTCAAGAGCAAGGCGCTAAGTGTTTGGAAGTGTTATTCTATTGGGAACACTGTGCAACGCAGCACTTGTGAATTTTGAACTCAAGATGCTTATTCATGAATTAATAGA
>CAZVFR010000066.1:0-11741 GCA_964626505.1 uncultured Methylococcaceae bacterium
TAGTCGAGTACAAGGAGAAAACGCGCAGTGTACACGGGTACATGAGCATTTTCGATGCCGTAATCGGGTAAATTTGAGGGTAAGCTGAGTAGTTACGTCTGTTGAATGTAGAACGGTAGTGAAGTGGCGACTGTGAGCCGACTATCCGGATGGCTAATGCGCTTGGGATTTGGGGTTAAAGGTCAAATCGCCTGTCATCGAAGACTGTCGGTTAGGTGCGGATCAATCGTGTTGTGGATTAATGGATGCATTTTGAGGTTCGCGGCGATAATGTTGCCGGATTTTAGATAATTGCCCGCACCGCTAAAATCGGTTACCATGCCGCCCGCCTCCTGCACCAGCAATATACCTGCTGCAATGTCCCATTCGCGCAGGCCTATTTCCCAAAATCCATCCAACCGTCCGCATGCAACATAGGCCAGGTCCAATGAGGCAGCACCGGCTCTGCGGATGCCGGCAGAATCCTTGAATAAATCTCGAAACATATTCAAGTAGGGTTCGAGATGCTTTTGTGCTTTGAATGGGAAGCCTGTACCCAACAATGCACCGCGCATCGATTTGTGTTGAGTTACACGTATCCTGCGGTCATTTAGCATCGCGCCGGAACCTCGGGTGGCGGTAAACATTTCCTGTTTTAACGGATCGTACACGATGCCTTGCTCTATAGAACCTTTGTGGACTAACGCGATAGAAACGGCGAATTGTGGAAAACCGTGCAGAAAATTGGTCGTTCCATCCAGCGGGTCGATGATCCAGGTATAGGCGTTACCTGGGTGCAGGCCACTTTCTTCGGCCAGTATCGTATGATCTGGGTAAGCTTTTTGAATGGTCTGGATGATGATTTTTTCGGCTGTACGATCAACCTCCGTGGCGTAATCGTTACGGTCTTTTTCATCGATATGAATCCCCGCAATATGATCTAGAGACCGAACAATAATATCGCCCGCACTGCGCGCTGCGCGCGTAGCGATATTTAACATGGGATGGATATTCAATACGGGGGTTCCTTCTTTGAGGCTGTTAACGGACTTGGGCGAACACTGATGGCATGATCCGGTAGCCATCTTTCAAGGCCTCCGCCCGCGATTTTTCTAGAGCGGTGTGGGTTCCTACTCAGCTAACCTTAAAAACGCCGGCAACGCCTCAGATTGCCCTCAAATTTACCCGAGTACAAGGAGAAAACGCGCAGTGTACCGGGGTACATGAGCATTATCGACGCCGTAATCGGGTAAATTTGAGGGTAAGCTGAGGTGTTGCACATAGGATAGCAAATATCTGGTAGTATTGCGGCTTTTATCGCGGGCGTGTGTTGCATTCCAATATTAAAATTGTTTTGGTTGGATCGACCCACCCGGGGAATATTGGGGCGGCGGCCAGGGCCATGAAGAATATGGGGCTGAGTCATTTATGCTTGGTTGCGCCAAAGATATTTCCCAGCGCTGATGCGACGTCCAGAGCATCAGGTGCTGACGATGTACTATGCAATGCGACGGTTTGTGATTCGTTGGCTGAAGCGGTTCAGGATTGTGACTTGGTATTCGGTGCAAGCGCCAGGGTTCGAACGATAGCCTGGCCAACCGTAACACCACGTGAATGCGTGGAAATGCTACACCATGATCCACGCGGTCTCACAGCCATCGTATTCGGGCGGGAACACTCCGGTTTGACTAACGCAGAGCTGGATCGATGTCATTACCGCTTGTCTATACCGTGTAATCCTGATTTCAGTTCGTTGAATTTAGCCGCCGCTGTTCAGATAGTGACCTATGAACTCTTCCTTGCGTTCGAGGGTCAATTAAAGGATGAAGCTGATTCGGAACCGTTGGCGTCGGCCGGTCAAATGGAATCGTTCTACGGTCAGTTATACGCAGTAATGTCAGAATTGGGCTTTATTCACCCGGATAAGTCACGGTCCATCATGCGGCGTTTACGTCGCTTGTTCAATAGGACCCGATTAGAGAAAAAAGAGATCGATATCCTTCGTGGCGTACTCAGCGCCATTCAGGGGCGCAAGCTCGTCCGCAAGCAAGATTGATAGAACATGTTTAATAGAATCAGAGAAGAAATCAACTGTGTATTCGAGCGCGATCCCGCGGCGCAAAGTGTATTCGAAATAATTACTGCGTATCCAGGTCTGCACGCGGTTATCGTGCACCGAGTTAGCCATTACTTATGGTCGATACAACTGCGCTGGGTCGGGCGGTTTTTATCCCATATTGCACGCTGGTTGACCGGGATTGAGATTCATCCGGGTGCCGTGATCGGCCGACGGTTTTTTATCGATCATGGCATGGGGGTCGTGATTGGTGAAACATCAGTTATAGGCGATGATTGTACTTTGTACCATGGGGTAACGTTGGGCGGGGCAACCTGGCGCAAGGGAAAGCGTCATCCAACATTGGGTAACGGAGTCGTGGTAGGCGCTGGTGCTAAAGTTTTGGGACCGATAGAAGTGGGTGATGGCGCGAGAATCGGTTCGAATTCCGTGGTTTTAAATAATGTACCACCTGGCGCTACGGTGGTAGGCATTCCTGGCCATGTCGTGTCGGCGGAGAAGAAAAAAATCTCGCGTCAACGCGAAGAGATCGCCAGTAAAATCGGTTTTGATGCATACGGTGCTACGGCGGATATGCCGGATCCCGTCGCGGATGCCATTAACCACATGTTGGATCATATCCACGTAATGGATAAACAGTTAGAGTCGATCAAGGCGGTCTTAAAAGAAAGTGGCGTCGATGTAAAAGAAACGCCCATCCCGGAACTCACGGACTGTCAATTAGGGACGGGGGAGGAGCGTTAGAACCTATTTAAAATCTTGATTAAGAGATTAAGAGATGCAGCGCAGGGCAAAAGTGGACGAAAAAGCGCAGAGTACTGGAGTATGTGAGCTGTAATAATTGGCATCTGATCTGATAGGCAGTGTCAATGTTGATTCAGACAGCGACTTCGGGAGCGGACTTTAAATCGATTAAAAAAATAGCTTTGCGACCGGCTCTAATTGCCAGAAGCAGACAGAAAGATATCCGTCTCGTAGCTGATAATTTTGTCACGGCCTTTTGATGTCTTAAAGAGCATGGTTTATCAACCAATTACCAAAGTTGGTTTTCCCTGTCAAAAGGGCTCCCTTTCGGCGAACACAAGATGTTGTGTTTTCTTATTATCTAAGGCGATAGGTTTAGAAGTTACCCAGATAGTTTTGAGCTAACATATCGATTTAGGCTTATACCTTGCTCACTTGCAATGATTGCAAGATTTCTATGTTGTTCTGGTGGAATTCGTACTTGGAATTTCCCACTGTAATGCTTTTCAGAGAGCGGCACAGGCACAGTTTCACCATTAGCTTGCATATCGGCTACCACTTCTTTTACAAGATCAAGCATACCTTGCATGGCGGCTATATGGTTTTCATCAAGATGAGATAGACTTGGGAACTCAGTGCACAAGCCAACATATTCTTTGTCATCTTCTGACCAAGTAACGCGGTATGTATAATGCTCATGATTTACCATTTTCTTCACCTTCTATTTTCTCGATAGCCGCAATCACCTGTTTGACTTGATAGGTTTTTGCCTTTCTGAATATTTACTCGCGGATCCCCTTCCCACGGCATTTTTTAGACTCTATGGCTTGTACCCTGCTGTCTTGGCTCTCCAAAATAATGGTCACATATTTTAGCTAAACCAGAGAACCTAACATTTTTTTGGTTTGTTCTGATGGCTTCCAGCAATTTTTCCATACGTGCCATACAATCATATCCTTTTATTATAGTATTAATAGCGATACTATATCAATATTGATCTGTCAATGCTTATCTATCGGTATTATTACAAAAATGGTGAAAATTCTAGTGCTTTATGAGAATGCCATTTTGAGACATTGAATGGAACACCCCCTGCCCCACGTTCCAAAAAGTTTACTTTCTGAGACTCTGGATCAAGAGAAAAGGACATGGGGCTACCAGCCTTCGCGTTCGCTTTTAACGCTGTGATGCGCTCGTTAGTGAGATCTTGGACAGGTTCTTAGAGGCCGTTCAAAATCTATTATGGTACTGCCATTTAACGTTAAATATACAAGGCTTTGATGCTATTGGCGGCAAAATTGACTAATTTGGTGGGTTATGTATAGTGGCGACGAATTAACATTGGTTTGTGTGGGGTTGTCGCGTGCGCTTAACAACAAAAGGCCGGTATGCAGTTACTGCGATGCTGGATTTAGCGTTTCACGGCGACCGGAATCCAGTGACATTGACGGATATCGCGAATAGGCAGACGATTTCGCTGTCGTATTTGGAGCAACTTTTTGCGCGTTTGCGTAAAGCGGGCATGGTGATCGGAGTGCGAGGGCCGGGTGGTGGTTACCGGTTGAGCCGCAAGGCCAATGTGATCAACATCGCTGACATTATTACGGCCGTCGATGAGAGTGTCGATTCAACGCGGTGCGGTGGAAAATCTGATTGCCAAAATAATCAACCATGCTTGACACATTATTTGTGGATGGGTTTGAGTGAGCAAATTCATCAGTATCTATCGGGCATATCATTGCAAGACTTGTTGGAGCAGAAAAATATTCGCCACATCGCTGAACGGCAGGATTTGCAGGAAGTCCAACTGATTGCGATGCCGGCTCGGCTCGCAAAACGAGCTTAGACCGTTTTCGTCTCGAGACTTTTATCGTCCGCACTTCGTTAAGCAGCGCCCCGCAAGGATTTGTGCTGCTGGGGGTCTTTGCTTTCGATAACTACATAGCGAGCTTAAGAGTTCGCGTAACTGATCAGAATGCGCTCAAATCTATTCGGTACCGTAATCGGGTAAATTTTGGAGTGTGCTAAGTAGCACCTAATTTCAATGATTTATTTTGACCATAATGCAACAACACCTGTGGATGATCAGGTGCTGGAGGCCATGCTGCCGTTTTACAAGGCGTTCTATGGCAACGCTTCGAGCCTGCATCGCATCGGACGTTTGAGTCGTGGAGCAGTTGAAACCGCACGCGGGCAAGTAGCGGCATTGGTCAGCGTGTCTCCGTCCCAGGTTATTTTTACCAGTGGCGGTACTGAAGCGAATAATTTGGCGATTCGCGGATTAGGCGGATCTCTGCCAATGGGTAGTATTGCAGTCGGGGCTACTGAGCATCCTTCTGTGCTTGAGCCACTTGCCGCGCTTGAGGATCAGGGGTGGCGCTCGCATGCGCTTAAAGTCGATGAAGACGGTGTGATAGATCCTGCGTCTGTCGCAACGATCACCGATCCCAATCTTCGTTTTGCGTCGGTCATGTTAGCCAACAATGAAACCGGTGTTATGCAGGATGTCGCGACTTTGGCGGATCGATTCCGCGAACGAGGGGTATTGGTTCATTGCGACGCAGTACAAGGGATTGGAAAAGTTCCTGTGGAATTCGATGGGTTAAATGTCAATCTAATGTCTTTATCGGGGCATAAAATAAATGGGCCCAAAGGTGTTGGTGCGCTGATAGTCGATAAGGCCGTCACGTTACACCCTGTAATATACGGTGGCGGACAGGAACGAGGGTTGCGCGGCGGGACGGAAAATGTTGCGGCTATCGTTGGTCTGGGCAAGGCCGCGGAGTTGGCGCTGTTGGGCCTGGATGAAGCGGTAAAGCATTTGATGAAACTTAGGCGCCGATTGGAATGCGGATTGGACGCTTTGGCGCCAGTGCGTGTTTTTGCCCGCGATGCCGTGCGACTACCCAATACCGTTCAGTTCGGGCTAAAGGGCTTTGATGGCGAAATGATGGTGATGGAGTTGGATCGTCGCGGCGTTGCGGTGTCCAGCGGTTCCGCTTGCTCTAGTGGAGGCAATGAGCCGAGTCATGTTCTGTTGGCGATGGGGATTGAGCCGGATATGGCAAAAAGCGCCGTGCGTGTCAGCCTGAGTAAGCAGAATACGGTTACGGAAATCGACAATTTTCTCGATGCATTGCAACAAATTATACCCGCCAATGGTCGAAGAATGCAGGCATAGTACAAATTGTGTGGGACGCCCTGTGAATTTTGCCGCGCAATGAAAACTGAACTATTTTGAAACTAACCAGCGTATAACAAGAACAACAGCTCAACTATTCTATTACTAGGCAATTGGTTCGTCATTCCCGCCGGGATGCGGGGCATCAGTGCCATGGACGGCAAGTGATTACATGCCTGTAACGTGGATTTCGGCAATCCATGCAGGAATGACGTTGTGGGTGTATGCTGTGACTTAGATTAAGTCGTAGATTAGACGTTGAGTAGTTATACTATTTTTAAGATTAATGTATAGAAGAGTATTAATATGGCAGTACAACTAACCGAAAGTGCAGCGAATCAAGTGAAAAGGCAGTTGGAAAAGCGCGGAAAAGGCATAGGACTACGTTTGGGCGTCAGAAAGTCAGGCTGTTCCGGTTTCGCATACGTTATAGATTTTGCGGATTGTTTGGATCACGACGATCAAGTGTTTGAGGAAAACGGAGTCAAGGTGGTGGTCAGCGCGGAGCATATTAAATTTCTGGACGGCTTGGAGCTCGATTACCGAAAAGAAGGGATTAACGAGGCCTTTCACTTTAATAATCCCAATGTAAAGGACTCCTGCGGCTGTGGGGAAAGCTTTTCCGTTTAGTGCGTGGTTTCGTAGGTTTCGTAATTCACTCAAACCTAAAAAGTCCAACCCTTGGCCAATTGCTTGTGGCATAAGCAACCGTTAAACTACGGTCATTTCTTTACCGTTCATGAACGCCGTCCCAAAATGCTCTGACAAGAGTCCAACCAACCTGCTCGATCTCGATCGGGCTTCCATGCAGGCCTTCTTCGCTGAAATGGGGGAGAAACGTTTTCGCGCGGGTCAGATGGTCAAATGGATCCATCAACAAGGCGTCGCTGATTTCGATGCGATGACCAATCTGAGCAAAGAGCTGCGCGCGCGTTTGAAGCAGAGTAGTGAGATACGTATTCCTGAAATCGTATTCGAACAGAAGTCCAAAGACGGCACGCGTAAATGGTTGTTGCAGATGGACTGTGGTAACCGGATAGAGACGGTTTATATACCTGAACGCGGACGAGCGACGCTATGTATCTCCTCGCAAGTCGGGTGTGCCTTGGAATGTTCGTTTTGCTCGACGGGACAGCAGGGGTTTAATCGTAACCTCAGTGTTGCGGAGATAATCGGTCAGTTATGGGTCGCATCCGCGGCGTTCGACACACAGCGGCCAATTAGCAATGTCGTCATGATGGGTATGGGCGAGCCATTGTTGAATTTTAATAATGTAGTTAGTGCAATGAACCTGATGATGGATGATTTTGGCTATGGTCTTTCCAAACGTCGGGTTACACTGAGCACGTCGGGCGTGGTTCCTGCGCTTTATCGATTGCGTGAGGTAACCGATGTGGCGCTTGCTGTTTCGTTACACGCTAGCAATGATGAATTGCGCGACAAGCTTGTACCGATCAATAAAAAATACCCAATAAAAGAGCTGCTTAAGGCATGCAAGCATTACTTTGCTGAGACTCGCCAGCGCAAAATTACCTTTGAGTACGTGATGCTGGACGGTATAAACGATTCGCCGGCCCAAGCTAAAGCCTTATGTAAGTTGTTGAGCGATATCCCGTCGAAAATAAATCTGATACCCTTCAATCCATTTCCGAATACAGAATACCGGTGTTCCAAAATTCCTGTGATCGAGCGGTTTCAGGAAATTTTGATGAATGCGGGTTATGTGGCCACTGTGCGCAAAACTCGCGGTGACGATATAGATGCAGCCTGCGGCCAATTGGTCGGTAAAGTTGCAGACCGCTCGCGAAGGTCTTCCATGATAGTGACGGAGGTTTGATGTTGTATAGAAGAATAATCGTGTTAATCCTATGCGCGTTACTGTTGGCCTGTGCAGCGCGTAAGCAGTCGAATAAGTTGGATGTTCCTGAGCCCAGTCCAGCGGATGTATATACTAATTTGGGTATTCAATACATGGGTAGGGGCCAATTAGAGATCGCATTGCAAAATATGCAACGCGCTTTGGATTTGGATTCGAGCAGCAGCGAAGCGCACCACGCAATTGCTATCCTATATCAGCGTCTTGGTCAGAAAAATCTGGCTGGAGCACATTTGGAGAAAGCGATAAAATTGCGGCCTTCCAACGCCAGTGCGCAGACCGACTATGCCAATTACCTGTGTTCGCGTGCGGAATACGCGCGCGCGGACCAGCATTTTAAAACAGCGATCAATACGCCATTGTATAAGACTCCGTGGGTTGCTATGGTGAACGCTGGAATCTGTGCCCAAAAAGCCAAGAAACTTGACGTAGCAGAGGCTTATCTTCGACAAGCCTTGGACCAGCAGCCCAATTTTGCGGCCGCGCTATTCGCGATGGCGCGCGTCAGTCTGGAAAAGGGTAATCCGATGTCGGGTAGAGCGTTTTTGCAGCGTTATCAATCGGTCGCGGATCATACGCCCAAGACTTTAGCACTGGGTGTCGAGGTTGAAAAAGAATTGGGCGATCAGGCGGCTGCCGACAAATATAGCGCGTTGCTGCGTGAGAAATTTCCAGAATCAGACGAAGCGAACGCCCTGTCGGAGTAGTTGCTATATATAACGCCTTGGTTTCTCACCAGAATGATTATCTCTGGTTCACGCCGAATTAGACCTGTAGTTCTTTGATCTGATATCCTTGAAAGGTTTTACTGCGCGTTAAGTTTTTTCTTGTTGACCCACCTCTCATATAGTCGATTGGAATAGCGTGAGGTAGTTGATTGTGCGTGGTTTTGTGTCGCCAAAACAGAATAAATAATGGTTAAAAAAATACAAGCGATTCGCGGGATGCACGACATCCTTCCCAGCGAGACGGGGCGTTGGCAGTGGGCTGAACACGAATTACGTCGGGTTTTGTCGGCTTACAGTTATTCCGAGATACGTTTGCCAATTGTCGAGAGTACGAATTTATTTCGCCGTTCCATTGGTGAGGTGACGGATATCGTCGAAAAGGAAATGTACACCTTCGAGGACCGCAACGGTGACTCGTTGACCTTGCGGCCGGAAGGGACAGCCGGGTGTTTGCGTGCGTGTATCGAACATGGGTTGTTGCACAATCAGGTTCATCGTCTGTGGTATCTAGGGCCAATGTTTCGCCACGAACGCCCGCAAAAAGGCCGTTATCGGCAATTTTACCAAGTGGGCGTCGAGACCTACGGTATGCACAGTCCTGAGATCGATGCGGAACTTATTCTGATGATGCACAGGCTGTGGAAGGCACTGGGTGTCGAGGCTAAAATGGAACTTCAGTTAAATTCGTTGGGGTCGACTGCGGACCGGTTAAATTATCGCGAAAGGCTGGTAGATTATTTTTCCCAGCGCAAAGCTGAGTTGGATGATGATAGTGTACGTCGGTTGGCCACTAATCCGCTGCGCATACTCGACAGTAAAAATTCCGCCATGCGTGAATTGATCGACGGCGCGCCGGTATTGACCGATTACTTAGGAGCGGAATCGCGGCAGCACTTTGATAAATTGTGCGGGATATTGGACGAATCCGGGCTCGAATATATTTTAAATCCGCGCTTGGTTCGAGGTTTGGATTATTATTGCGATACCGTATTCGAGTGGGTTACTGACGAGCTAGGGTCGCAGGGAACCGTATGCGCTGGAGGCCGTTACGATGGCTTGATAGAACAACTCGGCGGGAAAACCAATGCGGCGGTCGGATTTGCAATGGGTATGGAGCGCTTGGTCGCGCTACTCGATGACCGACCTGATTCCGAATTCGAAAATAGAGTCGATGTATTTATGATTAGGGTTGGCGCAAAAGCCGAATGCGCGGGTCGGCGTTTGGCCGAGAATTTGCGGGACCTACTGCCTGATTTAAAGCTTTGTGTCCACAGTGGTGGCGGTAGCTTCAAAAGCCAGTTTAAACGCGCGGATAAAATCGGAGCACAATATGCACTGATTTTGGGAGATGAAGAAGTTGAAAATAGCGTGGTTGGTTTGAAGCCGCTACGCAGTGATGAACAGCAGGTCAGCGTAGATCAATCAAAATTGGCTGAATACCTGCGCGATAGACTAACAGTTGGGTAAGGAGAATTTAGTGGTAACCTACGATACTGAAGAAGAACAGATAGACGCCGTCAAAAAATGGTGGAAAGAAAATGGCCGGTCTGTAATTGCGGGTCTGGTAATCGGTATCAGCGCTGTTTTAGGATGGAATGGCTGGCAAAGTTATAAGACAGGCCAGGCGCGCGCGGCATCCGATATTTTTCAACAATTATTGGAAGCTTCCGACCAAGGTCAATCCGAGTCGGTATTGAAATTGGTGCAAAAAATTAATGAATCTTATGCTTCGACACCCTATGCGTCGTATTCAAATTTGTTTCTGGTAAGAGAAAAGGTTAACGCGGGCGATTTGGAAGCAGCGCAAACAGCTTTGACCAAGGTTGTCGAATCTCCGGGTGATGAAACGATCAAACATATCGCGCTGCTACGACTGCTACAGCTAATGCTTGCACAAGGCGATTACGATGTAGCCTTGGAGACGATCAGCAAGGTCAACCTGGGTCAGTCAGGCGCTTTTGAAGCCCAATATCAAGAGATGAAAGGGGATATCTACGTAGCGCTAAAGCGAGACAGCGAAGCCCGTATCGCCTATCGACGTGCAACCACCTTGGGTCGAAAATCGAAATTTCTAGATTTGAAAATGGACGATCTCGCAGTTACGGCTAGCGAGGAGTAGTCCTAGTAATGGTGAGACAAAGGCTGGTCTGGTTGTGTTTTTGCTTTGCCATGGGGGGGTGTGGGGCGCTGGACGCGGTTTCAGATTCACTTTCGGGGTTATCCGATTTTATTGTTGAGGAAGACAACGCCGAACCGCCCAATGAGCTGGTGGAGATTACGCCCGAAATAGAATTAAACATCATCTGGCAGGAACAGGTTGGTGTGGGCAGTGGCGGCATGTATCTGCGGTTGGTTCCAGCCGTATCCGGCGATATGATAATCGTTGCCGATCGTAGCGGCCTGATACAGGCAAGGAATCTCTCGGATGGTGAAATGATTTGGGAGGTTGAAACCGAGCAAGCAATCTCAGCCGGTCCAGGATTGGGAGACGGTACAGTTCTATTCGGGACCAGCGATGCTGAGATAATAGCCTTGAACATTCACGATGGGACAACCCGTTGGAATAAAAACGTATCCAGCGAAGTGTTGTCGATTCCAACGGTTGGGCGTGGTGTCGTCATCGTAAGGACCGTCGATGGACGCTTGACTGGGCTTGATGAGCAAAGCGGGGAAGAACTTTGGCTTTATGAGCGTAGTGTGCCCCCCTTAAGTCTGCGTGGTACCGGTTCTCCTGTGCTGGATGGTAGCCGGGTGATTACGGGTTATGCAAGTGGAAAGCTTATCTCGCTGCGGCTCAGGGATGGAAAGGTGGAATGGGAAAGCACTGTTGCGGTACCGCAGGGGCGTTCTGAACTAGAGCGTTTGGTCGATTTGGACACCGATCCGCTAATTATCGACGATGTGATTTATATCGCCAGTTTTCAGGGTGGGGTATTCGCTGTTGCGATCCAGGATGGCCAGGTTCTATGGTGGCGTAAGGAAATATCTGCGTATTCCGGTTTGTCAGCGGATTGGCGGTACTTGTATTTGAGTGACGAAGTCAGCGACGTTTGGACCTTGGACCAACGCAACGGATCTGCGGTTTGGAAACAAGATGAACTGCACCAACGTCAGCTTACCGCACCTGTGGTGCACAAAGATTATCTGGTGGTCGGG
>CAZVFR010000066.1:11751-14299 GCA_964626505.1 uncultured Methylococcaceae bacterium
GGGGATTTCGAAGGTTATTTACATTGGCTTTCGCAGTTCGATGGACGTCAAGTTGGCCGGATACAAATCGGCGACGAACCGATATTGGCCGCACCGGTTGTGGCTGATGACGTGGTTTATGTCTATGGCAAAGACGGTATACTGGTTGCCATTACTGTAGAATAGATTGATAGTAGTATGCTTCCAGTCATAGCTTTGGTCGGGCGGCCTAATGTTGGTAAATCGACTTTATTCAATTACCTGACTCAGTCACGGGATGCATTGGTTGCTGATTTCCCGGGATTGACACGGGATCGGCAATACGGTCGGGTTACGCGGGGTAATCGTGGATTTTTGATTGTCGATACTGGTGGAATTTCCGATGATGCGGATGCGATCCAGACTTTGGCCAAGCAACAGATTGAATACGCAATCAACGAAGCCGATCTGATTTTGTTTCTGGTCGATGCACGCGCTGGGTTGAGCGCGTCTGACCAAACCATTGCGACCTATTTGCGCAAAGCAAACAAGCCGGTTGTACTCATTGCCAATAAAACTGATGGCTTGGATGCGATGTCTGCGTCAGCCGAATTTCATGCGCTTGGCTTAGGTAATCCTGTAGCGGTTTCGGCGTCCCATGGTCATGGCGTGGTGGACTTATTGGAACGCTTTGAAGAATTGATCCCTCAGAGTGATGATTCAGATGACGCCGTGGACCAGGGAATTCGTATCGCAATCGTAGGGCGTCCCAATGTTGGCAAATCGACGTTGGTCAATGGCCTGCTGGGCGAAGAGCGCGTGGTTGTCTTCGATCAGCCTGGAACGACCCGCGATAGTGTGTATATCCCGTTCGAAAGAGATCAGCGGAAATATACGCTCATCGATACGGCCGGGTTGCGGCGGCGTGCTAAAGTTTCCGAGATTGTTGAAAAATTTAGCGTGGTCAAAACGTTGCAAGCTATAGATCGGGCCCATGTGGTCATTTACCTGGTCGATGCCAGCGAGGGTGTAACGGACCAGGATGCGGGTTTGTTGGGCATGGTACTGGAAGCCGGTCGGGCCTTAGTTATCGGATTGAATAAATGGGACGGTTTATCACCCGAGCAGAGGGACAAAGTTAAACGCCAGTTAGACGTCAAACTGACGTTTCTTGAATACGCGGAAAAACATTTTATATCCGCGCTGCACGGCACCGGTGTCGGTGGTCTGTTCGACGTTGTCATTAAACTTTATCAGGCATCGATGATCGATATGTCGACTTCACGTCTGTCCAAGATTCTTTCCGACGCGGTTGAGGCACATCAACCCCCACTGGTTCGGGGCCGCAGAATCAAACTTAAATACGCTCATCAGGGCGGACATAATCCGCCTGTAGTAGTCATCCACGGTAACCAGACTCACGCTGTTCCAAATGCATTTCGGCGTTATCTAAGCAATGTTTTCAGGGAAAAACTGCAATTGTCCGGTGTGCCGGTGCGAGTGGAATTCAAATCATCTGAGAACCCGTTCAAGGGTAAGCGCAACAAGCTTACTGAGAGCCAAATTCGTAAGCGCAAGCGCATGATGAGGCATGTTAAAAAAGGAAAATAAATTCTGTAGGCTGGGTATCGTACCTCAACGCCAGACCACATCTGTGAATATAACCGTTTAACAACCTATGGCCTTTCAGTCTATAGTGGTTGAGTGTGCAGTTTATCTGACTGTTGAAACTTAAATTCGACATAACAGCGACATCGCGATTTCTCAGATCTGGCCGTACTGACAGTGTTAGATACATCAGCCTAGCATTGGTGTTACTCGAATAGTGGATATTCGTTAGCATTGAATGCCGCTGGCGGAAAGCGACCCACAGGAGACGGTCGCCAGCTACGGGATGACCGAACACTTATCGATCCCCTGCTGCCATTCGAAGATTTTAGAGTAAATTTGCGATTCGTCCTTTTCCTACCTTACATGGTAAGTATCCCACTATTCTCAGCAAAGCAATATATGCTATAAGTAAAAACTCGACCCTTACGCTTCGAAGATAGGTTGGAAAGTGCCCTTGAATTTCCTATCCATATCCATTATCACAAACCACTGATATCACCCAATTGGTTTTCGGTCAGACACTTAGCCACCAAACTTGAATCCGCATTTCACGGAGCCTTTCGGTTTCCCATCAGAGCCCAATTCCGCGCCAGCCTCACAAAAAAACTTGATCCCCTTGGCAGCGTGGCGGCCCTGTGTCGCCACTTTGAGCTGGAGCTCCTTTAGTTCCCGAAACGCCACTTTTTTACCTTCCTCGGTCAAGCGACAACTAGCCTGACATATAGGGATATCGCGTCAAAATAGCCAGGTTACGTCAAGAATTTGCCGCTTTCCTGGTGACGTTGGATCGCAGCCGTCTTCGTAAGATCATGCTATAACCACTTATATCGCTGTATTATCAAATTTGCCAAAAGTCATAGAACAACTCGAAAGCTATTCCAACCAATGGGAGGCTGCGATGAAAATCAACAATATAGCGGAAATAAAGCAAAATGGCTCTATACAAACCACAGGTTGTTTCCTATCTGACTTTCAAGAC
>CAZVFR010000067.1:0-14247 GCA_964626505.1 uncultured Methylococcaceae bacterium
GGTATTCAACTAACAGCAACAGATGAAAATTCCGGTTCCCGCTGAACCAGTACATTAACCAGTCGTTTCCAACCAGACGACACAAAGATTTCGGGGTATATTAGTTTCCGAATTTTGTTTTTGAGTCTGGCTGGCCTGCAATTCGCTCACTATCTTTATCTGACCGGATCCGAATATTTAATTTATTCACGTGGCTATTTGATATTTCTGTATTCAGTTGCACCAGCTTTTTATTTTTCCAGCCGGCATGTTTTGTTTCCTCAAGCTCGGAGTCGTTGGCTTGATCTGTTTCACCTGTTTCCTTTCGGGATATCACAGGTCTTGGTCTTCGAAAAGGCATTTCCATTAGCTTTTTTAATAGGCGCTGGATATCTTATCTGGTTGTTGAAACGGGTATTCGGGCTGCGCCAACAAAGTAGACGTTTTCGCTTGGAGGCTACGGCCCTGATGATATTGTTAATTCTGGCCGGTTTTGTGTTGGTGCTGGTTTCAGTACAGCAACTGATTTCAATGAAATTGTTTATCGCTTGTTATGCTGTGGCAATCGGAACAGGCTTCGTCATACTTCAATGGATTATGGTGGTTTCACCCGGGTTTTCTGGAAATTTGACCGAAGCGGTGCAGGCAAGTTACAAAGAATCCACGTTGACCGGTGTCGAAATTGAAACGGTCGTGGCGAAGCTGTTAGAACTCATGGAGAAGGAGAAGGTTTTCACCGACGAACGTCTGAACCTTAGCGGTTTAGCCTCTAGATTAAATCTCAGCTCGCACCAGTTGTCTGAATTGATCAACACCCGAATCGGCACCGGATTTTCCCGTTATATTCGAGAGCAGCGTGTCGAGGAAGCAAAACGTCAATTGCTTGAAAATCCGTCGGCCTCAGTGCTTTCAATCGGTTTGTCCGTTGGGTTTACTTCACAATCGAATTTTTATGCCGCATTTCGTGATTTAGTCGGGATAGCACCTGGGGAATTCCGTAAGGGACAGGCGCTTCGTTAATCTCCGATTTCGACGGTTTTTTAAGTACTCATCTAACTTCTGAAATATCCACCGAGTCACTCCAGCATCGACTGCCGGAATCCAGATACAGGAACATACACTACTTACCGTCCATGGCACTGGATCCCCGCTTCACTGCGGGGATGACGGACCGATTGCCACGCCAAGAAAATTTACACTACTTTTTTGGCTGTTCGCGGAGTAATTAGTGACTATGAACATTCCTGTTTTATCATTTCCTAGATCACTAAGCTTTTGTATTCTTAGCATTTATTAATTTTCTATTCCAGCTCTATCATTTCGGAAGTTCTTTCCGGACCATGCCTCTAGTCTAAAGGCACCTTTTCTACAATTCACAGGTGCAATATGTTGACAGTTATATATTTATTGATTTTCCAGGCTACGTTGGGTGCATACGATGTGTTTTGGAACCATGAGTTCAGGGAGACGCTACCGTCGAGACCCGGTGCACAAACCGAACAATCCATTCATTCGATACGTGAACTACTGTATGCGTGCGTTTTTATCGGCTTGGCCAATTGGGTCTGGTGTGGATATTGGGCTTGGTTGGTCGCGGTGATTTTAGTGATCGAGATTTTGCTGACTGCGTGGGATTTTGTCGTAGAGGATCAAACCCGTGTTTTGATTGCATCCGAACGTATTACCCATCTGATCCTTAGTATGTCGGGCGGCGCTTACGTCGCAATGTTGGTCCCGGTTCTCTGGCATTGGGGAACGGAATACACGAGCATATCTCCGGTTGATTATGGTTTGTTATCCGATCTTTTGACCGGCTTTGGTATTGGCGTGTTGATATGGGGAATCCGCGATGGCATGGCTGCAGTGAATCTGGCTAGGGTTAGCCACAAACCGGCGATCACTTCCAGTTTGCGGAGGAATAATGTCCGTCAACCAGTCATCGCTTCGCAAAGGAGGGTGCTATGAACATCTTGATCACCGGTGCCAGCGGATTTATCGGTCGGCATTTGATGAATTCGTTGAACCGTACCGAGCATAATGTCATCGCTTGCGTGAGGGGCAAAACCAAAATACGGAAGATATTTCCAAAGGTCCGAATAGTTTCAACAGATTTCCGGTGCATGACGCGATCTGAGGACTGGATGCCCTTATTAGAGGATGTGGATATCGTGATCAACTGTGTTGGCATAATCAATCAAACTGGCAGCCAGACATTTGATTGTCTACATTCGCTGGCGCCGATCGCACTGTTTCAGGCCGCCAGGGAAATCGGAGTCCAAAAGATAATTCAAATTTCAGCTTTGGGATGCGATGACAAAGCCAGTTCTAAGTACCATCTGTCAAAGAAAGCCGCTGACGATGCGTTGCTCGCTATGGATATACCGTCAGCGATATTACGTCCATCCGTGGTTTATGGTGAAGGTGCAGCGAGCATGGCTTTCTTCCATGCGCTTGCCGCGCTTCCGGTCCAAGTTTTGATCGATCAGGGGCAGCAAATGCTGCAACCGGTACATATTGATGATCTGGTTGATCTTATCCTGTACTGTATTTCCACTCCAGACCAGTCGCAGCAATTCGATGTGGTCGGAGAGAAAGCGGTATCGATGCGAGAATTATTAAGCGGGTTAGCTCAACGTCTTGGGGTTCGCCGGGTTCTGCAGTTTTCAGTGCCATCGAGTTTCATGATTAAGATGATGGGCTGGTTGGAAAAACTGAGGTTACCCATGTTGTCTCGAGACAATATCCGCATGCTGCTGCGGGGTAACTGCGCTTCCAGTGAAGCGGTGGCCACGGTACTTGGACATCAACCGGTGGGCGTGCATGAAATACTATTTTCAATCCCGGCGAGTCAGGCGCAGCGTTGGCACGCCCGCTTGTATTTTATGCGACCGTTATTGCGGCTTTGTATCGCAATTGTCTGGTTATGGAGCGGGATCACTTCGGTAATGTTCTACCCACCGGAACACAGCCTCGATCTTCTGGCTAAGGTCGGGATTATCGGATTCGCGGCACCGCTCTCACTTTACGGATTGTCGCTGTTGGATGTATCGGTCGGATTATTGACCTTACTGGGTTGGAAACCCGGATTGCTTTTGAGGTTTCAGCTGGCCACAGTTGCACTCTACAGTGTGGTTCTATGCGTCTGGCTTCCTGAGTTTTTGTTTCACCCCTTTGGTCCACTACTGAAGAACCTGCCGTTCCTGCTTGCGATCTACATATTGCTGATTCTTGAGGAGGAAAGAGTATGACTTATCTCTCCTTGAAGGTGATTCATATTCTCAGCGCGATTCTCCTGTTTGGGTTGGGCTTGGGTACTGTTTTCTACAAACTAATGGCTGATCAAAGTCGAAATCCTGCTGCAATGGCGGTGACCAGCCGACACGTAGTTCTGGCGGATTGGGTATTTACCACGCCAACCGTTCTGATCCAGCCGATCACCGGCTTGTGGATGGCTCACCTGCTGGGTATTCCCCTGGATGATTCTTGGCTTCTGCTAAGCTATTTTCTGTACCTGATCGCAGGGATCTGTTGGTTGCCGGTCGTTGTTTTGCAAATCCGGATGCGCGATTTGGCGGTAGAAGCCTTCGATACAAATTCGCCGATCCCAAGTTTGTATTACCGATATACCCGGATATGGCAATGGCTGGGAATTCCAGCATTTATTTCAATGATCCTTATTGTTGTGGTCATGGTTTTTCATAGTACTTTGTGGAGCTAGGAGATGAATCAGAAACCGATATTGCAGCAGGCATTAGGCGACCGTTGGGAGTATCTGGCTGCACCAATTAAAAACCACTATCAGATTCAGCCCTATACTTATCGAATTGCTTGCTTCAAAATACTTGTGTGGAAGCAATGTTCTGCTTGGGCATCTTGCACGCTAGTGAGAAATACAGGCTAAATGTGTCAGTTATATCAACGGTTGGATAATTTTCGCGTCGATTTCGAATTCCCGATATAATCGCTTTTTGGCGCTATTAGCTTCTCGGCGGTTTTTGTACGGACCGACGATGACCTGGTACTGTTTAGTGGTTTCGATCACGCGGGACGGGAGGGGCGGGCCTTGGTGGGTCAGGATTTCCGCAAGTCGTTGGGCCTTGACTTCATCCACGAAATTACCTGCAAGTGCTGTCCAGTCCCGGCTGGTGACGGGTGGGACTGCTGGTTTCCCGTAAAATTTGTCAGGGTGAGCGACGATGTCCCAGTGCTCTGTGAGTCGATCCAAACTGCGGCTATAACTCAAGATCGGCGTTGGAATGCCATTTGCGAGCTCCAGAGTATTATCGACTTTTTTCCAATCCACCGCGGTTGTGGTTTTTTTAGCTTGTTCTTTGAGTTGTTTCAAAACTGACTGTTTCAGTTTGGAGTGACTCTTCCGTTTGTCCGTCAAAGGTTTATGGGCTTCAAGGTAAAGCATATTATGCCACCACCCGATCAGATAAGGCTGGTTGACAATTTTGACCTGAGTGCCGACCCTAACCTGCTTGAACAGGGTTTCAATATTTTCCGGATAGAGCCGCACACAGCCATGACTAATCCTCATGCCGACGCCATAGGGCTTATTGGTTCCATGGATAAGATAGCTGGGCATACTGAGTCGTAGTGCAAACAGGCCTAGAGGATTGTTTGGACCGGCTTTTACCACGCGTGGAAGCGGATCGCCGTCCAAACGGTGTTCGCGTAGAATTGATGCAGGTACCGTCCAACTGGGATTCGCCTTTTTCTGCGTTATGCGCGTGCGGCCGGTCGGTGTTGACCAGCCCTGACGACCAATACCGATGGGATAGGTGATTACTGACCGTTGCGCAGTCTTAGGCGCCTTGGGGTAATGAAACAATCGCATGTTGGCTAGGTTTAGCACAATGCCTTTTCGCGGTGTGTCGGGCAATATGAATTGTACCGGTAAAACCACTCGTCGGTCGGCACCCGGAACCCAAGCGCCCAGCAGCGGATTGGCTCGGGTAATGTCGTTGAAGCCCAAGCCAAAATGGCGCGCGATATCGGGCAATGTATCGCCGCGTTTCGAGATCATAACCGCGGGCAGTCCAACCAGATCGGTGTCTGGGTTGATGCGGAAGCTATGACCTTCCAGCGATTCGATTGTCGGTTGCCGATTGTCGTCAAAATCAGACGGAAAACCGAAATTCGGTAAATGCAGGCTTTGACATCCCGTGAGTTGGGCCATCAATGCTAAGATAGCCAGCCAGCGAAACCCGAAGCGCATACGATGCATTGGGTAGATATTCAGGGATCGAGTAGTCGGTTGTGCGTTGTATCTCATGAGAAGTCTTCCGGCTGCAGGCAAAATTCGAGCTGGCTGATAGGGGACGCGCTTAGTCAGTAGGTTAATTCTAACCCGAAATCCTGAAATTTGGCTGGATATTTACATTCCCCATAGTAACCGTAGAGTTCAGTTTTGGAAAACGTAACGCTCAAAAGTTTGGCCGCATTAGCCGCACCGGCCGCGGTATCGGTGTTGTTAAATAATGCATTTAAGGTAATAGATCAATATTCGGTTCAGTGGTTGGGTGTGGAATCTCAGGCCGCTGTTGGTTCGTGCACCTTCATTCTGATCGGACTGTTTTCGGTATTCGCCGTTGTTTCGGCCGGGACCGGTCCCTTGGTCGCGCGTGCGACGGGCGCTCAAGATGATGTATTGAGAAGGCGCGTTATCGGCAATGCGTTGTCTGGCGGCATTTTACTTGGCGGTGGAGCTTTGCTGATGATGGGTTTGGCGGCGCCGTTAATCTGTGAAGGATTGGGGTTGAGCGATGGCACCAAGCTCCAGGCGGTTACTTATTTACAGTCGTTGGCTGTGGTGGGCTTCCCGTTGGCACTGGCGCCGATTGTTGACGCAATCTTTATTGCGGTAGGACGCGCCGGATTCGTAATGGTTTTGCAGCTGCTGGCGACGGTGTTGAATATCGTTTTGAATCCTCTGTTTATCTACGTGTTGGATCTTGGGATAAGCGGAGCGGCGATAGCAACTGGAATCAGCCGCGGTATCTCGGTTCTGATCGGATTAATCGTGTTGCGTCGGCTGTTTATGCCGCGGCGAAAAGATTTTTACTGGGGTTCATCGTTTCGACGGATTATCCGTATCGGTCTGCCGATTAGCTGGAGTATTGCAATGTTCGCGTTGGTTTATTGGGCATTACTGAAGACCTCGGTTTCTCCATTGGGACCGGCCGTCAATGCGGCACTGGGAATAGGATTTTCCGCACTGGAAGGTTTTACCTGGCCTATCTTTTGGGGCATTTCGATCGGAGTTGCAAGCTTGGTTGGCAGGTACATCGGCGCAAACCGGATCGACCAAGCTAATCAGACCATCCGTTTGGCGTTTCCGATAGTCACTGTGGGGGGCTTACTGGCTGCAGCGGTATTTTGGTTTGGCGCGGAGTATTTATGCGGGATTTTCACCTCCGACCCGTTGGTTCTGGCCCAAGCAATTCTATACGCGAAGATTTTGGCTTTTTCGCAGCTGTTTGTTGCCTATGAATGTTTGGCCGAAGGCGTATTGGAAGGCGCGGGTGATACCCGGCCGATTTTGCTCTGGTCCGTACCCTGGAATATTCTGCGTATTCCCTTGGCATGGCTGTTTGCGTTTCCGTTGGGTTTTGGAGCTGCGGGCATTTGGTGGGTGATTAACGTAACTACGATGATTAAGGCCGCTGGAAAATGGTCGGCCGTGTTGCGGGGGCGTTGGAAAACTATAGAAGTTTGACGGACCGCGTTAAGCGTTATCGTTTAAGAACGATTTTAAAAAGGGTATGGTCAATTTGCGTTGGGCCGATAGCGTTGCGTGGTCTAGTTCTTCGAGCAGTTTCCATAGTGAAGGCAGATCTCGCGGCGTGTGATTGAGCAGGAATTGCCCGACACGAGGCGACAGGTTTAGTCCCAGGGTTTGAGCCTTGAGCGTTAGGGCTCGCTGCTTGTCCTGATCGGATAGTGGCTGCAACTGTAAAGTTAATCCCCAGGCCAGGCGAGTCGCGAGATCGGCCAGACTTATGGGTAGAGCCGAGGGTGTGCAGTTTGTGCTAAGAATCAATCGGTGACCGAAGTCGCGGTGACGGTTGAAAAAATGGAAAAAACCGGTTTCCCATGCGGAATTTCCGGCAATCGTGTGTATGTCGTCGATGCAAATCAGTTGGCATTGTTCTAAGCCGTCCAGCACTTCCGGTCCGTATTCCAACAAGTCTTTCAAGGGCAGATAGAATAGACGCTGTTGCAATTGGTGTGCGAACTGACAGGTCGCTTGCAGCAGGTGTGATTTTCCCAGACCGGCGTTTCCCCATACGACTATAAATTTTTCGCCGACATCTTTGCTGCAGGCTTTGAGTGCTTGGATGATTTCCGCGTTGGGACCCGTATAGAATGTGTCGAAATTTTGATCGGCGTGGAATTCAAATGGAATGGGGAGTTGGATAGCCATGTGATGTTGTTTTTCGGCTATTGGCGGATGTGCGTTGTGTGTTCCGTTAAAAGCCTTCCAGCATTATTGTAGTTTGTCGTTAGACTATTAGGATTTGAGTGATTTTAGATAAAACGCACAGCCAAAGAACAGCATCAGGCTCGCTAAAACTTCTAAACCGCCCGGAATTCGTTGATTGCCGAGGTTGCCGGCAATATCCGTTACGCCGTGGATAAAATAAAACAAGCTCAAATAGGCTGCCCAGGTGCAGGCCGAGGGTCTGCCGTACAGTAATCCGCGCAAGGGGAACAACAACGGTAATAGTGAAACGGCGAGTATCAGCGCCACTGGAACACGCTGGGGGGGTGATAAAACGGTCGGCCAAAGCATCAACAAAGACAGTAAACCAAAGTAACCTGTTAAAGCTATCTGGTGTGCGAATCGCGACGTAAGAACCACCTTCAGGCCTTCGACAAGGCTAACGCGATGGTCGCCAAGCGGTTGCCAAGCGCCTGACATAGAGATTTTTCGTCGGCGCTGAGTCCGTGTTTACCCTTTACCGAAAGTTGGCTGGGCCCATAAGGTGTGCCCCCGGTTGCGGTATTCAGAACAGCAGGTTCGCTGGAAGGTAAACCGACAATCAGCATGCCGTGGTGCAATAGCGGCAGCATCATGGATATTAATGTCGTTTCATGGCCGCCGTGCATGCTTGATACAGAGGTGAAAACACCCGCGGGCTTGCCGGATAGCCCACCCGAAAACCACAGCTCACTGGTATTATCCATCAGATGTTTTAGTGGCGCGGCCATGTTACCGAAATGGGTTGGGCTGCCCAACGCGAGTCCGGCGCAGGTTTTCATGTCTTCTAGAGTCACATACGGCGGACCCGAATCCGGAATAGTGTCTTCAGTCGCTTCGCAAACAGGCGAAACAGCCGGTACGGTTCGAATTTTAGCGGTGGCGTCGGGGATTTCTTCGATACCTCGCGCGATAAGATTAGCCATTTCCGCCGTGGAGCCGAATTGGCTGTAATATAAAACAAGAATTTCAACCATGCCTATAAAATGTCCAATACGCTTTCCGGCGGGCGGCCTACGGCAGCTTTATTGTTGGCCAGTACAATTGGGCGTTCGATAACTTTTGGGTTTTCAACCATACCCTGAATCAGCGCGTCGCGATCGAGAGCGGGATTGTCCAGACCGGCTTGCGTGTACTCTGCTTCGCCTTTTCGCATCAATTCGTGCGGCTGCTTATTCAATTTGGTTAGAATATCGTCGAGTTCGGCCGCGGTTGGCGGGGTTTTTTGATAGTCTATTATGGTGGGTTCAATGCCTCTGTCCTGCAATAATTGCAAGGTTGCCCGGGATTTGCTGCAACGCGGGTTGTGGTAAATTGTGACGCTCATTGTATTGTCTCCTGCGAAAGTTTAGCGGCTGGCGTTTATGGTGTTTTTGTGACGCGTATAGTACTGATACCGCGCATAACTTCCAAGTGCTGACTCTGTTATACTCTCCACAAATGGAATTTCAGCCCCCATTGCACGCGCTATTTCGCGGAGTTCAGCATTGGGAAATCTCGTTGTAGAGTGACTGATTTTCCGCCTTGCTCGCCACAAAATATCACGTACCCAGAATGCCGGGCTTCCATGTGCGAAGCATCTATTTTGCCTCTTTAATTGAACAATGGAAACAAATGCAACTGCCTGATTTTTCTTCATCGCGGATTTTGGTTGTCGGAGATTTAATGCTGGACCGGTATTGGTACGGTGGAACTTCACGAATTTCGCCGGAAGCGCCGGTTCCGGTGGTGCACGTCAAGCAGTCCGAGGAACGTGTTGGTGGAGCGGGTAACGTAGCGTTGAATATTGCGGCTTTAGGTACGCAAGTCACGATAATGGGATTTAGTGGCGATGACGCCAGCGCTGATACTCTGGCTAGGCTGCTTGATAGGAACGGCGTAAGATGCCTATTCGAACGCATAGCGCAATGTGAGACGATTACCAAGTTGCGTGTTTTGAGTCGCAATCAACAATTGATTCGACTCGATTTTGAAGATGGCTTCTACGCGGTTCCCGCGGATACTCTATTGAAAACATACCGGGAGGAGCTGGAAAATACCGATGTGGTGGTGTTGTCCGATTACGGCAAGGGTACGCTCGGGGCGGTTAAGAAATTCATTGAAATCGCGCGGGAAAAGGGCAAACAGGTGCTGGTCGATCCTAAAGGAACTGATTTTTCCAAGTATTCTAATGCGACCCTCATTACACCGAATCTGAGCGAATTTGAGGCGGTGGTCGGACGTTTTGAATCCGAAGATGAATTTCTGAGCAAAGGCTTGTCTCTACTCAACAAGCTCAATACCGACGCGTTATTGGTAACCCGGGGCGAACGCGGTATGACATTGCTGGAACGTGAATCAGAACCTTTGAATTTGGCCACCCAGGCACGCGAAGTTTACGATGTAACCGGTGCTGGAGATACGGTAATTTCGGTGTTGGCAGCTGGCCTCGCAGCCGGTTGTGGACTTCCTGAGGCGACATCCTTGGCTAATACGGCGGCGGGTGTGGTGGTCGCTAAGCTGGGAACAGCAACCATCGCTTTGGATGAACTTCGCTACGCACTGCATCGCCAGAGAGCCCATCAGCGCGGTGTGATCGAGTTAGAGCAGTTGCTGGATACGCTTGAGGCAGCGCGTTTTGCTGGAGAGAAAATTGTTGCGACCAATGGTTGTTTCGATATCCTGCATCCAGGACACATGGTTTATTTAGAGCAGGCTAAATCGCTTGGAGACAGACTTGTTGTGCTGGTCAATAGTGATAGTTCGGTGCGAGCGCTCAAAGGTCCTGACCGGCCGGTCAATTCACTGGAAACCCGTATGGCGATGCTGGCGGCACTGGAATGCGTGGATTGGGTGATCTCGTTCGACGCTGACACACCGCGCGACCTGATTTGCCAAGTACTACCGGATATATTGGTCAAGGGTGGCGATTATGCAAATATCGAAGACATCGCGGGTTACGATTGCGTGCAAAATAACGGCGGTGAGGTTAAATTGATGCAGTATGTGGATGGATTTTCGACGACCGAATTTATCAAGAACTTACGCGAAAATGCTTGAGTTAGTTCCAAAGTCGAAGCCCAAGAAAAAACCAGCGAAATATGACCATCCTTTTCAACAATAGCGGATGGATTGGTACAATCGCTAATAACCATTCGACACCACTGTAATTAGAACCACTATGTCTGAAATTGCTCGACTAGATTCGGAAAGTTCTCAGTCCTTGAAGCTTCCGCCGCATTCAATACAGGCCGAACAGTCGGTACTGGGTGGCTTAATGTTGGACAATCAGATGTGGGACTCCATCGCGGACCGGGTCGGTGAAGAGGATTTTTATCGCAAAGATCACCGCTTGATTTTTTGCGCGATTCGCGACTTGGCTGACAAGCAGGACCCTTTCGATGTCATTACGCTGTCCGAGTTATTGGAACAGGCTGGTAAACTCGAAGATGCCGGTGGCTTGGCGTATTTGGGGACCTTGGCTAAGGATACCCCTAGCGCCGCGAATATCGTCGCGTACGCGGATATTGTTCGAGAGCGGTCCGTGCTGAGGCAGTTGGTCCATGTCGGTACTGAAATTTCCAATGTCGCGTTTCAAACGGAAGGGCGCGATACCGCGGAAATTCTTGAATACGCGGAACAAAAGGTTTTTGAAATTGCGGAACAACGGCAGCGCGGTAGTAGCGGGTTTATGCCGATTAAAACCCTGTTATCCAGCGCGGTCGATCGAATTGAAAAGCTGTTCCAGCAGGAAGGCTCGCTGACTGGGGTGAGTACTGGATTTAACGATTTCGACGAAAAAACATCGGGTTTGCAACGCTCGGACCTTATTATTGTGGCTGGGCGTCCGTCCATGGGCAAAACCAGTTTCGCGATGAATATAGCTGAAAATGTTGCCATTAAGGGAGACAAGCCGGTTGCGGTGTTCAGTATGGAAATGCCGGGTGATCAATTGGCTATGCGCATGATGTCTTCGCTGGGACGCATCGATCAGCACAAAGTGCGTACCGGGAACCTGGACGACGACGAATGGCCGCGTATGACTTCCGCGATTAATATTTTGGCTGAGGCCAAGCTGTTTATTGATGACACACCGGCTCTATCGCCTATCGATGTGCGTGCTCGCGCTCGTCGTCTGGTACGCGAACACGGCCCGCTGGGTTTGATCGTATTGGATTATTTGCAGCTTATGCAGTCACCGGGGTATGGAGAAAATCGCGTCAATGAAATCTCGCATATTTCGCGGTCTTTGAAAGCTTTGGCTAAAGAATTGGACGTGCCGGTTGTGGCGCTGTCGCAGTTGAACCGAAATCTTGAGCAGCGCCCTAACAAACGTCCGGTGATGTCGGATCTCAGAGAAAGTGGATCTATCGAACAGGATGCGGATGTGATTGCGTTTATTTATCGAGACGAAGTCTATAACGAGGACAGCCCGGATAAGGGTACTGCGGAAATCATTATCGCTAAGCAGCGTAATGGCCCCATCGGAACCACGCGCCTGACATTTCTGGGGCAATATACGCGTTTCGAGAATTACATCTCGAATCCTTATGATGACGGGGGTTATGGATGATTCCAGCCGCGCATGCGGTATTGGATTTCTCGGCGCTACGGCATAATGTGGAGCGTGTTCGCGAGTACGCGCGCGGCGCCAAGATTATGGCGGTTATCAAAGCCAACGGCTACGGGCATGGTTTGGAGCGTATCGCCGATGCGTTGAGCACGATTGATGCATTTGCGGTTGCCCGAGTTGACGAAGGTGTACGCTTGCGCGAAGCTGGGATTGGTCAGCGTATCGTGGTATTAGAGGGGTTTTGCCAACATAACGAACTGGATCTGCTGCGGCGCTTTGGTTTGGAGCCGGTTATCCATGACGCTTCGCAAATTGATCTGCTCGAATCGGTTGCTGTGACACAGTCATTGAGTGTTTGGTTGAAGCTCGATTCAGGTATGCATCGTCTCGGCTTCGATGCCGAGGAATTTACCGCAGCCTATCGGCGATTAAATGATTGCCAGGCGGTTCGTCAGCCTATCTCTTTGATGACTCACCTTGCGAAGGCGGATGATCTTGATGATGACACGACATCGCGGCAGGTCCAACAATTTAAGCGCGTTACGACTGGGTTTGCCGGCGAGTGCAGTATAGCCAATTCAGCTGGGATAATGGGCTGGTCAGACATTCACGCGGATTGGGTTCGGCCCGGTATTATGTTGTTTGGCGTATCGCCGTTTTCAGACAAAAATGGTGGTGACCATGGTTTGAAGCCGGTTATGACCCTACATTCCAGGTTGCTGGCGATCAAAAATCTACAGACTGGAGACGCGGTAGGCTACGGCGGTGAATGGGTCTGTTCCCGGCCAATGCGTATGGGTATTGTAGCCGTGGGTTATGGTGACGGTTATCCAAGATCCGCGGTTTCCGGTACACCTGTGTTGGTTAACGGCCAGCGCGTCGAGTTGATCGGTCGTGTATCGATGGACATGATTAGTGTGGATCTGTCCGAGTGTGCGTCGGCTAAAGTAGGCGATTCAGTGGTGTTGTGGGGTGAAGATTTGCCGGTCGAAGAAATCGCGAAATACGCGTCGACAATTCCGTACACCTTGCTGTGCGGCGTTACCCAGCGCGTCAGAATTATTGAAGAGCAATGGGCTGCACAGGATGCGGTGGTTAAGGAGAGCCGAGCCTAAAGTAATCAGGCAGTGAGTTCAATGGTGAGGCTGTACCGTTTAGCGGTCAATTAAGGTCACAAAAATCGAGAGGCGGGATGTGGGACGATTGGATGGCAAAATTGCTGTGATTACGGGCGGCGCTGGTGGGATCGGAGCCGCAGCGGCTAAAGTGTTTGTGCGGGAAGGCGCAACGGTGATGTTGGTCGATTTTGATGAGGCTGCGCTGCAACAGGTGGTTGAATCGATAGGACAGGATTGCGTGAGCTACGTGGTCGCTGATGTTACCCAACCCAAGCAGGTTGAGAATTATGTAGATGTTGCCGCAAAACGCTACGGGGGCATCGATATATTTATCAATAACGCAGGCGTGGAAGGTAAGTTGTCGCCCATTGTTGATTATCCCGTGGCGGAATTCGATCGAGTCATGGCGACCAATGTACGCGGTGTCTGGTTGGGCCTGAAGTACGTGATTCCGGTCATGAAGGAGCGCGGCGGAAGCATCGTAATCACATCATCTACCACCGGAATCAAAGGTTATTCGGGTTTTTCCGCGTATGTCGCGAGCAAGCATGCGGTTATCGGCTTGATGCGTACCGCGGCACTGGAATGTTCGGATATTGGTATACGCGTTAATTGCGTGAATCCGGCGTCAATCGAAACGCGGATGATGCGCAGTTTGGAACAGCAGCTTGAGCAAAAAGGCGCCTCCGACCCAAAGCAAAAGTTTGCCGCCGTTGTTCCTATGCGTAGATATGGTGCGCCCGAGGAGGTTGCGGCACTCATGTTGTTTTTGGCCAGCGACGAAAGCCGGTTTTGTACCGGCGGCGTGTATATGGTGGATGGTGGCGTATCGGCATGTTAGGTTCAGTCTGACTTCGTACTGTTGGGAAAGCGTTGGCTTGAAAGATCGTATTGAATGAGGTATTGCGAGCTATGAGTTTAACCATCGGAAAACTTGCCGGAAGCGCAGACGTGAACGTGGAAACCATACGCTACTATCAACGCGTTGGGTTAATAGAAGAGCCGAGAAAGCCATTGAATGGGTACCGGGAGTACCCTTCAACTTATATCGCACGTATTCATTTTATTAAACGCGCACAACAACTCGGTTTCACGCTCAAGGAAATCGC
>CAZVFR010000068.1:0-14013 GCA_964626505.1 uncultured Methylococcaceae bacterium
GTGTAGTCCTGTCAAAAGGCTGAATACCAAGACGACGCTGGTCACCGAAAAGACCACCTTTTGACTCATGAGCCGCATGCGCTTGCCGGTTAAAACGGTCTCCAGAGGAAGCAAAGGTTTGAAGAACAATTCCGTAATCCGCATAAACAAACGCAATACCGGAGCAGTCCACCAGAGTGTCGCTAGTGCCAACACGATAACGAAGCACGCTTCGAACACAAATAAATAGACTACCGACAGCCAGGATGCCAAAAATGGGCGCACCATCAAGTAACTGATCAGAAGCAATGGGGGTAGTATCCAAGCAAATCCTTTTATCTGAAAATTGCTGGCACCAATATCATCGGACGAAAATCGAGGTTGGAGTACCTGTGCTATTTGAATGTGGTAAAGATTCACGATTGGAGCGACTACTCCGAGCAACGCAATCGAGATGCCGGTAAGCGCAAGAATGCCTAATTCCCAATAGGGGATTTCAAAGCCAATAAGCGGCAAACTGCCAGTCGTCGAAATACCCGCAAGCAGTAAACTACGCGCGACGGGAAACGCAGCGAATAAGCCCAGAAGGGTTCCAACTGTGCCCAGAATAGTTGCTTCAGTGAACAAGGATAGTGCGATATTTAATCGAAATTCTCCCACGCACCGGAGTAGACAAAATTCCCGGCTACGCGATGCAACCGAAAATTGTATCGTATAAAACACGATAACCGCCCCAATGAAAAAAGCCAGTAGTGAAGCCATTCGGATCGCAAGTCGCATGGTTTGGTAATCGCCTTCACCGGCGTCTCTGGGGGGCGAACTACGGTCAATTTGTGCTTCTATTGCCTGATTTGGTAGATCCGAAAATCCACTGATCCCCCGGCTATGCTTTGAAATATGCTCTTTTTTTACGACAATAATTCTTTCTATTTTAAGCGTTATAGTTGCTTGGTGTTTGGCTGCTGTAGGAGATGATTTGAGTCCCGGATGCAAACGCGTTTCGTCTGAGTCGCTATGGACGGTATTGAAATCGACGATCAAAATGGTTGCGACGACCAGCATTCCCAGCGCTACGCCTAGAATAGTTGCCAATGCAACCATTCTGTGCCGGCTTAAACTTCTTAGACCCAGCGTAAAAGCCAAACTCAGATTAATTGGCGACGCTTTTTCTTCTCGCATTTGAATCAAATCTCCAAGTTCATCAGTTTGTTATAAATTGCGGAGACCTCGTCGTGTTGTCCAAGTTGCTTCAATTCGTCCACGATAACGCCTTCCTTTAAAAAGCATATTCGGTCGGCCCACGATGCATGTTCCGGGCTGTGGGTTACCATCAATACGCTGGTGTTTTGTTTTTTGGTGGTTTTTCGTAAAATTTCCATGATCGAGCGGCCAATCCTCGGATTTACGTTGCCGGTAGGTTCGTCCGCCAGTACCAGCGATGGTCTGTGGACCAACGCACGAGCGATTGAAACGAGCTGCATTTCGCCACCCGATAATTGGAAGGGATAGTGATCATTTCTTTGGTTCAGACCGATCATATCTATCAAGTGGTCAATATTCTTTTGGTTTTTCGGCGTTGAATTTTTTGCAATAAGGAAAGGCAGGCCAATATTTTCTTGTACGGTTAGAGTCGGAATAAGATTGAAGAATTGGAAAACTATGCCTATTTGATGACGGCGCAGCAGCGTTCTGGCGTTTTCTGAAGCTAGTTCAACCGCGTTGCCATTGATGGAGACCGTGCCTTGATCAGGTATATCGAGTCCTGAAATACAGTTTAAAAGAGTTGTTTTGCCGGATCCGCTGGGCCCCATGATTGCGACCATCTCGCCTAGCGATACATTAATATTTAAGCCTTTTAGTACCGCAAGGCGGGTGTTTCCGAGTTGATAGTCCTTGTGTAAATCATTGACTGAAAGGGCGGTAGTAGAAGGATGGTCATGTTTTGTCATAAGATAACTGCCCATATTCGAGTGATGTACGCAGTGAACTTAAAAATACCGGCACTCTCCCAGAATGTCCTCTAATTGGGTTGAGCACATGGAAGAAACGTATAGTGTAATGGGGCATTTGAGTATTTTTCACGCCATAGCTGGGGAAACGAACCGTTTTGGATTGTTTGAATCTGATCAAATAGGCGCATGATATCTTAAAAACCCTGTAAAGAATTCATCTACATAAGCGCATGGTCAGCAAAACTCAAGCTCTAGCAATAATAAGCCAGTATGGCAGGCTTGCGGTGGAAGTTTTGCAACATCAGATTCAATATTTAGGCTATTCGCCTTTTGTGCATTTTGAGTTAGAGGGTGGTTATAGTCCATCCGATCAAAATTCAGCAGCCGGGCGAGAAACATTGGATTACGACACGATAAATCGCGAGCTTGCGGATTTATCGATAAAAGGGCGGCTAAAACCTGAATATTGGCGTTTCCAGTGGGAATATGTCTCCACGTTCGAAGGCCAATCCCCACTTGAGGTTGCTGATGATTTGGTAGCGGCGTTGGACGTTCTTCCCCGTCTTTTAAATAAAAACGGCGCACAGAACATTTTAATAAAACCCGTGTTGTGGGGCGGTGACCAAAGCCGTTTAGCGACGGAATGCGAGACGATATTCAGTGCGAAGAAGCAAACTGTCCATGTGCCCAATGCGATTCAGATCAACATAAGCGCGGTCGATGAGACCGAACAGAATGTGATTCCGAATGAAGGATTGGGCGAAGACTTGCAGCGATGTTTGTTGGAAACCAGTCGAGAATGCAGCCTGCTGTTTTTGCCGGAACAGGAGGCATTTGAACGCTTGCAATTGAAGGACCGTTTTGGCTTGTCCCGCGAACTGAGTTCACCCAACGATTTATCCGGTGGTCACCAGGGGAGTATCGCCTTGTACAAACAACTCGGCAAGCACAACCAATTGATGGGTGAAATTCCGCTGCTTTATGATAACAGGCAAACAGTAATTGCAAGCAAACAGGATTGGCGACCTTTATCCAGAATCGAGCATCGATTAGGTGCATCAAGTCTCTTATACAATCCGTACGCGAATACGGCTTTTGCGTTGGCTAATTTGTGCGACGCTTTACTTCAAAGCTCGGACCGGCAAAACCCATCGGACCGAAGAGGTGCGTCTGGTATAGATGTGCCACACAACTGCGAAGCGATGGACCAAAAACTACCGGTTTCGTTATACCGCAAAGACGATATGGATGGCGCTTACGAACTATTCGAAAACGGGCAATGGTTTGAAAATACAATCAATCAAGCTGTTACGGAAGTTGCAGATAGGGGCGAATTAAAGGTGCCGGTAAAGTTGGGAAGCTTGCTGAAACAAGCGGTTTTAGATTTATACAATCGGCGAATCAAGACTTGAAGAGCAAAAACTTAACCGGATTTCTTAGCCAGTAGAATAAGGCAGGAGCTCTGTGTGGGATCAATGATTAAGCGTAGGGTCGCCATACGGCTGAGCGATCCGGAGTTAGAGGTGCGGTAGCGATTCTGTGTTCCATACGTATAATGAGCGAAATTTTCGTGTTGGATTGATTACCCCAAACCATGGTCCAAACAATTAAAAAAGATATTTTGGAAACAATAGTTACCAAAACCCCATTGCTTTATGGCGATTCAGCTACCTGTAAGCGTCAGGAACTTCGCAACTATTTCCATCACACCTGCTCTTTGTATGAAAGCTTGTTCGACACAATCAATAAGGACAAGGCCTATTTCCTGCGGCCGGAACCGCTACGTCACCCATTGATCTTTTATTTCGGTCATACAGCGTCTTTTTTTATTAATAAACTCATGCTGGGTAAATATATTGACCAGCGCATTAACGAGGATTTCGAATCGATGTTTGCTATTGGCGTCGATGAAATGTCTTGGGATGACTTGAATGACGATCACTACGATTGGCCAAGTGTACATGAGGTCAAGCGTTATAGAAATCAGGTTAGAGAATGTGTCGACCAGGTAATCGCAGCCATGCCCTTGCAACTTCCGATTACGCAGGATTCGTTGGCATGGGTCATATTAATGGGTATCGAACACGAAAGAATTCACCTGGAAACCTCGTCGGTTATCATCCGTATGCTGGCTCTGGATGATGTCTCGGGGCATGGGTTATGGGAGGCATGCCATTCATTTGGACCCGCACCAAGCAATCAGTTGTTAACTGTTGATGCAGGTGAAATAGTTTTGGGTAAAGCGCCGCACGCAAGTACCTACGGATGGGACAATGAGTACGGTACTAAACGCGTGCAGGTAGACGCGTTTAAAGCGTCTAAATATTTGGTATCGAATCAGGAGTTTCTTGAATTCGTGAACGCCGGCGGTTATCGAGACGATAAATATTGGACTGACGAAGGCAGAAATTGGCGGCATTACACAAAAGCTGAAATGCCGCGCTTTTGGGTAAAACATGGCGATATCTATTATCAGCGGAATATGCTGGAAGAAATAGAATTGCCCTTGAATTGGCCTGTTGAAGTCAATTACTTAGAGGCCAACGCATTTTGTAACTGGAAAGCCCGCTCTACTGGACGTTTTATACGCTTGCCCACCGAAGCTGAATGGTATGTCCTACGCCGTTTTATCGATAGTGATCAACCCGACTGGGTGGAAGCTCCCGGCAATATTAACCTAGAACATTTTTCATCACCTTGTCCGGTCGATCAATTCGAGGTTGATGGATTCTTCGATATAGTCGGTAATGTTTGGCAGTGGACCGAAACGCCGATTGACGGATTTTCGGGCTTTAAGGTGCACGAATTGTACGATGATTTTTCTACACCGACTTTTGATGGCCGACACAATTTGCTCAAGGGTGGTTCGTGGATATCTACCGGCAACGAGGCGACTAAAGATGCCAGGTACGCGTTCCGGCGGCATTTTTTTCAGCATGCGGGATTCAGATATGTGGAAAGTGAGTCATCTGAATTGCCTGTAGATTCGGTCAATCTGTATGAAACAGATGAGTTAGTGTCACGCTATTTGCATTTCCATTACGGCGAAACCTATTTTGATGTGCCTAATTATCCTGTTGCGTGTATCGATGCCTGTATGGCAGTTCTGCATCGGAGTCCCACGCATAAAGTTCTGGATCTGGGGTGTTCGGTCGGCAGAACTTCATTCGAGCTGGCTCGGTATTTCGATCATGTCGATAGTATTGATTTTTCCGCACGTTTTATACAACACAGTTTCAGGCTAAAAGAAGAAAGTTGTGTTCGATACACGATTCCAACCGAAGGTGACCTGGTCGTATACAAGGAATGCAACCTAAAGAATCTCGGTTACGAAGAGGTCAAACACAAAGTCGAATTCGTTCAAGGCGATGCGTGCAACTTAAAACCGGCGTTTACGGGTTACGATTTGGTTTTTGGCGGTAACCTAATCGATCGTCTCTACGATCCTCTGCTGTTCTTGGAAACGATTTCGGCCCGTCTCAACAAGGGTGGGTTTCTAATACTAACATCGCCCTATACTTGGCTGGAGCAATACACCGTGAAGTCAAAATGGTTAGGCGGCGTGAAGGTGAACGGCGAAAATTTTACCACCTTGGATGGATTGCAGCAGGCTTTGCGCGATCGATTTAAACTGGTGGAGACAAAGGATATCCCATTCGTTATCCGCGAAACGCAGAGAAAGTTCCAGTACAGCGTAGCGCAGATGACGGTATGGAAGCTCAAGGAATAGCTCGAGGTTTTTAGAGTGGGTTCTTTGTTTAGGTTTAACTAAGTCAATTACTCCGATGCCTTGCGCCCCATCTGATCGGCTTCGGTCTCCAGATGCGCATCGTCGTTGATCGATTGGCCATTCATCTCCAAAGTCGGGTTTACACGGCCTTGTCGTTGTTGGACTACGTGCCAGGCTTCATGCGGCAGATGGGTTTCCTGACCGGGGCCTAAATGAATGTCAGCTCCTTGTGCATAGGCCATGGCGTTAAGCTGGGCCGGTTTTGATGAATTGTAGTGGACTTTGACGTCGGACAAATCCATCCCGGACAGCCCTTCCAAGCCGGACTTTAGCTTCGTCGGCATACCTGTACGGTTCTCGTTATCGCTGTGGTCAGTTTGCAGTTGGGCTGGCGTATTGCCGCTGGTGAATTTTCCTTGGGCGATTTCGTTTTCCTCCATCGCTTGTTGTTGTATAGGGTTGAACTTTCCTTGCAGTGGTTCTTCGTCTTCCATCGCCTGCTGTTGCATAACTGCGGTAGACGAACCATCAAATCGTTTTCGCTGAGTGATTTGGTTGAAGCTATGATTCACCTTGTTTTGCAGCTGTGCTTGCCGAGTTACTCTGGGGCTAGCATCCGCGGCGGCTTGATAATCTTGGAAGCGCTGGGCAATTGGACTGCGAGCACTCTCTGCGAGCAAAGCGGATTTTGAATCGGATAGGTCAGCCTGTGCTTGATGCTTTCGCTGAGCAATGGATGCCGCACGGTTGTCAACTAGGTTATCGAAAGATTTACCGGAAGCTGGTTTTTTGCTTGAACCGGCAGGTGCGCGAGTCGAAGCGGTTTTATTCGGGTCTGATGTTTGTTTGGTCGAACGCATGGCGTTAACGCCTCCCTGTGTTAGAGCTGGGATTTTGAGCCGATTCAGTTTGCGGGTATAAAAATGTTATGACCCAGCAAGTCTCAGTATCGTACAACTAATGCAACGATATAGGCAAGCCCCATATTTCCCGATAGCATTGTGTTTGTATTCGGATTGCAAAATAGTAAGGCTGCATGCTTGCGTGTGTTTTTGTATACTGCAATCTTAGCCAGGAATTCTGCATAGAGGGCTTGTCATTCTGGTAAGAAATCCGGGGCTAAGATTGCAGTAGAAAAGAACTAATGGTTCGCCAGTAAATACAACCTAGGGTGAAAAACGATGGCTTGGAGAGAACGAAAGCACGAAGACGTATACAACGATACGGAAATAGAGGAACGCTTAAAGGACGAGTTGCCGCGATGGGTGTTGGACAAAGGGTGGATACGCCGAAAATACAAAACCAGCGGTTGGAAATCCACATTGATGGTTGTGAATACCGTAGGTCATTTGGCGGAAGTTGCATTCCATCACCCTGATCTTACGGTTTCTTACGCGTTTGTGATCGTTAAACTCATGAATCACGCGGCCAAAGGAGTGACGAACAAAGACTTCGAATTGGCCCATAAGATCGAAGACGTGATCATGTGGCAACCCGGTAAAGAAGAAGGTTCGTCTTTGGAAGGAACGCCGGATGACCCGCGTTTCAAGTATATCAAATACGACTGAATACAAATTGCGTTTTGTGTGTTGATTGTAATCCGTGGGCTACACTGGGTCGTTTGACTTATTTGGAACCGGGCATTTTTTTGTTCTGGGGTTATTGCTATTTTTTTCGATAAGTCTATTCGTATGGCGAGAGAGACTGTCGGGCCGCTGGGATAAATACTTTAGGTGGGGCCTGGCTGGCGGATTGATTGTTGCCGGGGCTTCAGGTTGGGCATATGCGACAGCATTGGGTTATTTGGTTATCCCATTGAATTTGTGTGATGTTGCCTTGACTGCAGGCGTAATCGGTCTATTGACCTTGCACCAGGGCGCTTGTCATTTGGTGTATTTTTGGGGATTAGCCGGTAGCTTACAAGCTGTGCTGACGCCTGATCTCAATCTTGGGTTTCCGAGTTTTCGATGCGTGCAATTTTTCGCCAGCCATGCCGGCGTCGTGCTTACGGCGGTCTATTTGGCCGCGACTGGTAGAATTCGGCCGACCTGGTCGACGGTTACTCGAATATGGCTTATTACTAATGTCTACATTGCCATGGTTGGCCTGGTGAACTGGATTTATGGCACTAACTTTGGCTATTTAGCGGAAAAACCGGCGCATCCGAGTTTACTCGATTTTTTCGGTCCCTGGCCGTATTACATTGCGTCAATAGAGCTGGTGGGGACCCTCTTATTGTTGGCATTGTATTTCCCCTTTCGCCGACTGACTCCGCAGTAATATTTCTTCGATCAGAAAACCCCTCGCAAAATCAAATCTTTGAGTGTTCATTATTGCTTTTTGGTGAGGTATTCCAGTTAAACATTGCGCCGTATCAAGCTTCTGACTGGTATAGTTTTTCTCGTGCACGGTTCGCCAAAGAGTCTATTCTTTAGGTATAGCCCGTAGAACTATTATCGTGGATATCCGAAATAAAATGAGTTTGCGTAAAACTATACGAATTGAGATTAACAAATTAAAGGAATTGCCGCCTTTGACGGGTTCTACACAAGATATTCTAATCGCGGTTAACAATCGCGATATACCATTGGAAGATTTGTGTCGTGTACTCGAAGAAAGTCCTCCACTAGTTGCCAGGTTAGTGAGTCTGGCTAACTCGGCATATTTTGGAATGCCGGGTACGGTACATTCGATTAGGCATGCGGTTATCAAGGTTCTGGGCTTGAATATTGTGAAGAGTTTGACCATCGGTATCTTGCTAAGCGAGGCACTCGATGTGGACAATTGTCCATCGTTCAACAATGAGCAGTTTTGGTTTACGTCGGTTGCCACGGCTAATCTGTCGCAGAATTTTTGCTCATTAGTCGAAGAATCAAGCACTTTCGAGCCTACTGCAGCTTATACCGCCGGTTTGCTGAGTAATATTGGGTTGCTGGCACTGGTACATAAATTTCCGGAAGCTATGGATCTGGTATTTCGGGAAGCAAAGTCTACGGATCGATCGCTTAGCCATGTTTTAAAAGATTATTATGATCTAGATCAATACGAATCCGGTGTCTGGTTAGCTCAACGCTGGAATCTCCCGGAATTAGTTAAAACCGTAATTGCGCACCATATGAACACTTCATATTCTGGCCAATATGATGCGGTTACGGGTTTAATAGGTGTTTGTGCGAGTATTTCAAAAAGTTTATATAACGATCCGGAACCAGATCTGGACAGCGCGGAAAGATTGGCTGATTTGGGTGTTTCCCGTGAAAAAGCCACTGACGAATTACTCAAGTTTTGTAGCCGCTCGGATGAGCTGCGCAAAATGGCTTCCGCTATGAGTATCCAAAGATGATCATGAGCCAGCTGCCCATGGATTCAGGCGTTGATGAAAAAATAGGGTTTGTCGACCTTTTGAATTCGCTATCAGCGTTGCGTTCACTGACGGAACTTGATTTTCAAGTCATTAACGAGTGCTTCCTTATTCGCAACGCATTAAAAGCATTGATTCAATATCAGGACATGGAATCTTGTTCTGTGTTTTTGCTTGACGATAATGAACTCATTAATGCGGCAGGTTTGGATTGGGATGATATTGCTGATTTAAACTGCCTCGATAATAACCAGAGACATCTCGCGCAACGTTTTAAAATGGGTGAAGGTTTGATCGGTAAAGCGGCCGAAACTCGGGCACTCCAGCATTGTCGGAATTGTACAACGGATCCTCGATTCGAGCGTCTGTCGGGGAAGAGTAACAAGACAATTCCAGGTTCGCTGATCAGTACGCCGATTGAGGTGGGTAGCGAACTGATTGGTGTATTAAACGTATCGCACCCTGAAACCAATTTTTTTACCGCATGGCATGAAAGACTGTTGTTGATCTTTAGCAGCATGATGGGCCATTTGATACTGAACCGGCGTCTTTTCCACGAAATGGAAGAAAAGGTACGCCAAAGAACAGCTGATCTGGAAATTGCGTTAAAAGAAGCCGAAGCTTTAAAAGAACGCTACGAACAGTTATCTTTGGTCGACGAACTAACCGGCTTGTTTAACAGACGTTACTTTTTTTCCCGTGCGGATGGTGAGCTATCCAACGCAATTCGGTATCAACAGTCGTTATGCCTGTTGTTAGTTGATCTTGACCATTTTAAGCTGATTAACGACCGCTACGGACATTCTATCGGTGATGTGGTAGCCAAGCGAGTTTCCGGGGTGCTTACCGACGAGTCCCGTGACGGTGATATCGTGGCACGTTTTGGTGGCGATGAGTTTATCATTCTTCTTCCCAACACCTCGTGTTTTGAGGGCGTTTCTTCGGGTGAAAGAATCCGCGAGAAGATAAGGGCGATAAAGCTGCTGGATTCTCCAAATTTAAAGATAACCGTCAGTATCGGTGTGAGTTGCCTGGATCCGGAGGTTAGCGAAGTCCAAACGCCGACGGTTAGCCAGTTGATCAAAAGGGCCGATACTGCATTGTATACGGCTAAAGAAAACGGTCGGAATAGTGTTGTAACATTTGCTATCGACGAGTAATACTCCGACCAGGTACCCCTCCCGTCGTACACAAGCTAGAGTATCTTCTGGTCTTTTAGCCTTAATGACCCTAGAATACTGCCCCCAAGCTATACTCTTTGCACATGAAATTTTAGCATTTAGGGTACGTGATGTTTTGTGGAGGGCAAGGCGAAAAATTGCCGCTCTAGTCATTCTACAGCAAGATTTTTCAACGCCGCCATCCGCGAAAAAGCAGGTGTACTGAGTGGTAAAATTCCATGTGCGGAGAGTATATATCCATGCTTAATTGCTAGCCCGCATTTTTCGATTGATGTTAGCGTATCGAATTGTTGATGACGCACGGGCTTGGCCACCTATCAACCCTGCTTTTTGAAAGAAAACTTCTCTCCATAATGGAAATTCAAGTTCAACCGATCGTGTTGTCCGGAGGTTCAGGAACCAGGCTTTGGCCATTGTCCAGAGAAGCATACCCTAAACAATTCTTGTCATTGGCCGGTAGCCGGTCTTTGCTTAGCCAAACAGTGTTAAGAACCGAACAATTGGAAGCGGTAGACTCGGATGTTAAATCATTACCACCACTGGTAGTGTGCAACGAAGCACATCGGTTTCTGGTTGCGGAACAGCTCAGACTGATAGGGTTTGAAGATAATCCAATCATTTTGGAACCGTTTGGCCGGAACACGGCGCCCGCGCTTACCTTGGGCGCCAAACTAGCGTTACAACGCGGGACGGACCCTATTTTAGCCATAATGCCATCCGACCATGTGATTAATGATGTGGCGACGTTTCGTGCATTGCTTGCTCATGGAGCGCGCCTTGCTGATCAAGGGCAGGTGGTAACCTTTGGTATTAAGCCGACCAAACCCGAAACGGGCTTCGGGTATATCCGTACCGGAGACGCTGTTGACGAAAATGCATCTGTTTTGCTTGCGTTTGTCGAGAAACCGGACCTTGCGACGGCCAAGGCCTATGTAGCTTCCGAGGAATACGTTTGGAATAGCGGAATATTCGTCATGCGAGCATCAATCTGGTTGCAAGAAGCGGAGAAATATTGTTCGGACGTATTGGATATTTGCACGCGCGCGCTTAATGAAGGATCCAAAGATGGGCAATTTATTCGTGTTTGCCCAAAACTCTTTGATAGTTGCCCGAATATATCGATCGATAATGCGGTCATGGAAAAGATAGCTGTGCACTCCGATTCGGTGCAGGCGCGTGTACTCCCTATGGACGTGGGCTGGTCTGATCTGGGATCTTGGTCGGCGATGCGCGACATTCAGGAGCAGGATGGCGCGGGTAATGTAATCCAAGGCGATGTATTCGCGAAAGATACTAGCAATTCCTTGCTGTATTCTCAAAATAGATTTCTCGCAACGCTCGGGATCAACGATTTAATCGTGATTGAAACCGCGGATGCTGTTTTAGTTGCGCATCATGACCACGTACAGGATATCAAGTCGATTACGCAGCATTTAAAATCCGAAGATCGAAGCGAATACTTATTTCATAGGAAGGTTCACCGCCCATGGGGCGATTATGAAATGATAGACAATGGAGTCCGCTATCAGGTAAAACGGCTTACGGTTAAACCGGGCGCGTCATTATCATTGCAAATGCACCACCATCGTGCCGAACATTGGATTGTGGTTAGTGGAACGGCACGTGTCACTAAGGGTGAAGAATGTTTCCTGCTGGGCGAGAATCAATCGACATACATCCCCTTAGGTGTAACCCATCGCCTGGAGAATCCGGGCAGCATAGATCTCGAAATCATCGAAGTTCAATCGGGCAGTTATCTTAGTGAAGATGATATAGTCCGTTTCGAAGATCGCTATAATCGAGTCGAAGATTCAAAGTAATTACCAACCAACGCAGAAATTATGGCCTTACACTGTGGAATAGTGGGCTTGCCGAATGTCGGTAAATCCACAATATTCAATGCCTTAACCGCGGCGGATATCGCTGCGGAAAACTACCCCTTTTGCACTATTGATCCGAATGTGGGCGTGGTTCCTCTGCCGGATATACGGCTACAGCGGTTAGCCGATATCGCTCAACCCGAACGGATATTGCCAACAACGATGGAGTTTGTCGACATTGCCGGCTTGGTTGCGGGCGCATCAAAAGGTGAAGGCCTGGGTAATCAATTTTTAGCGCATATCAGGGAAACAGATGCGATTGCGCATGTAGTTAGATGTTTTGATGATGAAAATATCGTCCATGTGACAGGCAAGGTTGAGCCGTTGGAGGATATCGAAGTGATCAATACCGAATTGTTACTGGCGGATTTGGCTACGGTCGAAAAGGCATTGCAACGGGTTGTCAAAACTTCAAAATCAGGCGATAAAGAAGAGTTAGCCAAAAAATCCCTGCTTGAGCGGATTAATGCCCAGCTGAATTCTGGTGAGTCAGCTCGGTCGTTAGCGTTGGACGACGAAGCAACTAAAATTATCCAAGAGTTGCATTTAATAACGATGAAACCCACTTTGTATATAGCCAATGTTCGGGATGACGGATTTACTGAAAATCCTCTACTGGACCAAGTTCGCGATAAAGCCGAACAGGAGGGGGCGCAGGTTGTACCGATATGTGCGGCCTTGGAGGCTGAAATCGCGCAATTGCACGAAGATGAAAAACACGAATTTTTATCCGACATGGGCCTACAGGAGTCCGGGTTGGACCGTGTGGTTAAGGCTGCGTACACTCTGTTGGATCTTAGAACATATTTTACCGCTGGACCTAAGGAGGTTCGGGCCTGGACGATTCCGGTCGGTGCGACCGCACCGCAAGCGGCAGGCGTAATTCATACCGATTTCGAAAAAGGATTTATACGTGCTGAAATAATTGCCTATGACGATTATGTTGCATTGAATGGTGAACAAGGTGCAAAGGATGCGGGGAAATGGCGACTAGAGGGTAAAGAATATATTGTGCAGGACGGTGATGTAGTCCATTTTCGCTTTAATGTTTGACTAGAGGGTACCTCTATTAATTTATAGAAAAGCATCTTGGATAGTATTCGGCGGGAACCGCTGTTCGAAAAGACGCAGTATTGACTGATACGTACCCAGCCGGGTATCATCGATAAGCTTTGATGGCGCCGTGTATACAGTGTCTAAAAAGGAGGTCGTTCGGGGTATAGCGCAGTCTGGTAGCGCGCCTGCTTTGGGAGCAGGATGTCGGGGGTTCGAATCCCTCTACCCCGACCATTTGCGCTTGTAGCTCAACCGGATAGAGCATCGGCCTTCTAAGCCGAGGGTTGCAGGTTCGAGTCCTGCCAAGCGCGCCATTACAACCAATTTATGGTGGGTGTAGCTCAGTAGGTAGAGCCCTGGATTGTGATTCCAGTCGTCGCCGGTTCGAATCCGGTCATCCACCCCAATTTTTCTACGGCTTGCGTTGATTTCATAATAGCTTCTTGATTTGTTGCGTAAATCTTGCGTGATCCATTTTGTTATTGTCGCCTTCTGCCTAGACATAAAATCACTCCCTGTTCATCAATTCAATAATATTGTTATTGTACGTAAGTTGCGTATACATTATCAATGAAGATAGTATTCTTCGAAACCCATCTTTTCACACGTCTTCTTCCAGACTACTTGAACGATGACTCATATCAGGCATTACAAAGGGCTCTCCTAGAAAATCCCGAATTGGGTGACGTGATGCCCGGTACTGGCGGGTTTCGAAAAGTCCGTTGGGAAGATTCCCGTAGAGGGAAGGGTAAGCGTGGAGGTTTAAGGGTAATCGTAACTACTCAGCGAACTTAAAAACCCCTGTAATTACTCAGATTGCGCTCAAATTTATTCGAGTACAAGGAGAAAACGCGCAGTGTACTGGGGTACATGA
>CAZVFR010000069.1:0-13948 GCA_964626505.1 uncultured Methylococcaceae bacterium
TTTGTAGTGAGCGCAAAAGGTTGGACGTCACCGATGAGGTAAACGGCACGATGACTGCCAGTAACGTAAAAACGAACCAGTGACCGCGTTCGCGGCCCAGTTTGGAGTCAGAAAATTGGGTTTGGAGGGGACCTAACAGGTCGCGTAGAATAAACATGGAATGAGGCCTTTTTTATCAGTTTATCAACGGGTTAGAAACATTGATTATACCAAAAAGACTGGCCTCATTCAGTTATTATCTTGTTGTTTATAAAAGATATTATGCATTTTCTCACTCAAAGTTGGCCTATAAAATGAATTCACTTTATATGCCAATTTGCAGCTCATCCAGGCAGAATTTGGTTTGACCAGAAAGAAAAAACGGTGAAACTTCAGCTAAAGATTGACCGATCTTTTATTCATAATGTGACTTCTGACGAAAAAGACGCGATGTTGGCTACGTCTATTATCGCGTTAGGGCATAGTATGAAGCTTAAAGTCATTGCTGAAGGTGTTGAAACAAAAGGCCAGCTGGAATTTTTACAACAAAAGCAATGCGACGAGTTTCAAGGGCACCTGGTTAGCCCGCCCATACCGGCACAGGATTTTGAACGATATTTACGTAGTCACGACGCAGCTAAATTTCGAGTCGTGTGCTAGCCCGGATTTCCTCAATCAAAGAACGCTTTTTGAAATCATATGTTTGCGTGACCAATCTGTCTTATCGAGAGAAATCCAGGCTAGTGGGTATGGATTTTTAGAGAATTGGTGGTAACTGTTAGCGATGGCTTGGTAGAGGCTCTGGATGAAGCAAAAAGGCGTAGTAGCCGCAGGCCATAAGGAAACCGCTCTGGCGGCGGCTAGCGTTTTGCAGGAAGGTGGGAATGCGTTTGATGCGGTAGTTGCGGCCCATTTTACCGCCTGCGTTGCCGAGCCGGTCTTGGCTTCATTAGGAGGCGGTGGGTTTTTGTTGGCGCATCAGGCGGATGGACGCCAATGCGTCTATGACCATTTTGTGCAGACGCCGAAGAGCCGGAAAGCCGCGGGTGACATGGAGTTTTTTCCGATATCCGCGGATTTTGGAACTGCGCGGCAAGAGTTTCATATCGGCCGGGGCGCTGCTGCAACGCCCGGTACCGTGCGCGGCCTGTTTGCGATCCAAGCCGATTTGTGTACTTGGCCAATGCCGGAACTGGCGCAACCGGCTATCGCTTTGGCTAAGCGAGGTGTCGAGATGAACAGCTTGCAAGCCTATATCTTTGATATCGTCAAGGCTGTCTATTGTTATACCCCGGAAACACGAGCGGTTTACGCAAGCCGCAAAGTTGATGGCCATCTGCTTGCGGAGGGTGAAACACTTCGGCAGACTGATTTCGCCAATTGTTTGGACGCGCTGGCTCGGGAAGGCGAAGATCTTTTCTATAAAGGCGAAATCGGCCAAAGAATTGAGGCGTTGTGTAGCGAAGGCGGGCATTTGCTGCGTGATGATCTTGAATCGTACCAGGTGATAAGACGTTCTCCGCTTAAGGTCGAGTACCAAAGCGCAAAGCTGTTGACTAATCCTCCACCTAGTTCTGGTGGGCTTTTAATCAGTTTCGCATTGAAAATATTGGATGCTGCCCGGTTACAGCAAAGCTTGTTCGCAACGCCAGACTATCTTAGTGTGTTGGCCCAAATCATGGCCGTAACGAACAAAGCACGAATTGATGCGCATTTTGATACCAATGAACAGTGTCCTTCGCTAAATTTGCTGGATAAGGTTGTTTTGGATAAATATCGGTCGTCGATACACGGCAGACCCTCATGTTCGCGCGGTACAACGCAGATCAGCGTTATCGATAAGCACGGAAATATGGCCAGCTTGACGACGAGCAACGGCGAAGGCTGTGGCTATTTTGTTCCCGGTACTGGGGTGATGCTCAACAACATGCTCGGCGAGGAAGACTTGCACCCGGGTGGTTTTAACGTCTGGCCCGAGGATCAGCGTATGACATCAATGATGGCGCCAACACTGGCTTTCTTTTCGGACGGGCAGCGTATCGCTACCGGGTCGGGAGGGTCCAATCGACTCAGGACCGCGATACTGCAGATCTTATTGAATCTTGTCGACGGAAATCTGTCATTACAAGAGGCCGTATATAAATCGCGTATCCACTTGGAGAACGGATTTTTGAACATCGAGGGCGGTTTCGAGCAATCGGTCTTGGATCGTTTGACCAACGATTATCCGGACCACCGGGTGTGGGAAGCGAAAAATCTTTTCTTCGGTGGCGCGCATACTGTTTCGTTCAACGGTGTATTCTCGGGTGTCGGCGATCCACGTCGGGGTGGCCATTCGATAGTTGTGGGCTAGCCTGCATTTCTTACTGGAGGGCAAGATGATCGCGCAGAGAATTGTTTTCACAAGGGATTTTTTGACCGAGCGGAATAGGGGTTAGAACGTGCTTGAAGTAGTGCAGCTTCCGGTCTTAAGTGACAATTATATTTACCTGCTCCACGAATCTATCGACGGTGTAACTGCCGTGGTTGATCCCGCTGAATCCGGTCCGGTTTTGGCCGCTTTGAAAAAACAACGTTGGAGCTTGGATTATATTCTTAATACCCATCACCACTGGGATCACGTTGGCGGTAACCTAGAGCTTAAAAATCATACGGGTTGCGTGGTCGTAGGCGCACGCTCGGATCGCGATAGAATTCCCGGAATCGAAATCGAGTTGGACGAAGGCGATGGTTTTCGTTTGGGTCAAAGCGAAGCGAAAGTATTGTCTGTATCCGGTCATACCTGTGGCCACATCGCGTATTGGTTTTGCGACGATGAAGCGCTGTTTTGCGGGGATACCTTATTTGCTTTGGGTTGCGGTCGCTTGTTTGAGGGAAGCCCCGCGCAGATGTGGCAATCCTTATCCAAATTAAAAGCGTTACCCGCTGCGACGCGAGTGTATTGTGCGCACGAATATACCCAGGCCAATGGCCGCTTTGCGTTGAGCGTGGATCCTCATAACCCAGTGCTGATTGAACGGATGCGGCAAGTTGATTTGAGCCGCTCGCAAGATCAACCTACGGTTCCTTCGACTATAGCCGCCGAATTGGCAACCAATCCATTTTTTCGTGCCGACGTGGATGGCGTTCAAGAAACCTTGAATATGCTTGGCGAAGAGGCGGTTTCAGTATTTACCGAAATTCGTCGCAGGAAAGATCATTTCAAGAACTAGTTCGGATTTATCATCCGGACATTGTTCAAGTCTATACAGCGGTCGTCAAACTCTCAACTTCGGCTTCATTAGCATTTATTTGATCGATCAGCTCTGATAACACCTGTTGCGCCTGATCAGTTTGGATTTGGCAGGTTCCCGCATTAGCATGTCCGCCGCCGTCGTATTTTAAGCATAATTCGCCGATATTGGTTTTGGAACTGCGATCTAAAATAGATTTACCAATCGGTAGCGCAACATTTTGTTTCTTCAGACCCCATAATACATGGATTGACACCTTAATCTCAGGATAAAGCGCATAGATCATAAAGCGGTTCGCGGTAAATATCGTCTCTTCATTGCGAAGATCCAAAACCCCCACATGGTCATGAATCTTTATACACCGACGGATCTGCTCCTCAGATTTTTCCGAATGTTCTAAATACAGCTTAATGCGTTCCACAACGTCAGGTAAACCTAGAATCTCGTCAATACTATGTTCTTTGCAATAGTCTATTAATTGCATCATCAACTGATAGTTGGAAATCCTGAAATTTCTAAACCGTCCCAGTCCGGTGCGTGCATCCATCAAATAGTTCAGCAATACCCAGCCTGTCGGGTGAAGAATTTCTTCTCGGCTAAATTGTGCGGAATCTCCTTTATCAACCGCGTCCATCATTTCGTTCCAACGTGCCGGAAAAACTTTCGCGCCGCCATAATAGTCATATACTACTCTGGCCGCGGAAGGTGCTTTGGAATCAATGACGTATTTTTCGGGTTGATTGCCGCCTCGTCGTATGATTTCACTCTCGTGATGATCGAAGGCGATATAACATCCGTCCACATAAGGCAAATTTGTGGTTATATCGTTTTCGCCGATATCAATTTTGCCATCCTGCATATCTTTCGGATGGACAAATAAAATATCATCGATCATATTCAAATTTTTAAGAAGGACGGCACAAACCAATCCATCAAAATCACTTCGTGTTACCAACCGGAACTTTCTTTCTTCGGCCACCGCAAATCCTCCGAATAATTAGACTATAGATTTATCAATGTAGAGTTATCGCCTTCGTCCGGATTTCTGATACGGGTAATTAAGAATCTAATGAACACTAATTCAACGCAGAATTTTCTATTCATCCTAACTAACAGATAATCAGAATGTTTATTTCCTACAGCTAATCTCGGAAACTGAGCGTCAGGCGATAAAACCTTCTATCAAAACATAGTAAAATTCTTCACAAAAGCAAATCCTGATGGCCTAGCCCGGAAGAGCGCTCGATGATCGTCTTGTCTTTTGGAAAGAAGTTCAGGTTAGCGCATACATCATTGCTTATATTAGAAAATACGACCTTAGTATTTTCGTCAGACTAAACTAAAGTTAACGGTATGGATAATACCGATGACGTAGTCCTCGACCCTCAAGAATTAGTCGATGGGGTTGTGGATTTAATTTCCTTACCCGAGGTTTACCTCAGAATACGAGCATTAATGCTCGATGATAAATCGCGGCTCGAGGAATTCGCCGAAGTAGTGCGTACCGATCCGAATCTGGTGGCGGGTGTACTGCGGATCGTGAACAGTGCATATTTCGGTTTTGCGGGGAAGATAGGGACAATTAGCCGGGCTCTCAATTTCATAGGAATCTGGCAATTACATAACCTGGTATTGGGTGTTTCCGCGGTGAAGTCGTTTTCCGGGATTTCAAACAACATCATAGATATGCCGACGTTTTGGCTGCGTAGTGTGCATTGTGGCGTTTTATCCCAATTATTTGCCAAGGCTTGTAAGCTTCGGGAAAGTGAAAAGCTGTTCGTAGTCGGATTACTCCACGAAATTGGGCACCTGATTCTTTATAAGGTTTTGCCCGAAGAATCCAGCGAGGTGATTTCAGTTGCCCAACAAGACCAAAGACCGCTATTTCAAGTAGAAACAGAACATTTCGGATTCCATTATGGTTTAGTCGGCAAGCAGTTAATGCAAGCCTGGGGCCTACCCGATGATTTTCTAGAAATCACCGAGTGCCATCCCGAGCCTGCTACGGCGCCCAATTGCGCTTTGGAAGCGTCAATAGTCCATATAGCGGATATTTTTTCGCAATCCGGTAATTCCGCGGTGGACCCCGAACAGTTAATCGAAATGGTTGACCCGCGTGCCTGGGAGGCTACCGGACTGAGCTACGAACAAATTGAACCGCTTTTTGGTGAAGCGATGCAACAAAGCGCAGAGCTTATAAAAGTCATTTTGTAGTGCGATTGGTTAATCTTCCAAGCGAATGAAAGGTTCCGCGAATGATCTGGTAAAAAGCATGGCCGATCACGTCACGATGCCCGATGTGTATGTGAGGATTCGTGCTTTGATCAACCAGCCGGATTCAGAGATTGAAGATTATGTCGATGCGGTTCGCTTCGATCCCGTCCTGGCGGCCCGCGTTATCAAGGTCGCCAACAGCAGTTTTTTCGGGTATTCCAATAAAATCTATAGCTTGGAACAAGCCGTGAGCTTTATCGGCGTGATTCAATTGCATGATGTGTTATTGAGTATATTGACGATTCGTTCGTTCGCGGCGATTCCGAATGAGGTCGTTAACCTGTTTGAATTTTGGCGCACCAGCATCCATTGCGGAATTGTAGCGAGAATTCTTGCGCAAAAATGTGCACTCGTGGCCAGCGAACGTTTATTCGTGTCGGGTTTGTTACATGACGTCGGCCATGTGTTGATCTATCTAAAGAGTCCCGAGTTGGCTCAGGAAGCGATCATGATGTCCATGGAGCAGTCGATGCCTGTCTATATGGCGGAGCGGAAGTTGCTAGGATTTGATTACGCGCAAGCGGGTAGCGAGTTAATGCAGTTGTGGCATTTGCCGATCAACTACAAAAGAACCACCGAATTCCATCTCACACCGGGGGAGGCGTCACAGTTTCAAGTAGAGGCTGCGATTGTTCATCTCGCCAGGCATATTGTCATGGTGTGTGATAGCGGAAACTTCAGCGGCACGGATGCAGAGCTGCTCGACCCGGCGGTTTGGAAATTGACCAAACTATCCGAATCTGATGTGGAAGAGTCGGGGCAGGAAGCTTCAAAGTATGTGAACGAGGTTTTGGATTTATTACTGCCGAATGTTTGAATTCGATTGAGATGAACTCGATACACCTTAATTGTCGTGGAACGATTCTGGGCGTCAACAAAAACAGGTGTGCGATCTGCCTGGGAAATGCGGGCTAATGATACATCTTATGAGGAATGACAAGTGACAAACGTTGCTCAAGGTTGGTTAGACATACAATGCCAGACGATTGATGGCGTTGATTGTGGGCTGTTACTTTTAATTGACACGGAATCCGGTGCGTTCAGACCCATCGCTCAGTGTCCAATTGGTACAAAAGAGCCTACGGAGCTGATGCCTATCGCGCGCATGGCCTTGGATCAACGGCAGCCCGCGGTTAACGAAAGCATGGGTGACAACGACACGCTGGATCGTTCGTTTGACTACGTAGCCTTACCCATTTTTACGGAATCGGTTTTGATCGGCGTGATTGCCGTCAAAATGCAGCACCGGCCCGAAGACAAACAACAAGAAGTCACTCATCGCCTGGAAACCGGATTAAAGTGGCTGGCCTTGGCACAATTACAACAACAGGCCTCATCGACGGATTTTTATGCCAAGGTCGTCAAGCTCGTCGCTTCGTGTTTCGAGCAACAAACGTTTGCAGCGGCCGCTAATGCGCTAGTTACCGAGTTGGCTACGGCACTGCAGTGTGAGCGGGTTAGTTTCGGCATTTTAAAGGACCAGCATTGCGAGGTCATCGCTTTGTCAAACAGTGCTCAATTCGATTCTCGAAGCAACTTGATCGATGCCGTTGCGGACGCGATGGACGAGGCTGTGGAGCAGGATACTATTCTGCTGTTTCCGTATGACAATAAAGAATTTGAATCCTATGTGACGCGCGCGCATGTGGAGCTGGTACGCAAATTCGGAACCGGGTCCGTGGGTACACTTCCATTAATCCATGACGGGACTATTTTCGGTGCGCTTACCCTTGAACGTACCGAAGAACAACCCTTCGAAGTTGATATGGTTCGCCTTTGTGAGCAATGTTCAGCACTGGTTGCGCCCTTTCTAGATCTGAAAAAGCGCGAGGAAACCTGGTTATTGGGAAAAATTTGGGACACGTTTAAAGCGAAAACAAGCGGGATATTTGGGCTTGAACATATTGGTTTAAAGCTTAGCGCTTTGATTGTTGCCGCCATTTTAGTATTTGCGTCTTTATCAGAAAGTGAGTTTCAGGTACACGCCGATGCCGTACTTGAAGGAAAAATTCAGCGGATCGTGGCGGCTTCGATCGATGGCTTTGTCGCATCCTCGGAGTTTAGAGCTGGCGATACCGTCACAAAGGGTGACATATTGGCCACCTTGGATGCCAAAGATCTAGAGTTGGAACGGCTTAAATTGACAAGCGAACGGCAGAAATTCAAGCGTGAATACAGAGAGGCGATGGCTGAGAGCGACCGTGTTCAAGTTCGTGTTAGCAGTGCACAAATTGCCCAGGCCGACGCTGAAATCGATTTGATACGGGAGCAGTTGGCGCGCACAAATATTGTCGCGCCCTTCGATGGGATAATTATAGATGGCGACCTGAGCCAGTCGTTGGGTTCACCCGTTGAGCGTGGGGATACCTTATTCAAAGTCGCGCCGTTGGATGGTTATCGAATTGTATTGAAGGTTGATGAACGCGACATTGCTTACGTCGAGAAAGGTCAGTTAGGCACATTGGTGCTTTCCAGTTTACCCGGCAAACATCTTCCTTTAATGGTAGAAAAGATCACTGTAGTAGCCAACACTGAGGACGGCTACAACGCGTTTCGTGTCGAAGCCGGGTTACCCGACGCGTCGGTTGTATTACGGCCGGGTATGGAGGGTGTCGGTAAAATAGACACGGGTAACGCAAACTTGCTCTGGATCTGGACCCACGAATTAGTCGATTGGTTGCGATTATGGGTTTGGTCATGGTGGCCCTAATCCGAGGATTGACTGTTGAGTGACGCACTGTTCAGCCCGTTATGGTATCGCGTCGCGGATTTGAAGCCGCGGCTGCGACGCCATGTCGAATTGCACCGGCATGATTATCGAGGTTTGATTTGGTACATTCTGGAGGATAAATCATCGGGTAGAAATCATAGGTTCAGCTCATCGGCGTATAAAGTGATTGGTATGCTGGACGGCGAGCATAGCGTCAATCAGATCTGGGAAGCTGTGAATGCCAAGCTGGGTGATTTTGCGCCGACCCAGGATGAAATTATCCAGCTTTTAGGTAAGCTGCATGAAACAGACCTGTTGAAATCGGAAGTATCACCGGATACCGAAGAACTTTTCCAACGCAACCAAAAGCAAAAGTCCGCAAAGATCAAGAACCTTTTCAAGAACCCTCTATCACAAAAAATTCCGCTATGGGATCCGGATGAGTTTCTAGAACGTTTTCTGCCCTGGACGCAATGGACTTTCCACTGGTCCGCAGCCTTGGTGTGGCTATTGTTTGTCGGGGTGGCAGCGATTTTTGCAGTCATACATTTGGGTGAACTAACCGCCTATATGATGGAACGTAGTTTTTCACCCTACAACTTCGTGGCGCTTTGTGTTGTATACCCAGTCGTTAAGCTCTTACACGAACTAGGGCACGGTTTTGCAACCAAGCGGGGGGGCGGTGAAGTCCATGAGATGGGTGTCATGTTTCTGGTTTTCATGCCCATCCCTTATATAAATGCTAGCGCTTCGGCTACATTTCGTTGCAAATACAAGCGTATAGTCGTCAGTGCGGCGGGTATATTTATCGAGCTGTTTGCCGCTGCATTGGGGTTTTGGCTGTGGTTGAATATCGAGACCGGATTGGTAAGAGACCTGGCCTTCAACATCATGTTGATCGGTGGTGTGTCGTCATTGTTTTTCAATGGAAATCCATTGATTCGGTTTGACGGTTACTACGTACTAGCGGATGCGGTAGGGATTCCCAATCTATTTCAAAGAGCAACCCAATATCTGGCCTATGTTTGCCAGCGCTATTTGTTCGGTGTGGAGGGTTTGTCTTCACCCGCATCGACGCGCGGCGAAGCGCGGTGGTTTTTGTTCTACTGTATTGCCTCGTTTATCTACCGAATGGGTATTCTTTGGGTCATTATCGTATTTGTAACAGACAAACTATTCGTTGTCGGGTTGCTATTGGCCGCATGGATGGTAACCGCCCAACTGATTTTACCGGTGCTAAAAATTATTTTGTTTATCACCACCAATCCTGGAATACATCGACAACGGAACCGAGCGATCTTGGTTAGTGCCGTGTTGATCTTAACAATTGTTCTCGCAATCACGGTTGTGCCCATTCCTTCGTCGACCCAGGCCGAGGGTGTGATTTGGCTGCAGGAAGATGCGCATCTGCGAGCCGACACCGATGGATTTATTATCGAATTACTCGCCCAACCAAATAGCGAAGTCAAATCCAACGTAGCCCTGGTGAAAATTAACGACCCATTCCGGCATGCGCGGGTCAAGGTATTGGAATATAAGCTCAAGGAATTAAAGGTGAGATATGCTTCCAACCGATACACCGAACGTGTTCAAGCGGACATCATCAAGGAAGAAATTAAAATCGTAAAAGCAGATCTGGGACGCGCTCGGGAAAAAGAAAAGTCGACCATCATACGCAGTCCGAAGCAAGGCGAATTGCTGATTCCCAATTCGGAAGATCAGCTCGGACGGTATCTTCATCAAGGTGAATTGGTGGGCTACATTATCGACGAGTCTGTTCCAATCGCGCGCGTAGTCGTCACCCAGGATGGTATTGGGAAGGTTAGAGAAACGATTAAACGTGTCGAGGTTCGACTAGCGACCCAGCTAGATAAAGTGCTGCCAGGTCGGATATTGCGCGACGTGCCGGAAGCCAGTTATAAACTACCGAGCGCCGCCTTGTCGACCCATGGTGGTGGGTTGTTGGCTACCGACCCCAGCGAAGCTGATGGTCTTACCGCAATGGAAAAAGTTTTTCAATTCGATGTTGAGTTACAAGGCCCCGTAGACAAGGCGCTGATCGGAACGCGCGTTTATGTGCGCTTTGATCATGGTACTGAACCCTTGGCTCAGCAAATGTACCGCAGCATTCGCCAACTATTTCTGAAGCAATTCGATGTGTAATTATTCAGCTCACACCGGTTCAACGGACAGAGCTTTGCTTATATGGTGGCCGAATGCAAGCTAACATACTGTATCGACCCGGGGTCGTTAACGGCCGCTACCCACAGAAAACTGAAACGCCACAGACTTGGTTGGAGGAAAAGGTTGCGCGTTTTTCGGGGAATGTCGCGCACTGGTTTAACACACGCAAATTTACAACAAAACATATCGTTGCACTGGTTAACCAGTACGAAACTGGATTGGAAAATCAATCCGACTCCAACTTGGATCAACACATCGTTGAGCTGCGCCACGAATTGATACGCTATGGATTGAAAGACGCTTTGGTGGCGCGAGCGTTTGCCTTGATCCGCGAAATATCCAGCCGTACACTCGGGAAACGCCACTTCGATGTCCAAATCTTGGGCGGTTGGATCCTGATCAATGGCATGGTTGCCGAAATGGAAACCGGGCAGGGCAAAACTTTAACTTCTACCCTGGCATCTTGCACTGCCGCGCTGGCGGGTATACCGGTACACATAATTACTTCAAACGACTATCTGGCCGAGCGCGATGCAGAGATTCTAGAGCCCTTGTACCAGCGGTTAGGTGTCAGCGTAGCTGCGGTCATCGATGGTATGGAGACCGAAGAACGCCAAGCCGGGTACGCGTGCGACATCGTGCATACGACCAACAAGCAGATTACATTCGACTATCTACGCGACCGCATGGAAATCGGTGACGATGTGGGTCCTTTAAGTTTTCAGTTCAGACAGATACAAAGCGAGCAGAGTGGATCCGCAACCTTGTTGTTGCGCGGGTTATGTTTTGCGATTGTCGACGAGGCCGATAGTGTTTTGATAGACGAGGCCAGAACGCCGTTAATAATTTCCCAAGTTAACCAAAATGAGGAACAAGAAGAGACTTACAAGCAGGCACTGAAGTTGGCCGACAACCTGGAAGAAAAACAAGACTTTTTGCTCAATCGCCGCGAGCAGGGTGTGGAACTGACCGAGCAGGGTGAAGACCAATTGGCCGAATTGACCGCGGGCTTATCCGGGATTTGGGCAGGTCGCAGGCGGCGTCACGCGCTGGTCAAACAGGCATTGAGCGCGATCCATTTTTTCCACCGCGATAAGCAATATATTGTGACTGATGGAAAAGTTCAGATTATCGACGAACATACCGGGAGGGTCATGGCGGATCGGTCATGGGAGCAAGGTCTACACCAGTTGATTGAAACCCGCGAGGGCGTTGAAATTACCGGCGAACGCGAATCGCTCGCGCGTATCAGTTACCAGCGTTTTTTTCGTCGCTATCTGCGGGTTGCGGGAATGTCAGGTACCGTTAACGAAGTGGCAGGCGAAATGACTACCGTGTACGGGCTACGCGTGATACGTGTTCCGACCCATCAACCGAGCCAGAGAAGAATGTTGCCTGAAAAGCTATTTGCGAGTTCCGAAAAAAAGTGGCAGGCGCTATTGCATAAGGTCAGAGTGCTCAAAAACACGGGTCGACCCCTGTTGATTGGCACTTGTACGGTTTCTGAATCCGAATATTTAAGTGAGATGCTCACTCAGAAAGGCTTGGATCACAGGGTTCTAAACGCACGCCAAGATAAAGATGAAGCGGATATCATCGCGCAAGCCGGCCAGCGAGGCAGTATTACGGTTGCTACGAACATGGCGGGAAGGGGGACCGATATTCAATTAGGCCCAGGCGTTTCGGAGATGGGTGGCTTACACGTGATAGCGACCGAGAGAAACAGTTCCCGCCGCGTAGACCGACAATTATACGGACGCTGCGCGCGTCAGGGCGACCCGGGCAGCACGGAAGCCTTTCTATCGATTGAGGATAGGAACGTAGCAGTTTATTACCCGCCTGCTATGCTTCAACTATTGGTATCCGGTTTACGCAACGGCAAGCCGATTCCCGAATGGCTTAGCAATATTATTTCTTCACTGCCGCAAAAAAGAATTGAACGACAACATCGACGAATACGCAGCCAGATGTTGAAAATGGACGAACAGCTTGCAAAGACCTTGGCGTTTACCGGTCGGTTAGAATAAACAAGAGTAAACACTAATATGAAACAACTATTACACCTCAAGTCGAAAACTTTATTAGTCGTAGCAGGCTTCATGTCCTGCTCGGCATTGTATGCGGATGAATTAAATGAACTCGATTGTCTGATCAAGCCGGAAATGTATGTTGAATTGGCCAGCCCGGCCGATGGCATTTTGGAGAGCGTACTAGTCAAAAAAAGTGACTTGATTTCAAAGGGACAGGTATTAGCCCAACTAGAATCTTCGGTGGAAACCGCCACGGTGGAACTGGCGCGCGGAAAGGCGGCGCTGAATGACGACATAAAATCCAAGCAAATTCACGTGGCATTTACCAAACGGAAGTCTGTGAGATTGGCAAAGCTGTACAAAAAAAATGCCATATCGCTTAATGATAAGGACGAAGCCGAGACCGAGGTTGCTATGGCCGTTATGGATTTGAAAAAGGCTAAATCGAACAAAAAAATTGCTGAACTGGAACTGCGGCGCGCGATTACGAGGTTGGAACAACGTACGATTAAAAGTCCAATATCCGGGGTCGTGGTCGAACAGTTGGTTGTGCCGGGTGAGGCGGTGGACGATAGGCCCATTTTAAAACTGGCTCAAATCGATCCTCTGCGTGTGGAGGTTATAGCGCCCACGGAACTGTTCGGAGCTTTGAACGCAGGCATGCAAGCTGAGATCATCCCCGAGGTACCTGTCAACAAAATATATAACGCGACGGTTAGCGTGGTTGATAAAGTCATCGACGCGGCCAGCGGAAGTTTTTTGGTGCGTTTAAAATTGCCCAATCCGGAACATAAAGTGGTTGGCGGGTTAAAATGCACAGTCCGCTTTTTGGCCGAAAACGGTGAGCCTATCGTTATCGATACACTGATGAATTTCGATTCGAACGATTTGGAAGCGAAATCGGACAGCGAAGGTGACGAATTTACGCTATCCTCGAATTAAACCTTTAGTACGTAGGTCTCACCAGAGGGTTTGTCTTTCTGGTGAGAAATCCAGGTTAATCCCATTATTTGGTAAGGCCTCACGCTGTAGATTTTGACAGCTCGGCCTTATATCAAGTCGGTTACCCGTCTTTATCCAAGATCGAAGCAATTCTCTAACGCCGTTCCGGCCCACTCAATCTTGAGTTTTCACAATACCCTTGGAGTAACACGCGGATTTCCGTAACCTCGAAAAATCAATTGCTTAGCGTGAATGATTTGCCCTCCCCACTGCTGTGCCACTTAGCCGCTGGTTAAATCAAAAATCCCCTCAATAATTAATGCACCCGGCCGATACAGTCTGTTAGGAGGCCATTCAGCCTATGGGTACAGGTATTGTATTTAGATGTTGGCTTCTCCCCAATTAATTGATGTACGGTAATTACTCGCTACAGAGACCGGTTGCACTACAACTAAAAAAATGTTTTCAAAACTATCCAAAAAATTGAGTCGTTTTATGAGCCAACGCCGAAGCACGCCTAAAAAAAAGCCGCCTATTGATACCCGTCCGATTCTGGAAGAGTTGGAGCCCCGGCAATTGTTTTCGGGGGGCTTGGA
>CAZVFR010000070.1:0-13898 GCA_964626505.1 uncultured Methylococcaceae bacterium
GCTTACTCTCTAAAGGCCACAGAATCCAGTACGTATCATGTATTCAGCGATCTTGCTGTGGCCCTCACGATTAGGATGATTCCAATCCAATTTATCGCCCTTATTGTATACGAAAAATTGCCCCAGCCGATTTTGACGACGGCTTTCTTTTACATTCTCTGGATTTACAAACGCGTAGTAACCATCGAGCACCTCTAACTCACTATTCATAAATTGAAGAATATATTTTTGTGTGCCCCCGTCGATAAAGGTTTTACCCCATTTGATGCCATGCGACCGATATTTCTCTTCGGCTGCTTGAGAGATCTGCATCTCATACGGCGATATCAAAACACATAATTCGATTGCTCGTTCTTTTAGCTTGTTGTTAAGCCGAGTGATCCGCAAAGTGGTAGATTCTATAATCTCCTTATGCTTCTCCGGAAATAGTTCAAACGCGGTAAATCCGTGAGACTCAAACCCCATTCTATAAAGCGCATTCTTCAACGCCGTTCTGATATAGTTATAAAAATACGATTTATCGCGAAGCGTATCTATGGTGTTATAAGCTAAGCTGCGGGCGATACGCAGAGGCGATTGCGCACTGTCCTTATCATCGATATAAGGAAGAATGTCATTTAAATTCATGACATATATTAATTTACGAAGCTCAAACGGTTTTGTATTCTCAACTATGTTTTCGACATCTTGAACGCCGTATGTCATAAAAGCAAGATTGAAATGCTGATACGTAGGCTGCGTTTTTTTCAACAAATCGGAAATTCTATAGCCATGTCCTGCTCCAATTCCATACGCTACGGAATCGCCTAAGTAACCGATTCTGGGCCGCGCGTCTTCCAGATTAAACTCATCATCCGCATAACCATAAGAATTAAAATAATGTACTCCATATGGCTTAACCACTTTAGTTCCTGGCTTGGATGGCCCCTCAGTGTAATAATCGATGTGGTAATCAATAAATGTCCTACAAATAATCTCGATAATGACAATAATGACGGTGAACGAAATCAGAAGAATTACGGCGTTAGTTAAAATAGGTCGACGTTCAAAACGATTTTTCATTGAATATTTATTTGGCATACTTTTTTATACGCTACATTTCTCTTTCCCACCATTGGGCCCCAAACCATAGCTAACAGTAAATACATATGGCGCCAGTGAATGGAATGGATTACAAACCCCTCCAATAGCATGCTGACAACACACACAAATACTACGATATACGAACCCTGAAGATTCGAATTATGTAAACAAAAAAAGAAGCTTCGCCAGAGTGTAAGCAAAAGAAAACTGCAGAACGCTATTGCGCCCAGCCAACCTGTCTCTGCCAGGATGTGGATGTACAAGCTGTGTGGGGGTTCTGCATATTTGTCGAGGGATTGTGCGGGACCAAAGCCAATTGGATTTAGAAATGAGTCGTATAATACGATGCGTTGTATACCAAATCGTCCTTTAGAACCCACATCGTATGTTTGTAGTTCAGCTCGCTGGGAAAACAGATTTGCGGTGCTTTTATTTGACATGGCCGAAACGGCAATAACTATGCAAAAAATAAAAACGACCGCTGCAATCGATACCACACGATAAGCATCGGCTTTCGAGTGAGAAGTCACCAAGCGCATGCACATATATAAAAACCCAGAAACTGCAAAACTACCCCAGGCGCCTCTTGAAAAACTGAGGAAAAGGGCTAAAACAACAATTGCCAGGAATGCTAGCGTGATAACAATGCGACTCCGCACTGCGTTTTCAAGGCTGAACGTTAGATACAACGCGACGGGCACTAGGAAAGCCCCAAACACGTTTGGGTGTTTAAAAGTTGCGCGAACTCTGAATCCGTAAATGTGCATCATCTGCTCACTCCAGGGAATCAGCGTGTAATAGGCTAATATGCCTAAAATAGCAGCGATTAATGCCGCTAAAATATAGCCATTCCAGATAATATCAAATGAACGCTTTGGATCGTAATAAATGATGCTTGTAAAAAAGAGCCATGTAACCACTAAGTAGATGCTAACGGCCATGTAACCTAATGACCGTGACGGATCTAGGCTAAACATTGCGGACAGAAAATTGGACAACACGTAAATCCCAACAAGGAAAAGTGCGGTGCCCATAGAAGGCGGGATTCGCAACCCGATCGCAAAATAAGCGATACAAAGAAACATCGCAAGGAGATCGTATGGCGAAGGCTCAATGAAAATGATCGAGCTTGTAGCGACCAGTAACCAGATAGGACCCAAAGGGATGGTGGGGCCACTCTTTTGTTGAATCAGACGATTAGCAGTCTGCATGAACCAGAAATATTTCGATTCTATTGTTTTAAAATTCTCTTAAAATTTGAGAGGGATTTTCAAAGGTACTTCATCTATCACTGAATACATAGTTGACAGTATGTTCGATGATTTTCTTTGATTTGGTTTTTACGCTACCTGTTTATTGGCACTCGATATATGCTATTTAGTTTGGTCTTAGGTCGGAAAGCGTACCCGAAACGGTGTTTTCGTAAAGATTTTCAGCAATATATGCTCGGATTGAAAAACCAGGCTGACGTTGTCAACACAATCTTGGCGGAGTACTAGCTACCGCTATAATTTACGATTCACTCTCAAATTCGTTAATCGCATCTCTAAATCTGTTAATTCAATTTTGGCGCGAATGAATTTGATCGTTGGTCGTCATGATGTCACAAACGTCGACGCCGATGCAAGGGTTAAGCCCTTGCATCGAACCATGTCTCCCACCATCGTCAATAACCAACCATCAGGTATTATCTGAGATTCCACCTGACTTGGTGGTAGCATTCGCTTGTGGTTTTCATTCTGCGATTATCCGTGCGCTGATAACGAACGCAAGCGATATTGGTTGCTATCTCGGGACGAACCGCACTGCATCAGCCGAGGCCTGACCGTTCTCGCTGGAAACCTCGACGTGGTTGCTGTCGACATTAGCTTCAAAATAAAACCTTCCCAAAAGGTTCCATTGTCCGGCGAGCGATTGATCGCGTTGGTTCACAGTGACTTCCGTTACTCCACCGTCATGCACGATTCGGTACGGCACATTAGTTGATCGGTTAGGGCGATAGGTCCACCACGCATACACATCGTATTGCCTGCTGGTTGCAATATCCGGCCACCAGTGAAACAAACTTCCGGCCCCGCTTACCAGTGAGTTGCTGGCCCAGGGATCTAGACCGTTCGATGCAGACCATGTCCCCGCTTGAGACGTATCAAAGGCGTCTTGATTATCTACGACTATGGCATTGCCGGTGGGGGGATTCGATGAGGTTGGGATCAATTGCACAACATCGGCTGAGGCCTGACCGTTCTCGCTGGAAACCTCGACATGGTTGCTGCCAACGCCCGCCTCAAAATAAAAGGTCCCCAAAAGGTTCCATTGCCCTGCAAGCGATTGATCGCGTTGGTTCACTGTGACTTCCGTTAGTCCACCGCCATGAACGATTCGGTACGGAACATTAGTTGACCGGTTAGAGTCATAGGTCCACCATGCATATACATCGTATTGCTCGCTCGTTATGATATCCGGCCACCAGTGAAAAACGCTTCCAGATGAACTTATAAGCGAGTCACCGGCCCATGAAGATGAACCGTTCGAAGTAACCCAGCCCCCTGAGCGAGAGGTGTCGTCGTCTTGATTGTCGATGACTATCGGATCAACGGGCGGTGGCGGAGGTGGCGGTGGCAGAGGTGAATTGTCGCAGGACGGGACTCGTAGAATAATACCGGTGGCCGCGTCGAGCTGCACCGAGGAGACCGTACCGCCTTCAATCGACGTATAAGCCTGATCTAACGTCACCGTTTGGGTAGACATCCCGGGTTGATTGAGGAGTACCGTGCCGCAATCAAAGTCGCGGCGCAGCAGATTGTTCCACTTGTAACGCGCACCGAGTGCCGATCCCAGATCAAGTTCGTATCCTTCTGCCCACCAATTATCCGGCGTGGTCCAATTTGTAGGACTGAACTTGTCTCCCGGCTCCCTGATTAATAACCATCCGGCAAGGCCGTACTCACGTTTGACGATGGTATCCGCAAAATCCATGAAAATGACCTTTCGGCCCAGGCTGTGAAGAAAATCGACATAAGCCAAGTAAGTCTCGAAGCCCCAACGGCCTCCGCCCGGGCCAAGGCCAGTGTCATTGACTCCACGTTCTAGTGTGATGTAGTCCGCAGCCTTTAGCTCGCGGGTGACGAAGGGATCATTGTTGGTCAGGGGGGAGCCCGCAAACCACAGAACATTGTGGCCGATCTCGATATTGGGAAAGGCCGCGCGAACTTCCTCGGCGAACTCCGCGAAGTAACGCCGCCAGTTGGGCAAAGTCATCAGGGTTCCGGTTCGCGGATCAAAAGGTTGTACAAATGTTGCGTGGTTAGTGTAGCCATCGCTGGTGCGCCACTCCAAGACCATGTCGTCCATCCAAATGCCGCTATAGCCTTGATTAACCACTTGAGCCGTAGCCGCGATCCAATGGGCACGAAATCCTGGATTCCCAATATCGGCTGCATACATTGGACACGACCCGTTCGAACATGCTGTCGGTACGAATAGTTTGTTGCCTTGCGCATCCCGCAAGATCCAATTTGGGTGTTGCGACACCAGTGGATCATTGACATCAATACCTTGCGCTTCCCTGTAGACCCAAGCGCCCGGATACCAATTGAGGCGTGCGTCAAAGTAAGGTGTAAAAACTAACATTTGGGAAAAATGATCTCTCATCCACTGTTGTTGCGAAGATGTTGGGTTGTTGGTGTAAGGTGAAAATGCTGGGGTTACGAACTTAAGAATATCGACTGTGCCGGCTTGTGCTTTATTCGTCCACGTGCCGACCATCAAAGTGGTGCAGAGAGTGAAGATAGCTAATGCTAAAGTCAGGGTAATTTTGGGCATGATGTAGAAATCCTTGGGGTCTTTAAAACTTTAAAGAAAAATAGCAAAGAATGCTCGATATGATGTTATTAGAATCCAACCATCTGTTTAAGCAATAAGTACGCCATTTACGGGCCTTTAGGCTGTCAGTTATAAATCCAATAACTTTTTAGAAGGTTTGAATTTAACAATACGCGGAAACAAGAAGGTGACCGTCGTTAATTAGCGACTGATATTACTTATCGATAAGTAACTCTATGAAATGAGTGTAGTAAGAAATGTTACTAAATGGCGACGCAAATTCTGTAAATAATAGGATTGGTTCACAAGTTAGGGAATTTTTTGATAAATACGCCTGTGTGAGCATGCGTGGACTGGCTAATCTTCCGGCGGACCGGGCACAGTAAAAGTAGTGCGCCAGCTTTTTTAGACGGTTTACTTGCTTCCAAACCGGACAATTTATTAGCTCGAAACAGATTTAGAACATACATCTGACATTGGAATATTGTGTAGAAGTCAGCGTTTCCCAGTAACAGTGCGCCAAAGAGGCTCTTCTGACTCCACAGTCGGTATACGGTCTAGCGGTCGGTGCACACATAAACTGGATCTGTGCCGACAGAAATGGTACCGGTCTCGGTAGCCAGCGGTGCGCCAATCGCGTTAATTGCGCGAACCGCACTTAGAGGAACATCGGGCAAGATTTCAATCAGGGCAACGATAACCGCACCCTCGTTGCTTGACCAAAGCACCGAGCAACGGCGTGCTTGGCCGGTGAATTCGTGGACCCATAGTTTCCCGGAAAGATGCTTGTGGCCCGAAGGTTTCAAGCGCCTAAGGCGTTGGTGCAGCACGAAGTAGGCGACGTAAACGGGTTTCAGGAAACCTTCGAAATCGCGCAAGCCGAAATAGTTTTCCGGGTCTATGCTTAGGGATCCTCGATCACGGTAATTGTACCAGAAGATTTTTTTCACACCCTCGTGTAACGCCAGTACGTGCATTTTAATAAGAAAACTCACTGCTTCGTGGCGGCTAAGCCCGCGTACGTTAATAGCGCTCTTGTAGTTAAACTGTCCACCTTGTCTATTTTGATGTTGTGGTGCCCCTATTTCGGTGAACCATATCGGCATTTCACGACCATAACGTTCTTGCAGGGTACGGATTGAGGAAAGATATTTAGACAACCAGGTTTCAGGATCGCGGAAATCGGGCCAGGCATAGGGATGCAGCGCAAGGATATCGAAATATTTTGAAGCCTCACTTTTTAGAAATTGCTCAACGGAATGCGAATCCAAACCGGCAATTTGGTAGAGGAATTGGATGTTCGGCTTAACAACTTTGGCCGCTTCCTTGGCTACACGAGCTTTTGCGGCAAGGTTTGGCCAGTAGTAGCGATGACGATAGCTACCCGTAATGTTTTCTTCGATGCCCAATTCCCAATAAATGATGTTGGGATCTGCAGCAAAGTACCGTTGCAATTTCTTCCCAAGAGCCGTCAGTTTTGATTCGGGTACCGGTTGAGAGGGGTCGGTAGACCACTCATCGCCAATCACGAGCGGTAACTCCGTTAAACCCCGAGAACGACGCTCCAACATTGCGGTGTGCCAGTAATCTAGATCGTACTTTTTCCACGTGGCGGCTTTGACCCACCCTCTGAGGTACGGATCGTTGATATCGGCGTGTACCACGCCGAAAACCGAGTCCGGTTCCAGAACACGGTCATGCGCTTTGCGTGAAGGAAGAACGGCGAATCCGTACTCATGCTGTTGTCCTTGCCCAGAAACAAGAAGTCCGTAATAGCCAATATCGCCACTTGGCGAAAGCACTATGACTTGTTCATCAGGTTGCACCGATTGTGGTGTTGTCATCGAGCGGCCGGTGAAATCAGTCCAGACCATAGACATGGATTCTCTGTTTCTGTTGGTAACAGTCACGTTAAAGGGTTTACCCGGCGGATGCACATGATAGGGCTGCGAATCCTTCACCGTGAATATGGCCGGGTCGACCACTCTCTCGGTGCACAGAATGCTAGACAATCCGAATATAATCCAGGTTATGCGAGTATAGTGAATCATGCAGTGTAAATAACCGATTACGCCAGTACACTAGCTCAACCGTCTCATGGCAAGCGAGGCCTTGATGAGACAAGGTCTCGCCGAGCAACGGCGCAGTCAACCTTATTGTGAGGTCAGAAATCATTTTTGCTTCCACCCGGCGTGTGATACAAGGAAGACCTGATAATCTACAGCGCTTTTTTCGGCCGGGTTCCACGCAGCAGCGTATAACCAATCCGCAGAATCAGCCGTTCTTTCTCGCAAACTTCGGAGCGTTTGTGGTAGGCGAGTGTATCTTCAAAGAAACCAGTACCTTTTTTTCCAAGGATTACTTTAATCTTATTTCCATACCTCCTTTGAGCTATATCGGGGTTAATAATTGGGTGTGCAATTTTCGACAGACTCTTATCATTGTGTGTGTTCTCGATAAGTATATGAGGCGCGCAGTATTCGTCGACGTCAGTTAAGTAGATAAACAAAGTTAGCGCTTTAAAATCAAGTACGTCGTAATGAAAATAGTCTGGGTAGTTGCGGTATAGTATGTTTCCACGTGGCTTCTCACCCGGCAACGACCAATACATCGTTGTGAACCATAATTTTGGTTCAGATAACAAGTATTTTCTGGCGACGCTGGTAATTGTATCGTTGTATGCAATTTTGTTTATTGTCTCACATTCTTCGTGAGGATTTTCATAATCTAGAAACGCATTGTTTCTACAGAATTTTAGAATTTTCGCTAGTGTTTCTTCCGATAGGTCAATTCCGGGCGAATAGCCATACTTGTTGATATTTTTAATGCTCTGTTCAACATCTAAATACTTGAAAAGGTTGTAATCACGTACGATGAGTGGTTTGTTTTTGGCCAATTTTTGATGCGATACTCTAACTACCGCCCCAATGGGGCTTAGTACGGCGAAAGAACGGACTATAAGGCTTACAAAAAGAATCCAATAGCGGTTGTCTATGTATTTTTTTATGGTGAAATAGAACCTAGTCAAGTAACGTTGAAACTGACTGTTGGGTGTCGTCATTGGATCAATTTTTTTAGTAATAAACGGGGCTAACTACCTAGTTTAGCTTCAAATTTACCCGATTTCGGCACCAAAAATACTCTTGGTCCTACGTGCAGTGCGCATTTTCTCCTTGTACTCAACAAAATTAAAGGGCAATCTAAACATTAAGGAGAAGTTTTTATTTCGCTGAGTCGTTACGTTTTTTTTGTAGACCGCGTTTCGACCGTAAAATCTATCCTGTCGATGCCGAGAGTTGACCTATATTTGTCAAATGCCGGGGTCTTTCGGACATGTTATGCTAATTTGGGATGTCCCGCAAATGACTAATCCTTATCCGCTCAAAACAGTTGATGAAAGGGTTTCCTTTCTTCTGTTGCTTCGAAAAAGCCCCGGCTTGGATTTTCTTGGATCGGTACAAGACTCGGCCATGAGTAGACGAAAAATAATCCCTCAATTGGAATTATTTAGTTTATCTTCGTTGAAAGGCATTGCGTATAGCAAACAACGACGGATCAATGCTCAGATAACGCATTACCAGGAGATGAAGCCAAATTGATTGTAGTAATATAACTATAACAACAGTTAGCGCCGCACCAATAATCCCGAACTGATCAATTAGGATCGGCGGAAGCGTGATCAAGGCGATCAAAGCACATAAAAATACGTAAAGACAATGATCTTGATGCCCAGATATACTCAACAGCTGCGTTACTGGACCAAACACCGCTCTCAGCAATTGTCCAATGGCGAGAATCATCAGCGCTTGATATCCGGCTACAAAGGGTTTTCCGAATAAAGCTAGAATAGTTTCGCCGAATAAGCTTAATCCAATCACCGCTGCGGTTGATCCCAAACATTTCAATACCGTGGCGCGTGTAATGACTGCTTGCAAGGCTTTTTTATCTCCTGTTGCGTAAAGTTCCGATGCTTTTGGTATGGTGGTGGCATCTATGGCATGAATCCCGAAGCCGATCAAAACAGCCACTCGGAAACTTGCATTGAAGATCGCCAGCTGCTCCGCGTCGAGATAGATGCCGACCACAATCATGGTCAATTCCGTAAAATAGACGACAAACAGTGTAATTCCGAGCAAAGGAAGGGCTGTGCGTATCCACAATCCGGTTTGATATTTGGGTGTAATTTTGGGAAATTTTTTTTTAACTCGCCACAGTACAGCGGGAGCAAGGACTACCAAAATCACTGCCATAACCGCCATGTGAAGCAACATAACGAGTTCAGCCGAGAGCGGATACCCATTAAACTCGGTGACAAGTATCGCTATTAAAAGCAGCAAGGGTCAGAAAATGTCATTGGGTAAAAATGTGGTACGAAACCATGAAAAACCGTGTGCGTTTGCTCCGTGAATCAGGATCAAAGCGAATAAAGGTATCGAAAGGACCGCTAATAACAAAGCATTTTTATATTCTGACGGGATTAGCCGATCGAATGATAATATGGATGCGACTCCCAAACCGGCAATTAATAGACTAACTACCAATACAACTTGTATCGAGCGACGGACAAAACCTGTTATCAAATCGGCGCGGTCGAGGGCTAACCCTTCAGGGATGAAACGCATTACGGCATTTGAGAGTCCTAGACATGCCACCGTGGATAGTAAAATGCAAGCGGAGGACGCGTACACATAAATACCCAGATGCGCCGCTCCTATGGATCGTGCCAGAACAATTTGAGTAATAAAAACCAAGGCTGCGCCACCGACTCGACATAGAAATACAACTGCGGTATTGCTGATTAGTACGGCCTTTTTTTGAGACACTTTTTAAGCGATTGAGTAAGCCATGCAGGGGTAATCTGGCATTGTATTGAATGATGGAATCACTTCCCTGTTGTCGCGCCGTAGCTGCCAGGTTTGTCTGTCGCAATTTTTCCCCATGCTGTGCTGTGGATCTTCAGCATCTTGCGAAAAAAGTACCAAGCAGCCGTCCGATTTCGCCGGCAGTGAACCTGGATATCGATAATATCGCTGTCTTGGTTGACAGGGCGTCATAGGTATTCGCGTTTTCATATATTAACGGACATCTCATCGAGATGATGAGCGATTTCGAGGAAATCGATTGAGCTAATTACAATTTGGTCATGGATGTCACGGAAACCGAGAGTAAATTGAAGATGAACCCAGGAAAAACAGTAGTTCAATTTACTATTAATCACGGGTCAGGGAACGTTGGTAAATATTGACGTATTTATCGACCATTCGCTCTAGCGTATAGTTTTCCGCCATTTGCAAACACTTCTGCCGTATATCGATCCACGGCAACGGATTTTTCGTCAGATCTTCCAGCTTATGCTTCAGCGAACGATTATCGTCTGGATCAAAAACCCAACCGGTCTCACCTTCTATAACCATTTCGGGACTCCCGCCATAATTTGATACTAAAACCGGTATTCCGTGTGCATACGCTTCCAAGATGACCAAAGGAGCTGGGTCATTGTAAGTGGAAGGTACGACCAAAACGTCAATATTGCGAAACAGCGTCTGCGGTTTTACGAAACCCAGGTGTTCAACATTTTTGCATGGCCAATTGTCTTTTAGATATTTAACGTAATCTGAGGAGCCTGAGCCAGCAATGTTAAGCTTCCATGATCCGCTTTGGATAGAAGCGAGAGTGGAAAGCAAAAGTTCCAGACCCTTAAACGGTGCGAGTCGTCCAAGAAAACCGAGTCGAATTGGGCCGTCATATTCAACGCGCGCCTCATGTGCATCAATTTTGTCGGTGGAATTGCGTATGACTTTGCGCATTGCCGTGTTATTAAAATACCCCAGTTCCAAATGTCGGTTAATGATATAGTCACTCACGCCTATGACAGCATCCAGATAATCACAATGCGCGCGCCTCATTCCGGTCACGATCCTGCACGCCGCACATTGTAGACGACAGTTACTACCGTTAACAAACATGGTGCCGCGCGGGCATGCGAGATAGTGATCGTGCAGTGTGTGCACGACTGGCAGCTTTGCTTTATTTGCGATGCGCCACGTTGCAACTGTGAAACCGGCAAGACTGTGTGTGTGGACTAAGTCGGGCTTTTCTTGGTCTATTAACGCCCGAATCGCTTTTTTCCCGGCTGGATTGAAAGCACTCCAGAAATGCCATAGTATACGCGTCAAAAAATTACGGTTTGGTACGCGCAGATGGCTTAGGCGATTATTGACCGGTAGATAATATATCTTGACTCCATTAAGGTGCTGAACGCGAAACTGGTTGTCCTTGGACAATGTCGCTACGACGACCTCGTGTCCCGCACGATTCAAACCTTCCGCAAGCGCCTGGGTTACCCGATCCGCTCCGCCGACAATATTTGGCGTGTAGTAGGTGTTATAGAGTAATATTTTCAACCTAATTTTCCCTTCATTTTGTGTCTATTCGCTACAATGCCATGCTTCGGTTTATAGGTTTAAAAACACTTTTCATTTTTCTAAGAAAATGTTGAAGAATTTAAAAATATTGATGCTTCTGGAAAACGCAGGGGCGGGCTCTGGAAGGCATGTGTTGGATCTGAGTAAAGGGCTCATCAACAGGGAACATCGAGTACACCTGTTATATTCTCCGTATCGGCTTGAGAAGTCGTTTGAAATTGGCATTAACGCGATAGAGGGATTGACAACTTTTCAAGTGCCCATGATGCGCGGGCCCAATTATCGGGATATTAAAGGGATCAAGCAAATAAATCGATACATTCGCACGCATGGCGAATTTGACATCGTACACGGACATAGTTCTAAAGGTGGCGCCATTGCCCGGATCGTCGGAAGCATGAATACCAGTGTTCGCATTTATACACCGCACGCCTTTTATACATTAGATCCAGGCCTAAGCACGCCAAAGCAGTATTTTTATCGAACGCTGGAACGCATATTGGCGAAATTCTCCGACGGCATTATTTGTGTTTCCCAGGACGAATACAAACACGCACTCAGCTTGCCGATTTCACCGGAAAAACTATTTTTGGTTAACAACGGAATAGCACCTTTAAAGAGCGCAGACAGGCAATCATCACGTCGCCGATTGGGTATCGGCAAGGACGAATTATGTATCGGCTTCGTCGGGCGGTTGGCGCCCCAAAAATCTTTAGGTCGTTTGATTCACGCCTTTTCCAAAGTATATAACCAATTACCCTCTGCGCGGTTGGCAATCGTGGGTGACGGACCCGATAAGGTAAAGATGCAGACCCTGGCTAGCTCTCTTAACGTTGGTGATCGCATTATTTGGGCCGGACAGGGCGATGGTCCAGATTTGATGGCCGGCTTTGATGTGTTTGCGATGTCGAGCCGCTATGAGGCTTTTCCCTATGTTCTACTCGAAGCCGCAGCGAGAGGTCTTCCGATAATTACCACACACGTCGGCGGAGCACATGAAATAATTTCGTCTGGTAAAAGTGGTTTTATCTCCGAACAACACGAGGATGAAAAATATTTTTCTTATATTTTACGTTTGTGCGAGAATCCAAAAAAGCGCGAAGAAATGAGTCATCATGCGAAGGAATCCATCAAAAAGTTTAGCGTCGATCGCATGGTTTCAGAGACGATCGATGTTTATACCGCGTGCCTGAAAAAAAGCGCTCGGAGTCGAAATAACATGAAATTTTCCGACTAATCGGGAGCCCATTGCACAGAGATTTCTATTGAACGTAATACATTGCTTTCGATCGCCAGTGGGCGGCTTATTTCGCCATGTCTGCGACCATGTTCGCGGCCAAGTTCGACTTGGATTAACGGTTGCAATTATCTGCGACTCCTTGACTGGCGGAGATTATGCCGAACACACACTAGGGCAACTAAGCTCTGATTATGGCGTAAAGGTTCATCGAATACCCATGTGTCGTACTTTGGGATGGGCAGATAAAGCCACGCTCAACCGAACCAATGAGATTTGCCGGCAAGTAGCGCCCGACATTCTTCACGGTCACGGAGCTAAAGGCGGCGCATATGCTCGATTGTTAGCGAGATTGCATAATCTTAAATCGGTGTATACTCCGCACGGCGGTGCATTACACTATGATCCGAAACACCCAATCGGTATTTTTTACCTCGCCTTCGAACGCTTATTAAGGTTTATTTCGAACGGAATTATTTTTGAAAGCAAATTCAGCCAGGAAACTTATCTTAAAAACATTGGCCCCATTCACGGACCCCATCGGGTGATCCATAACGGTCTGTTTATCGAAGAATTCAAATCTGCTTTCGATTGTGAAGATTGTCATGATTTTTTATTTATCGGCGAGCTGCGAATGCTAAAAGGTCTCGATGTACTGCTGCAAGCAACAGCACTTTTAAAGACGAAACGGCCAATCTCCGTGCAGATTGTGGGGGACGGTCCGGATCTGAATTTCCTCAAATCCCGGATACGAGAACTGGAGCTTGACACAGCGGTGACAATAAGGCCGCGTATGTTCCCCGCGAACAGTACTTTCTCATTAGCAAAGTGTATTGTAATTCCTTCCCTTAAAGAATCACTTCCGTATATCGTGCTGGAAGCTGCCGCGGCAAAAATACCTCAACTTACAACCAATGTGGGGGGGATTCCCGAAATTTTCGGCCCTTACACCGATCGCTTAATTCCATCGGACAATCCTGAAGCTTTGGCCGTCGCAATGGGTAACGCCCTAGATAACCCTAAATTAGCCCAAGATTTTGCCTTGCTTTTACACAAGCATGTTAAAAAATTTTTCCGCGTAGAAAACATGGTCGCGGAAACCATCGATTTTTACGAACAAGTGCTAAAAAGTCAGTAAAAACTGTCCTGATTTGGCCTATTATTGGTAACTACTTAGCGAACTAAGGAAATACCCCTGCCTGCTCTGATTGCCCTCAAATTTAGTCGAGTACAATCGGTCAAATTTTAGCATAATTTGGGTAGTTACTATTATTCTACTGAAGTTTCCTAGAAATTAAAGCTTGTATTTGATGGTCAATAGGGTATTTTGT
>CAZVFR010000071.1:0-13796 GCA_964626505.1 uncultured Methylococcaceae bacterium
TGATGTCTTGGGTGAGCATGTTAAGCAACATTGTGCTTTTACCGACACCGGTGCCACCAAAAAATGCGACGACCAAAGGGCGTTTTTCAGTATCATTAAAAAGCGTCGCCGGGCTGCGCAGATCAATCGCGTCCAGCGCGTCCACCTGGCGTGCCGATAGCCATCCGGATTGCTTCGCGGACACAGCCCATTGTCGAGTCGATTCGAAAATACTAGAAATATCGCAATCCATAGCGTGGCTCTTTGAGTTGCGCTTCAGCTTCGCTTAGCGTTTCGTTTGAAATATTAAATTTGCTGGAATGATTCATTTTTTGCGGCAATATTTGCAAGGCTTGTTTTAGATGTCCTTCAAATAACTTTTCTTTAACAATTTGGAATTGTCGTTGTTTGAGTTCGGCTGCTATGCGATTCATGTAGCCCCCTAGAGCGCTTTCCGCCAATAATGAGGTAACGGATAAAACCGCCGGTGTTATGATAAAGTCGTGCATGCCAATTCCGCCGGTATGCAAAGCAACCGCGAGTGCCGCTGCGTCGGTAGTAACGCGGGTAGCCCGCAGGCCATTCAAGGTTAGCGGTTGTTGTTCGAGTTTTTGATAAAGACGCTGCGCCGTTGCTTCGATTTCGGGCTCGAATTCGTTAAGGTAGCTTTGCAACGCAGTTAAATAGCGTTCTTTTAGTAATGGATTTTCGGCTTTCAACAGGCTAGACATTTCCGCCCACCACGCATTTTGCTGGGATTCCTCCTCGCTATTGGTCAATATCGCATCGCCAAGTCGGATCATGAAATGTTCTTGAACCTGCTCTAGTATGGTTGTTTCCTGACTTTGCTCGAGATTTTTGCGGTGCATCGATTTGCCGAGTTTAAACAGCTTTCTGGCTGGCCAGGTTACAATCTGACGGGCACGAAAAAGAATCGGTGCAAGACCGGGTATTTCCAGCAATCTTAGCAGTTGAGCCAGCGCTTTTTGAAAGGTTTCGTAGTGCTGCGGGTGATCCAAATAATCGCGCTGATAAAGTTCCAGTGCGTCGTCTACCGCACTGTCCAACAATTTAACCCATTCACGCGCTGCTTCTTGTTCGGCTTTGATCGGTAGGGTCCACTGAGACCAGTGGGCGGCTAGCAAGGCACCCAAAGCTTTATCATGTTGATCGCGTTTACAAGCTTTCTCAGCTGCGCTTAGCCGCTCGAATAATTCCGCCATTTCGGTTGCCAATGCGGTGTCCGATGGGCCGTCTTCGCAATACGGTAATGAAACGATGGGTGGAACGCTATCCTCACGTGAAGCCGCCCATTTTTCCGCCAGCGAACGTTCGACTACAGCTTGATTTTTAGCCTGGATTTTATTCAGGCAAATAACCGTGGGTTGTTTCATGGGTTCGAGCAAGCTCATCATGTCCCATACGGATTGATCCGCGTATTTGTCTTTGCTGGTAACCAACAACACAATATCCGCAAGGGCCACTGTGCGTAGCATACTGTCGCGGTATGCTGCTGAATGTATAGAATCGAAGTCGGGCGTATCCCATATTAAGCATTGAACGAGTGGATGGTTGGGATTTGGATCTGCTTTGGCTAGCGCGTAACAATCATGACGATCCGATGGCAGGTCACTGATTGTGAACTGCTGGGAATCACCAAAATAGTCGGCTATCCAACTAATTTGCTGGTCTTGGGTGTTTACGTAAAAGCCCTGAGAATGTACTGTATACCCTGCCAGGGGGCTGACACCCGCGAGTGATTGCTGGAGTAATAAATTAACCAAGGTGCTTTTACCGGCTTGGGTCGGGCCGACAACGGCGATTTGTAAAGGATGATCCGGTAGCGACCGGTTAATCTCGCCTTTGTCCAGAAATGCTTCCGCAAGCGCCAACGAACTCAGGTTTGCTTTCAAGCCCTGCTGCCAAATAGTATCGCCGCGGGTATTATCCAGGACAGTTGTATAACGATGCTTTAATAGACGAATAAAATCCAACATAAGCAAGAGCGGATCTCAATAACTCTGAGTTATAATGAGCCGTTATTATACGTGAATTAGGAGAGGGTCAAGCAAAATGAAGACTAAAACTTTTGTGTATTTAATAAGCGTATGCTTATTAGCCGTTGGTTGCGGCAAAGGTGATCAAATCAATGCGAACAGCGATAATTCGCTGTATAGGTCCGTGACAACCTTGCAGCGACGGTTGCCGGATCAGGAGCGCGTAGAATTCGAGGTTTCGTTCTGGTCGTTGAAGCAGTTCGCGGCGGACGAATCGACATTTCGTAATCAGGTAAATGGAAAAACGGTCCAGGAAGTTATTGAAATGGGGAAGCAAAATTTCGCTGCGCAAAAGGCGGCTGGACACGCGGATTACATTAAATTCAATTCGTGGGAGACCATGATTGCCGGACTTGTAAAAGAAAGACAGCAGTCTGCCGTACGCGTTGATCGCAGTAGAGACCGGGACAACAGAATTCATAAGATGTGATCGATCTGTTTTATCCGGTCAGACTCAAAGATACGGAAATGACAGATTTAGTATTGGCGCGGCAATGTTGAAGACTTTACGTTTTGCTACAGTGGTGTCCTTGTTATTGCTGGGCAACGAGCATACTGCGTTTGCGGTTGATGTATTAAGAATGGCAACGACGACCAGCACCGATAATACAGGCTTATTGCAAGTTCTGAATCCGCCGTTTGAAACGGCGCAACATATCAGGGTTGATGTGATCGCGATGGGCACGGGTAAGGCCTTGAGGCTGGCTGAGAATGGTGATGTAGATTTGGTGTTAGTGCATGCGCCGGATGCTGAGAAAGGATTCGTCGCAATGGGTTACGGCGTCAAGCGATTTGCGGTAATGCATAACGACTTTGTACTATTGGGACCCAAACAAGATCCAGCTGGTGCCAAGCAGGCGCAATCCGCGTCGGCCGCGTTGATGGCAATTCTGCGGGCGCGTTCTGATTTTGTTTCCCGGGGCGATGATTCCGGAACGCACAAAAAAGAAAAGGCATTCTGGCGGCAGGCGGGTATAACGCCGAACGGCAACTGGTATATATCCGCGGGTCAGGGTATGGGCGCGGTTCTTAGGATGGCGAATGATAAAAATGCGTATACGCTTTGCGATCGAGGTACCTATTTAGTGTTTAAAGATAAACTCGAAATTGTACCGGTTTATGAAGGTTCCGCGGATTTATTCAATCCCTACCATGTGATCGCGGTTAATCCACGGAAACACCCTCATGTACGCTTCGATTTGGCGTCTCAATACATAAACTATTTGACGGGTTCTGAAGGCCAAGAAATAATTAATAATTTTAGCGTTGGCGGGCAAGCTTTGTTTCATCCGGACGCCAAAGTTCAGCTTAGTGTGCAATGATTTTCAGCCTACGCGGTTCCTCCTTGTGCGCGTCTAAATTTGAGGCCAATCTGAGCGATTACAGGGATTATTAAGTTCGCTGAGTAGTTACAAACCGAGCAGTTAAGAGGCTGTCTGGTTAAAATGTATTGCAGCGAAAACGATCCAGAATGAGGTCATTTTATCGATTATTGGAGGCGAATAGTTGACCTATTTAACGAGAATAATCGGAAAAATGGGCCATTATGGGACGTTTGCAGCCAATATCACTTTTGACCAGACAGCCTCTAACGTATTCTTTGGTTCGCTGAGTGGTTACGACCGTGACGTCAAAACAATTTCAATTTAAACAAATCCATATTGAAGCGGCTCGCAATGCGTAGGATGATTTCAACCTGTTTCATGACAAGCACAAGTGGCTACAGATAACCCATAACCCGTTTAAAGGACCGATCGTACTCGGTTATCAACTGAATACCCTGATTGAATATCAAATGCGTCTGCACCGTGAGGCGCACCATGAAAACAAGATTATCGAAGAAAATAATCTGCGTTTTAGTAATTATCAAATAACATTTGTAAATGCGCTGAGGCCGGGTGTTCCATTTGATCTAACGATTAAGAAAACGTTGATCAAGACGATTCCACAATTGACTATCGGAAATCGCCTTGCAATAAAGTCCGCTAACGAGACCATACTCCTGGGATTCAAAAAAGAAGCGCCACAGCCACTATTTTTAGCGGATTTTGATTTTTCCGGATTGCCCGATTTAAGCCAATTGCCGGACCGTTCCTTCGTTCCCGAGACTAACTTCTTTCTAAAAAGGAAGTATATGAACAACGGTAATGCGAAAAATTTTCTATCGGGTTCATTGGCGGAACAAGCGGACTATTTTGACGAAATTGTAGGCAAAGTTAATTATCCGGAAGTTTTCCCTTGTAGTTTGACGTCCGGTGCGCTGTTGGAAAAAGCCCAGTTGGAAGGATTCAATTTTAAAAAAAACCCCATGGTTTATACCGCCCATCATATTTCTGTAGATCGGAAAATTTTATCGCGGTTACAAAGCCAGGACCGACTGCATATTCTGGTAGATCAACATCTAGAATCGGAAAAGAATACGTTGAATAAAACCGGAGTCATGCTGCGGGTGTATGACTGCTATGGGCTACTCGACAACCACGATATATTGTTCAGAACACGTATGTTTCTTGCGCCGCTAGAAGAAATATTGGGTAGCTTGAATAGGTCAAAAAGCTAGCCTGCATAGGGCTAGGATGTGACGGGACCGCGTTTTAGCGGTGTGGGCGACAAATTTTCGTTTTCAATCACATCCGAATAGAAATCGGTCTGGTTTTCAGCCAAAAATTGAACGCCGATTTCGTATTGTGTATTCGAAATCTTCGTAACCCATTGAACTACGGCGTTTACAGCCGCATGATCGTAGCGCATACCGGTTATGCAGAGTTTAGATTTTAACTCCAGCGGTGCGGGAAGAAATATTTTTGATCCGCCGCGCCCTATATCAGTAATTGTACCTTCCAATTCGCCAATTGCTGGGTTATCGGTCAAAACTGATATTTTTTTGTCTGCGCGCACGCGTGGAAATTGCCTGCGGTTTTCAACCATATAAATTTGACGCCATTCGGGTAAGAAGTTCACAGCACACCAACCTAGTTAAATAATAAATACACTATAAAAAATAGGCGATAGGGTGGCACTTTGCAAATTAAATTAGCAGCATATTTAACTTAAGAATTACAACAGTTATACTCCGATAGTCATTGAAATTGGAAACTAATATGCAGGTGCGGGAGTCGGTATAAACGATCTTTCACAGTTGCCGAATGAGTGGTTGATAGTGTGTAAGGCATGAACCAATCGCATATTGACGGAGTATCGATGCGTGTCGCGATACAAATAACTTTTGACCTAATGACGCGTGCGTATACCGAATACCCTATCAAGGTGAGGGCAACCAGTCCGTGAACGACAACAGTGTAGAATTTCAGCTGCGAAAATTGCAACAGGAGTTTGTGTCGAAGCTACACGCTAAGATGACTCGGGTTCAGGAGCACTGGGTGGAGGTGCAAAAATCCGCGAATCCTGCCGGACGTAGAATTTCGCTCACAGACCTACAGCAGTTAGTGCATTCTCTGGCGGGTTCGGGTGCAAGTTTCGGTTTTCCGGCAACCAGTGATACTGCTGCGGTGGTTGATTCTGAATTGCAGGAAATTCTACGCCAGCCAAGTCATTTTACATCGCTAAAGGCAACGGAAATAAATACGTTGATTGACCGTATGCGACATGCCGTGCAAGCTGAACTCAAGGCAAACGATTCCGGACATTACTATGGATGAACCATTGCATTTTTATGTCGTGGACGACGATCCGCTTATATTGCGATTGGTTAGAACCTTGCTGGAGGATGCGGGCCATCGGGTATCGTGCGCCGAGTCCAGCGATGATGCGGTAGCGCAAATTCAGATACAACAACCGGATTGCGTACTAACCGATATCATGATGCCAGGCATCGATGGATTTGAGTTGTGTAAAAGATTACGCGAAATCACAGCACTGGAAGCTACTAAAATCATTATTATGTCGGTCAAAAGTTACCAATTTGATCGCCAACGGGCACGTCACCTGGGTGCTGACGGTTATATTTTAAAGCCGATTGACCCTTCCGCATTTTTGCATGAAATCACACAAATTCTAGCTGATTGGATTACGCTGAGGTACTGGGGAGTCAGGGGTACGCTTGCGGTGCCGGGTAAGAACACACTTAAGTACGGGGGGAATACGCCGTGTGTAACGCTGTCGTTACCCAGGGACCGGCTGTTTATCTTTGACGCGGGTACGGGTATTAAAGAGTTGTCGAATTACTTAATGCGCAAAAATGATGGACCTTTGTCGGCCAAGTTGTTTCTTTCGCATCCCCACTGGGATCATATTCAGGGCTTGCCGTTTTTTTCTCCACTTTATATTCCGGGTAACGAATTTGAAATCTGCGGGGCTTCGCATAGCGGACTCAGTGTTAGAGATCTGGTCAGTGGGCAGATGGAAGGGGTTTATTTTCCCATAACCATTAGAAAATTTGGCGCCAGTGTCGTGTTTCGAGATCTGTGCGAAGGCAGTTTTGAAATTGATAATGTCCACATTCAGACGATGCTGCTGAGCCATCCAGGTAACTGTCTGGGTTACCGCGTACACTACCAGGGCAAAAGTCTTTGCTACATTACCGACAATGAACTGTTTACACCGGATTTACCCCAATACAGTTCGACCTATATTTCTCAACTGACGGAGTTTGTTCGGGAAGCGGATATCTTGATCGCGGATGCGGCGTACACAGACGAGGAATATTCCGCTAAAGTCGAGTACGGTCATTCATGTATAAGCGAGGTTGTGAAACTTGCACATAATGCCGAAGTCCGGGAGCTGCATTTATTTCATCATGACCCGGATCAAACCGATCACGATATCGATCAAAAATACACTGATGCTTGTGACCTGTTGAAATCGTTAGACTCAGAGACTGTCTGTCGAGTACCCGCCGAAGGCCAATCATTTCGGCTATGAAATTGTTGGTTTAGTTGCACAAATACGAGTTTGCATTTATCACTTGTCGTGGAATTTATCCAGTGTTTAGCAGCATGGATTCCACGGGAGCTACGATAGCGGGTGCTAACATCATCATAATTTGGGGTAGCTGATCACCCAGGTTACTCGATAAGTTGTGGTTGCGTAACCAGGTATTTGGATCGCTGATAGTTTCGCTTTTGGGACTAAGGTGGTCTAACAAGTTTCGTGCTTGATTGCTTAAGAAGGCGGCCGCGGGTCCATAGGTTAGAAAGAGCATTAGCGCGAACGCAGCACCCCAATAGGTTGAAACCGACAACGCGGCTTTAGAGAAATTCGCTCTTAACTCGGCTTCGACGATAAGTGAACTGGGCCATTGTAGCCAGGTGGCCATGTGCAAAGTACCAATCACGAGTAAGGCCGACGCCGCGTGCAGAATGGTCCTGAGATATTGCATTCGTGTTGATAGGTCGTTTAGGGTTAAGGCTTGACCGGATTGCAACGGCGCGATCGTGCTTGCGAAAGCGAATGCGATGATTATTGGCGCGATAAACGCCAGTAGGTTTATGCTACCAATAATCCAATAAATCGTACGCATAAAATGTTCGTCAAAACGATTCGAATGGGCTAATAGATAATTAGTTACCCCGTAGACCACTCGGTAAAATGCACTTTCCGACTCTGCATAATAAAGCATGATACACACATTAAATACGCAAACCACCAGCACCAAGGCTAAAATAAATTTGAGCCGCGTGCCCGTGTGGCAGCGTACAATGATCACCAATGCTAGGGTGGCCGCATACAGTGGAATCACGATATTGAGTAATGCGGAAGCGAGCCAAAAATAACGTGCACGTATTTCCGTGAGTAGGGCATCACCAGAATTATTAGATCCGACGGATTGTTCTTTCCAGTCTAGAGCGTCGTTCAATTGAGCAATGGTTTCGATCGAAACACTGTCGAAAAGACCCACGGCCAGGATCATCACCGACATAGAAATTATGGATATCCCGAGATATCCATGTTTTTGAAAATATGAACGGATTTGAATGCGATCCATGATTAAGTCCCTATAAAGTGACGCTAAGAGTGTTATCGGCGTGAGTTAAAAATTAACCGTAATTTTCTCAGATGACAGCGTAACATTATCAGTTTCATTGTTCGAAGTCGCAACTATTCTATAACTATACTTGTTTCCGTAATTGCGCCATTTGACAAGGTAGGAAAAATCTTTCGGTGTCAGTTCTTGATCGCTAAGATTGAGCCAGTCGGTATGCGTAAGTTCTGACAGCTCAATATCAAATTGCCCAACATAATTGGTGTTGTCCTTAGAATATTCTTTAATCCGTTCATCTATAAAGATATTTATTTGGTTGTTTGAGCCTTTGCGTATGCGTCTGTAGATGTAGCCGATTATCGGCACCAAAACTAATATCGATAAAGCAATTAATAACCAGCCCATTGGGAGTCCTTATTAGTAGTACAGGCTTAGATTCTACTTTTGCCAATTTAGTTAGGCAAATTGATTAGAGAAGAAATGGTTAGAAATAACGCAGCATATTAGATAAGCGTTGTTTCCATTGTTTAGGATTCTTACAGCGTATTCAAGCGCAGCGCATCGGGGAAGGGCGCTAAATAAATTTGCTGTTGCAAGTAACTGTCTGGTCTTTTTTGCAGGCCGTGGCGGATAAAGTCCAACACAGCACACCCAGTCCGATAGCTACTTCGGGACATACCGGTTCGAATATGACGTGTTCACTCAGAACGTCGGTAACAAATTTATGCCGTTTATGTTCCCCGTTATAGCGCACTTTTCGGCCTAGAATACACTCACTGACACCCACTACCGGTTTAGATTTAAGCTTAACTGCGGTAGTTGAAGACATTAGATGATCCGCATACAAAAAATAGAAGGGATTGCATAATCTTGCTTTTGGCGCGCTATATTTATTCAAGTTACACGGTAAATCATGTTGACCCCAAACGACAACTTTACTTCGATAGTCGAACTATGCGATAAACCAAGCCTCGTATAAATTGGGATGTGAGAATGCATAAGATAACTTTGATCAAAGGGGATGGTATTGGCCCGGCAATAATGAATGCTGCCGTGCAAGTCATTGACGCTGCCGGGGCAAAAATAGAATGGGAAGAGGTTGCCGCGGGGCTATCGGCGCACGAACAATATGGTACCCCGCTACCCGATGAAACGCTGAAATCAATAGAGAAGAACAGGGTTGTATTCAAGGGTCCTTTAACGACTCAACTAGGTGAAGGATTTCGGAGCATAAACGTCGCTTTACGTCAGAAATACGATTTATATGCAAATATACGCCCGGCAAAAAGTTGGAAAGGCGCGTATTCGCGCTACAAAGATATCGATATTGTTGTGGTTAGGGAGAATACTGAAGGATTGTATGCCGGGCTTGAACATTATGTCGGCTTCAAAAAGAATACCGCTGAAAGTCTTGCGATCGTGACCCGTGAAGGGTCCGAGCGCATTATTGATTTTGCGTTCCAGTATGTGAAAGACCACGGTCGTAAGAAATTAACCGTGGCGCACAAAGCCAATATCTTGAAATTCAGTCAGGGAATGTTTCTGGACGTTGCACGCGAGATAGCCCCAAAATATCCTGAAATTGAATATGAAGAAAAAATCATCGACGCGACCTGTATGCATTTGGTTATGGACCCGCATCAATTTGATACGATCGTTACGACAAACATGTTTGGGGATATATTATCGGATTTGACCGCCGGCTTGGTTGGCGGTCTGGGTTTGATTCCTGGCGCAAATATTGGGTCTGATGCTTCATTGTTCGAGGCTGTACATGGCAGCGCTCCGGATATCGCGGGTAAAAATATCGCCAATCCGACCGCCGTAATTATGGCGGGCACCATGATGTTGCAACATCTCGGCGAAATCGAAGTTGCCGCAAAGATCAGCAAGGCCGTCAAAGCGGTAATCGAAGAGGGCAAAACTGTTACGCCGGATCTCAATAAAACCGCGCATGTTGGCACAGATGAAATGGCCGATTCGATTATTGATGCGATGGAGTGAAAGTAGAATTTAGCAGTGCCTTTCAAGTGTGGATATGCCTTCGGTTCTATAGAAAACATGGCGGCCTGCAATCATCAGTTAGATAAAAACGCACTACGTGGTCGAGCTTATAAAGCCCGCGCGGCACAGCCGAATAGACAAATTATCAGCCGTAGAATCTGCCAATCCTTTCTTGCACACCCTGAATTTGAGCAAGCTGAAACGATTATGTTGTATTTGGATTGCCGTACCGAGGTGCGTACCCAGGAAACCGTTACCGCGCTGCTGCGTTCTTCCAAACGCATCGTTATCCCTTATTGTACCGTGGATGATGCCGGTGCTAATGTTCTTGGACTGTGGCTATTGGAATCACTGGATGAACTGGTTGCGGGAACATGGAATATTCTGGAGCCACCTCGTGAACGCTGGGGCGAATCCGGAAAGGAAATCGATCCGCAGGCACTTGATTTTATCATGGTGCCGGGCGTGGCATTTGACAAAAAGGGCGGACGTTTAGGTAATGGCGCGGGGTATTATGACAGGCTTTTAAATAACGTTCGCAGTGACACTACTTTAATCGGCGCAGGTTTCGAATGCCAGCTGTTTGAGGAAATACCCATGGATTCTCATGACGTATTTTTGGATGGCATTATTACACAGCGATGTGATTATCGATGTCCGGGCCGAAATCCCAGGAGTTAATCCCGTGGCTACGAACATTCCCGCATTGTTTAGATCCTTAACACAAGGAATTTATGTTGTGGGCGTATCTGATGGGCATGACAGTAATGCATTTACGGCGTCATGGGTTATGCAAGTTTCGTTCGCCCCAATGATGCTGGCATTGAGCGTTAACCCTAATCATTCCTCGTACAAAATGCTCAAGAATTCGGGTAAATTTTCAGTAAATGTATTAGCTAAGGACCAGATCGAACTGGCCGCGCACTTTGGAAGTCCCGCGTCCAATAGAAAGTTGGCCAGTGTAAGTTGGGGTGTTTTTAAAACTGGCGTGCCCGTGTTAAGTCAAGCCTTGGCCTATTTTGAGTGTCAACTTGACCATGAGACCCATGCTGGTGATCACAGGCTGGTTTTGGGCCAGGTCGTAAATGGCGAGCTTCTGAAATCTGACGGGGTTCCAATGACGTATCAGGATACCGGCAACATGGATGGAGCAAACCGGCTATTTCCGGACTCCTTCTAAGCATCATCGAGAAGAGTCCGTCTAGCAGCAAATGCGAGTACAATCCCGCGATTTTATTGAAACCCGCGAAGGGTTAATCTTCGCCGTAGTAGCGGATGTGCTTGAATGTGGCAATATTCTTTGTTTTCTGCGCTACGTCAAATCTGCAAAGGGTTATAAGAAGCTATCGACGCAAGCGGCTAATAAGCTGCTGGCCGACGACTATCCGGATTATCTGTATCATTCCGATGCGCGCGACGCGGATTTACATGCAGTGACGGAAAACTCTGTTGTTAAGCATTACCTGCCTAGATCCGCGGTAAGCCAAATTAGAACCAAGCTCAAGCCCGACAATATTGAGTCAAAATTTTGTTTCTTGCTAAATGAACTTGAACGCCGAGAGTTGGATATTTCCGCAATCGGGGTTACTGGTTCGTTATTGTTGGGGGCTCAAGGCTCACATTCGGATATCGATCTTGTCGTTTACGGACGGGATAATTTTTTCCGAGTTCGGAAGCTGCTTCAGGGTATGATTCAAGCAGGTCAAATACAGCACTTGGACGACGGTTTGTGGCGCGAAGCTTACCAAAAGCGGTGTTGCGAATTGAGCTTTGACGAGTATCTTTGGCACGAGAAACGGAAATTTAACAAATTTTCGATTGATGGCACAAAAGTGGATTTGAGTCTGATCGCAGAACCCAATCATAGCCAAAGCCCAACTGGGATAAAACGGGGAAATACAGTTATAGAAGCGATTGTAATAGACGATCACTATACCTTCGACTACCCGGCTGTATACCCGGTTAATCACGTCCAGATCGACGAAGTTATTAGTTTTACACCGACGTACACGGGCCAGGCCAAAAAGGGAGAACACATTCTTGCTAGTGGCATGATCGAAGAGTCAAATAACGGACGACTTCGGTTAGTCGTAGGTTCCAGTCGTGAAGCACCGGGCGAATACATTAAAGTATCCCGGAAAGATCGATGAGTCAGGATACTGATAGGTGTGTTCCCTATTTTTCGGCCATTATTTTGGATATGGACGGCGTAGTCGTCGATTCAGAGCCTACCTATCGAGGCGCCTGGATCGCCGCTGCTATTGAATTGGGTTTTGAACTGACCGAAGAAACCTGTTTGTCGTACAGTGGGAAATCGTTTCAGGAAATCGAAAAACTGTTGTTATCAGAATTTGGCTCGCAGTTCTCAATGACTGAATTTAAGCGACTCAGTACTGAGTTTTGGCATAAAAATGCCGAACGTAAGGGCATCGCAACGAAAGCGGGTTTAAATAGTTTGCTAGATACGCTTAGACATCTAAAAATATCTTACGGTTTGGCCACCAATAGCACATCGAAAAATGTCCGGAAATGCTTGGATTATGCGGGCTTGAATGGCGCGTTTCCACTCGTTTTAAGCAGCGATCAAGTCGCCGCGGCAAAACCAGCGCCAGATATTTACTTATTGGCGGCTCAGAAACTAGGGGTTCACCCCGAACGCTGTGTAGTTGTTGAGGATTCTGAAACAGGCTTGATATCAGCCCACAGGGCAGGAACCGTGCCGGTGTTAATTCCTGACGGCGTCAGTTTGGAGCCGTCTGTTTGCAAATTGGCTTATACTATTTTGAATAGTCTGGAGGAATTCGAGAGTTGGATTGTAAAAGCTTTCGAGCAAGGGAAATTTGTTTAGCCTGGATTTCTCGTCAGAATGACGATTTTTCGTAAAATCAAATATCTGTACGATCTATCTTGCTTTCTGGTGAGAAACACGAGCCAGATGTTGTATAATCCTGCCGGTTGGTTTTAACACGTATGAACTCACTTAATACAAACGCAAGTGTAACCATTGATGCACCCGCCCGGATTCACATGGGCTTCCTGGATCCTAATGGTAGTCTAGGTCGACAATTCGGCAGCATCGGGGTTGCGCTGGAAGAAATTTCGACCCGCTTGACGGTCTATCCGGCAGACAAACTTGGCGCACAAGGGCCGCAATCGAGCAGTGCTTTACGCAACGTGGAGAGTATCTGTTCTGCGCTGAAACTATCGGATGCGGTTTTTGTGGATGTGGAACAGGCTATCCCTGATCACGTGGGATTAGGTTCCGGAACGCAAATGTCGCTGGCTGTCGGCATGGCGATAAGTAAATTCTACGGGCTGGATATCCCGCTGCGAGAGATTGCGAGTCTGGCCGATAGAGGCACACGTTCAGGCATAGGCATAGGTGTATTCGAGCAAGGGGGTTTGATTGTTGATGGCGGTCGATCAGCGACTACGGTGACGCCACCGATCGTTTCCAGAATCGTGTTTCCGCCGGATTGGCGCTTTATTCTTGTATTCGATGAGCGCGCAAAAGGTTTGAACGGTAATTTCGAAGTAGAAGCATTCCAGAAACTGCCGGCGTTTCCGCAACACAAATCGGCCGAAATTTGCCACCGGATACTCATGCAAGGCCTACCCGCAGTTGCTGAGCATCAGCTCGACGCATTTGGAGAGGTAATAACCTTCGTGCAACGATCGTTTGGTGATTATTTTGCGCCGGCTCAAGGCGGTCGGTTCATGAGTGTCGATGTCGAACGATCAATCCACTGGTTGGGCTGCCATGGCGCCGTAGGTTTGGGTCAAAGTTCGTGGGGGCCAACGGGTTTTTGTATTGT
>CAZVFR010000072.1:0-4431 GCA_964626505.1 uncultured Methylococcaceae bacterium
CAAATGGTGACTATTCCATTGTTCGCCCAACACCGCATCCTGAGCCAAGTCGCTGGCCATAGAATGAATGTCGTTAAACTTCTTCCTCCGCTGGTTGTCACCGAAAAGGATAAAGATAACATCATCAGCTCATTCAACGATGTCATTGCTGACTGCCACAAAGTACCCGGATCAATCTGGGATCTAGGAAAAACGCTTGCGGGACATGCCTTAAAAACTAATAAACAATAAAGACAGCTGGCTAGCCTATGCATTCCCAATGCTAACAGCATTTGACGGATTACTGTTGTTGACGCACTCTCACGTTGGATTCCAAGCCAAATCCGAGTTCTTGATTCAAATCGGTCATACCCTGATGGGCATACTATCCATCGTGATCGCCTGCGGCCGATGGCTGGAACTGAGGCTCGTCGACCGAGCCGGTCGGGTGGCCGGCTTTGTGTCAATGTCAGGAATATCCCTTATGAGCATTATTCTTTGTTCTACCGGGAACCGGTGTATTAACCGCAGTGTTCAATGACGGTGCTGTGAAGTTACTTCTGGAATCGTTGATTGCGGTCCTATGCAACTGGCACATTCATGGTTCCACTGGACACCAAAACCGCAGATCCCCCAACCCGGATCTCAAGTTGATTCCTGCCTTTGTTGTCCATCTCGATATGTAACAAACTTCGGCGGTGACCCACATCACCCCGGTCGATAGAGAAGGTATACGTTCCGGTTGCAACTTGCTCGTGTGCGCAAAGATAACTTGTAAAGGCTGGCATGGCAGAACCAATGGGTGGATCATCGCGAATGCCGATATCGGGTCCTACAAGCCGCCCGTGAAAATCCGATGCTGTGTTTGCAGTTCGGTTGGAAAAAAGAAGTATTTCCTGAGCTGAAATAGACGGCGCGGTCGAATGACTCCAGGTTTGATAATTGAATTTGGCTTTGCGGACCGCCGCCCAAGTACGCAGTGGTATAATTAGATAGGGGAATCCGCATGACACCATCATCGGTTGATACTTTTTCGATTCTATATCCTCAGTTGTCAATGAAAGAAAATCAGCAATCTCCTGATCGTTCGGTACATAGAGGTCAACAATCGCTTCGGGCTTAAGGCCAAATTGAATAAGTATAGGCTTTGCCCCTTCTTGGGAAATACTGACAAAAATGTCACCGGACTTTTGCTCAAGAATAATCGGAGTGTGCTCCTGGGTTAATTCAATAACGCCTGTCGTCGCTAGTGCGAATGCCGTCGCAATAATTGGATGGCCGGCAAATTCTATCTCCTTTATTGGCGAAAATATCCGCATTCCAAAACGGGTGCTCTGGCCAGTAACTGGAAACACGAACACTGTCTCAGACAAATTAAATTCGTTGGCAACTCGCTGCATTTGTTCTTCATCGAGCCCTTCTGCATTCAGGAAAACCGCAATCTGCGCACCCTCAAAAATCTGGTCGGTAAAAACATCGACCGTGTGAAATTGGTACTCCAATAGTTTATCCCCTCCGCGAGCTTTATTGTATCCGGGTATGGAATTGTGGTTGTTGATCTATAGATTCATGTCGATTTGAACCCAATCACCGGAAATACGCGCCGGGAAAGACTTCACGCTTGACGTTTCATTTTCCAAACACTGTCCTGTTTGTAGGCTGAAATGTTGCTTGTACAAAGGCGACGCCACTACGGGTTCTCCTTGAATATCCCCCACGATCCCCCTGGATAGGACATTAGCTTTACCAATAGGGTCGTAATTGTGAATGGCATAAACGGAATTATCTGCGGGTAGATAAAAGATAGCGACTTGCTGATCACCCACCAGGGCACACACTCCCGAATAGGGTCGAAGATCTTCGACATGGCAAACATCGACCCAAATTAAAGATTGTTCCACGTAAACTGCTTTGGTCACGAAATTCCAGCTCCTGCGTAGTAATTTGATTCTAAATTATCTGGCCTAACGTTCCATTTTGACCGGAATGCGCTTCCTCTCTGCTTCCGTTGCGGGCCGGACCTGTCCCCGTTCTTCGACAAATATCACATTGTTGTCGCCCCGGTCGCTGTTGACAAAATGCCGGAAGCGTTTCGAGTTTAAATCCTCGTCAACCGCTTTTTTCCATTCGCATTCGTACGCACCGATAATGTGGCTCATTTGCTTCTCTAAATCTTCGCAAATACCGAGCTTGTCGTCGATAACCACCGATTTGGCATAGGCTAACCCTCCCTCCATATTCTCTATCCACACCGCTGTTCGCTGGAGACGATCAGCGGTCCTTACATAGAACATCAGAAATCGGTCAATGTACTGGATCAACGTCGCTTTATCCAGATCCGTAGCAAACAGGTCCGCATGTCGAGGTTTCATACCACCATTCCCACACACGTATAGATTCCAACCATTTTCTGTGGCGATCACACCGACATCTTTACTTTGCGCTTCGGCGCATTCTCGGGTGCAACCGGAAACTGCGAACTTGATCTTGTGTGGCGCTCGAAGCCCTTTATATCGGTTTTCGAGTTCTATACCTAAGCTAACGCTGTCGTCCACACCATATCGACACCAGCTGCTTCCCACGCAGGTTTTTACGGTTCGTAGCGCTTTCGCGTAGGCATGGCCAGACTCGAAGCCTGCTTCGACCAGTTCGGTCCAAATCAAAGGCAGTTGTTCCATACGCGCGCCGAACAGATCGATCCGTTGACCACCCGTGATCTTAGTGTAAAGATTATATTTTTTTGCGACTTCGCCTAAAACGATCAACTTTTCCGGTGTTATTTCACCGCCCGGTACTCGAGGCACCACCGAGTAGGTCCCATTTTTCTGCATATTCGCCAGCATATGGTCATTGGTATCCTGCAAACCGGCGTGTTCTTGCTTTAGAACATATTCGTTCCAGTAGGATGCCAAAATTGATCCCACCGCCGGCTTACAAATGTCACAACCCAAACCGCGTCCGTGGCGGTTGATAAGCTCGTTAAACGATTTGATGCTTTCTGTACGGACGATATTGTAGAGATCCAGGCGGGTGTAACGAAAGTGCTCACAAATATCGGTATTAACCTCGACACCCCGCTTGGCCAATTCCGCATCCAGGACCGATTTAAGCAGTGCTGCGCATCCGCCACAGCCGGTGCTGGCATTGGTTTCTGCTTTCAGGCTGGGGAGGTCGCAACATCCACCATCGATCGAATCGCAGATCTGCCCTTTGGATACATCAAAACAGGAGCAAATCTGGGCGGACAATGGTAGTGCGTCCGGGCCCAAGGCAGTTGAGCTAACGCCGTCTCGTTGCGGCAAAATTAAATCGTCAGGATGCTCTGATAACTCGATGCCATTCAAGAAGTACTGAAGTAACGTTCCGAAATCGGCCGCATCGCCAACCAATACTGCTCCCAGCAGCTTCTTACCGCGATCATCGACAACAATGCGCTTGTAAATTTCGTTCTGCTCATCAATATAGGTATAACAACGTGCTCCAGGAGTTGTCGCATGAGCATCTCCAATGCTGGCAACATCAACCCCCAAGAGTTTCAGTTTGGTACTCATGTCAGCACCCGTGAAGGTGCTTTTACCTTGATTCAATTGGTCAATCACCACGCGGGCCATCTGATAACCTGGAGCCACAAGACCGAATATTTGGTTGTTCCACAGTGCGCACTCGCCGATGGCATAGATATTTTTGTCAGAAGTGCGGCATTGGTTATCGATCACGATCCCGCCACGCGGCCCAATCTCCAAACCACACTCTCGCGCAAGATCGTCGCGGGGGCGGATGCCCGCCGAGAATAGAATGAGGTCAGTTTCCAGTTCTTGCCCGTCAGCAAAGGTCATTTTATTGTAACAATGCTCGCCTTGATCGATTTGGGTCGTATTTGTGCCGGTATGGATTCTGACTCCCAAGGCTTCGATCTTTTCGCGTAGCATTCTGCCACCGCCTTCGTCAACCTGTACCGCCATAAGTCTTGGCGCGAATTCTACTACATGAGTTTCGAGTCCTAAATCCTTCAAGGCCTTCGCAGCTTCCAGACCCAATAGGCCACCACCAACTACGGCCCCGACCTTACTTTGCTTGGCTGCGGTGACAATACCATCAAGGTCATCAATTGTTCGGTAGACCAAGCAGCGATCTCGGTTTGAACCAGGAATCGGGGGTACGAACGGGTAAGATCCGGTCGCTAAAATCAATTGATCATATTCGATTTTAAGGCCTTTTGCGGATATCACGACCTTACGATCCGTATCGACCTTTTCAACTTTGTCACTGGTGTGAACGATAATCCCATGCTCTTCGAAAAAGTCTGGCTTGACGAGGGATAGATCGTCGGCTGTTTTACCGGAAAAATAGTCTGATAGGTGGACTCTATCGTAAGCGGGCCTGACCTCTTCGCAAAAGGTAATGATTGCAAAGCGATCATAGGCGGGGCTTTCTACCATGCCTTCTAAGAAA
>CAZVFR010000072.1:4441-13744 GCA_964626505.1 uncultured Methylococcaceae bacterium
CGTCGAGCTCGACGAGCTCTTCGCAAAAGCGATGACCGACCATGCCGTTGCCGACAACAACCAACTTTTGCTTACTCATTGAACTCTATCTCAAATTATTGTTTAAGGCAAATGCCTCAATATAGGCGATCAGATCCGAGAATTCGTCTTGGGTACAAAAACGCCAAAATCATAGCGTTTATCCGTCGAATTGATCAGCTAATTAAATTAATTTATCGCTCTATTCAGTAGCAATTACTATGCCGCAGCCAAAAACATCAGTATAAAACTTAATAAAATCGGCAACTATCAGTAAATCAAACAAACATCATAGAATCCGGTCAGTGTTCAAATTGTCCTAAATTAGTGCATAGACACAATGACCAGGCAGTCGATACTGGATAGCTTTAGTATGCAGCGAGGTTTTCCGAGGTCACGGTGATCGCTTGACTATCCAAGATTGGATAATGCGAGTTTTTAGTGGGAGGGTGCCAAAGTCCAAGAGGAATCGGTATCAATCAATCTAAAGGCGCAAGTTGAATTTCTGATACCCGAGAAAATTCATTGTGTGCCCACTATTGATTTGGGGGAATTCTCTACGGTATCGCAAGTATTGCACAACAATTGGGCGCATCCACAAGATTAAGCACCATCCTGGATATATCTCCGGTAGTCCAATCAACTCTTATAGGCTGATTGATCACGATGTATTGCACAATTTATTAATCCATTGGGCTACTCGCTAAAACCGCTTAGCTAACAGGAAGGCTAAGAATCTTATCATTTCGCTATGCAAATCTATGCGTTATACACGGCAGGTAAATCCAGCCCGGTTTCAGGGCTTATAGTTCGTTGTGGCTAACTGACCCGTACTTACTCTCTGTGTTAGCGAAAACAATGGAATTTCCATGTTTGGCAAATTATTTGCTTGTATAAGCAAATTGTAAGTAATTGCGCCTTGTCGCGGGTTGCAAGCACCTAATTACTAGCATTTGACCCAGCTGAAACTCAATAAAATGATCACAAAAACCTCGAAACTGAATCTCTTTTCTTTCACTGGCAAGATTAAAATCCTCCATTTAACTTGGTTTGCGTTTTTTCTGACCTTCCTCGTCTGGTTTAACCACGCACCGTTATTGTTGCTCATCAAAGAGACACTTCATCTTTCCGATGAAGAAGTTAAAACTATTTTAATTCTCAATGTTGCGCTGACTATCCCGGCTCGAATTATTATCGGCATGCTGGTTGACCAATATGGCCCGCGTCTCGTTTATTCATTGTTGTTATTTTTTTCCAGCTTCCTGTGCTTTTTCTTTGCACTAGCGGACAGTTTTAACACCCTTGCTATTGCGAGGTTCTTGCTTGGGTTCATCGGTGCCGGATTTGTCATTGGCATCCGCATCATTAGCGAATGGTTTCCGGCAAAACAGGTTGGCTTGGCGGAAGGCTTTTATAAAGGTTGGGGAAACTTCGGTTCCGCGGCTGCAGCGGTAACTTTACCCACTATCGCACTATTAGTTGGCGGTGATGACGGCTGGCGCTATTCGGTTGGTCTGACCGGACTATTTACGCTGGTATATTCATTTATTTATTACTTTTCAGTTACTGACACACCGGTCGGTTCGACCTACTTTAAACCAAATAAAGTGGGTGGATTGGAAGTTTCAAGCAAAGGTGATTTCTGCTTTTATTTGCTCACCAACATCCCGCTCTATGGATCGATGGCTTTATTAGCCTGGAAGCTGTCATTATTGGATATGTTAACCCAAGATATTGTCAATCTAATTTATCTAGGACTTGTTTTAATTTATTTTCTGCAAAGCTATCAAATATATAAAGTAAATAGGGATATCTTTAAGCGGCCTGTCGACCCGATTCACGCCTACAAGTATAAACAGATCGCGATTTTGAACCTTGCCTATATGGTGACTTTTGGAACTGAACTCGCTGTGGTATCCATGCTGCCCTTGTTTTTTTTAGATACCTTTGAAGTCTCCATTGTCAATGCGGGATTATTGGCTTCCTGTTACGCTTTTATAGATATCATATCGTGTCCTAGTGGCGGTTGGATCAGCGATCAGTTTGGACGTAAGAAGTCCTTACTGGTTCTCCTTGTAGGCGTAACTATCGGCTTTGCCATCATGGGTCAAATCACCTCAGAATGGCCCATCGCTGTTGCAGTGATTCTGATTATGTTTAGTTCGTTTTTCGTTGGATCGGGATCCGGCGCCGTATTTGCAATTGTCCCCCTGATCAAACGCCGCCTGACCGGACAGATTGCAGGCATGACCGGCGCTTACGGAAATATTGGGGCACTTTTATTTCTAACTGTTCTGTCTTTTGTGACACCACAGATATTTTTTATGGTGATCGCAGGTACAGCATTCATTACGGTGATCACGGTGTTTTTTCTGGACGAGCCCAAAGGGCAAATGGCTGAAATCCTCCCGGATGGGACCGTTGAAATGATCGAAATAGGGTAATTGCTCAGCTTACCCGGTATCGGTTATACAGCAATTCCAACATTTGGATTTCCCCGGCGTCGGGTTTACACCATCCGTCGATTTGAATATCGGCCAAGACCTGCTTACCCGGGTCGGTGTTTTCCATTTCCATAAAGATTTCCGCAAGCGGCTCGTGCAGCTCACTGAAGTACGGCGCCACACAAAATAGATGGTATGCGAAATGAGTGGCGCTTTCGTCGATCAGCCGAGTCACACCGCGCGCGAATGACGAAAGACCTTCGTAGGTTTTCTTCAGCATGAAGAGCACATCGGCTTTTTCCTTGACCAACATTTGCAGAGCTTTGATTTCGTTGCCCGCGAATTGATAGTCAAAACCGGCCGAATCCATGCCTTCTTCATCACAAAGCGAGCGCCCAAGAATATAGACAAAACTGTCTTTGGATACAGTAACCACCATGGGTTTATCCATTGCTTCAAGCTTTCTGTTATCCTCGGCACGCATTAATATCACCACCTCGTCGGCATCACCGATTGGACGCATTAACGGTACAAATGCCTGGGTTTGCATCATCGAACAAGCATCGAAGGGCTTTGAAAACAGTAAATCCGCCGAAACTTCCGCAATATCCTGCCCCAACTGCGGTTGCTCCAGGTGGATAGGTCGTTCCAAACGCCGCTGTAAATACGTATTCAACAAGTACCAACCACTTAATTGCTCGCCGGTTTGCAAGTTCGCCATAAATTTGAGCGTCGCGCTCGCTGAACGCTCCACGTGGATTTTCTCTACACTAGGTTTCGAGGCATTAAACGGCTCCACGGGTTCCTTCAGCTGACTACCCACTGCTGCACCCGCAGTGGAATTTTGACCCTGAACAAAGCGGCCCAGCCCGGTTATTTTGAACAACATGTTAATCATGCGGTTTAAATTGCAAACCTGAATCTGTATACCGGCCAGCTCCCACTCCTCAAACAATTTCAAGAGCAATGACAAGCCCATGGAGTTAACGCGTTCAACTTGGCTGAAATTGAGCAATACCGAAGGCCCAACAGCCGACGAACGGATGCTGTCGAGTCCAGCAGATGCATTAGCGTCGATGGAACCGATGCAGTCAAAGCATTGCAGTTTGTCGTCTTCAGAAGGAACCGGATTAATTGAAAATGTGTTGACAATAACCATTAGCTCAACGCCTCTTCTTGTTCACTGTGATATAGAAATTGAAATCCCGTATCGGCCTCTACGGCAAATGGTTTGCTCAAATCCCATAGAATTGTAATCTGGGTTTTTTTGTGTGGGTGAACCCGTATTTGCAGATAATCGGAAAGCCGCCACATCATGTACAGTCCCCCACCACCCATACCGGCTTGAATGCCCTCGTGCATCGCACGACTCAGGTTTTGCAGAAAGTTAGCCGGCGCCAAAGTCCCCCAGTTGTCGGTCACCATCAAACCCAGCGTTTCGTTGTCCACGGACACATCGATACGTACATCTTCGTTCGCCGACAATTCTCGAATCTCACCCTTCTGATAGTAGGTTTTATCCTGACCGTCGCGCGGTGCTGCGTACAAACTGTTTTCCAGCAACTCATCCATCAAGATCATCAAACTATCCAGGTAATCGCTACCGGACAGATCATGCTCCGACAACCACGCCATGATCTCTTCCATGACAAACATCTTGTCGTCAGTATGGGTTAATTGGAACTGCCTGTGCTGCGCATTTTTGGGCATCAAACAGTACAAGTCCGCATCTACACCTTCATGGTGTTGGTTTAACAAGCTGTCCATGCCTATCTTTTGGCAGAATGCATTGCTTTTTGGCAGGATTCTACAAACACCGTCTTGTTTGAACCGGGGCAGCAAATCGGCGAACTGCCCGTTAGCAAAGAATACAACGAACTGCCTGGAAATTCGTGGAATCGGGTGAGTGCCCTGGCGGTAAAAGTCATCGGAAACGCGGATAATGTCACTCGCCTCCGAAGCTGTCGCAGTTGCCTGTACAACCCGGTCCGTGTGATTCACTATGACCACGGTTACATCGTCTTCCAACGCACGTCCTCCGCAGTGCAGACGCAACTCTGCCATGACCTGCTCGCGCAACACTTCGGGTTCGGCACCACCGTATTGCTCCAAAACCTTCTCCAACCGATCATAGCCGAACGGTTCGCCCTGGGGCGACTCCTCCTCAACCAAGCCATCGGTATACATGAATAGCCGGTCTCCGATGTCCATCTTGAAACCGGACTGGGAAGAGTCGTACTCAGAATTGAGACTCTTACCCAGCGGCATCCCGGCAGCTTCCAGCATGACCCATTTCCGGTCGTCTTTTCTGCGGATATAAGGTAAAACGTGCCCCGCATTTGCGAACTGGAGTTGTCCGGTGGTTGCATCCAAACTGATACACGCCATGGTCATAAGCAGCGATTGATCCGCTGTTGCAAACATAGTCTCGTTCAGCGAACGAAGAATTTCGGCGGGTTGACTTACGCCCTCATGGATAAGCGGAAATATACCGGCCTTCGCGGCGCTTACCATGGTACCGGCCGCAACCCCGTGGCCACTCACATCACCGATTAGCAGTACAGTTTTGTGCCCACCGACCTGAAAATAATCGTAATAATCACCGCCGACCTCACTTGAGGTCACAAGATTTGCCTGACCTTGCATTCCCGGCAAATCAATTATCGGACTGGGTAAAATTGCTCTTTGCAGGTTGGCCGCGAGTTTGATTTCGTCCTGCATTCTTGTGCTGATTTGTTCGAGTTCGGACAACGTTTTTTGTAAATTCAGTTCGGCCTTTTTGCGTTCGGTGATATCAATGCCGGTTGCCAGGAACAAAGCCGGTGATTCCGAATCAGATTCCTTAACCACGGTCATATGCCAACTAACCCTAAGTGCTTCTCCGCTGCGAATAAGCATGCTGTTTTCTATCTCGCCTTCGCTGACGTCATTCTCCATCATATCGACAAACAGCTTGTGCATGCTCTGTCGATCCGCATCGGCAAAGAACGGTTGTATAAATTCACCGCCCTTAACTTCTTGCTCGTACCAACCGGTGATTTCTTGGGCATATTGGTTGAACAGCACGATTTTTCCGGACACATCCAAACCGATGATCAGTGCTTGCGATGTATCCAGTACGTTTTCGGTGAATTCCTTTTCTTTTTTGAGCTGGCCCATACTGTCGCGCAGTTTGAATACCAGAGGTCTAAGAATCATACCGCCTACGATCAACAAGCTACACATCGTAATAACGAACATAAAATGTTGCATATCGATAGTTCGATTTAGCTTGTATTCGCTTTCCTGCTGATGTAAAGATACGGCAGTCGTCAGGCCTTCAAGAAGTTTCTCTTTGTCGAAGGCCATAAATTTTTGCACTATGGGATGATGCAGGCTTAAATCACCACCCGTTATCGAAAGGAATTTTCTGATCGATGTCATGTACGCTTCCATCCTATCGTCCAGATTAAACGGTGATTCGAAATAAAGCGCCCCCATCGGGCGTGACAACACGCCTGGTACGTGGATCAGACGGCTGCCCTCACGAATAAATCTCTCCCCTCTTCTCAGCGTGATATGTGAATCCTTTAATGTTGTAAGCTGACCGATAACATTTGCGCGTAATTTTTGTTGCTGTTTATTATCTCGCTCCATCACCAGACGAGTTAATGACAATTCTATTTCCTGAACCAACTGACTTTGCTCGGCGCTGATACGAATCAAGGCCGTATCACCTTCATGGTCTTTCAAGTCATAGATCAGGATCAAGTAGGTGAGGCTCGCCACACTGGCCATCACGATCAATACGGTCATATATTGATCCAACATATAGGTAATTATTTGTTTTAAAAATTGATTCATTTGGTACCCCTGTGCCTACTGGTGACAAGAAAGCCATCGACACGTACAAGTCCCTCTATTGGACTCTATACAATTTCCCGACCGCTAAATATCAAGTCTAGATAAGACGATAGGCGCTTCAAACTACAATCATAAATCTGTGACGCAGTTCACACTTTCGCAATTCGATTAAAAACATGATAGTGATTTTTTGTGCGGATCACTCTTAGCCTTATTTCTAACCAGAGGGTAGGATGATCGTGCAAAGATTTGTTTTCACAAAGAATTTTATGGCCGCGCGTAGTACGGCCTGTGTTTCCAAGAAAAGGCTACTTTCTTGCCGGAATAACGTTCGAACAAGAAATTATCATGCTGGCGAACAATCCGCACTGGATACGTAACGCCTCTATGCCATCAGCGCTCTACAAACTCCGTCCACAAACGATACAAACACTTCGGTCGTTTTCCAGCGACGTCCCGCATCCACGGATATAAACATCGATTTTCTAAGACCTAAGGTCAACTCCAATTGCAGACCCTGAAGAGTCAGACCACGGTTACAGATGTTTGTAGCACCCTTACCCTGGCGCGACGGACTCGGATCATCTTCCGTCGCAAAGCCCAATTTATCTAAGGAATCCAACACCGTAGCACGCAGGCTCATGTCCAAGCCCCCAGCGTAAACGACTGATTGCATGCCTTTAGCACCGTGTATCGTCACCACTCTTTCAGCTTTGGACACCAGTGAAATGGCCTGTGGCTCATCGAAATTGTTACTGGTAATATGCAGGGCGCGATTATTTCGCTGAATTGGCTTGATACCTTCAAAGCCATAGAATGAATGACTGGCGTCCGCAATTGCATCGGCAATCTGTAACGTACCGCGTTCAATTTTGCCGCCATGTGGCGCAATAATCACAACACCGGTGTGGCCATGCCGAAGGTGGATGCGATAGTCCTGGCCTTCTACTTCGTTCAAGTTTAATTCGCCGAAATTGGCATACCTATCCATGGTTTTGTACGGCTTGCCTCCCCGAACAACTATACTGCGGCCTCAATGAGATAATTGGCATCGGGTTAACTTTTACAGCAATGATCAATGCGCGGTATCCGATATTTTCATGGTCCATCCCCAAAGATACAAACGAAACAAATGAAACAGCGCACTAAACTTGGACGGCTTGGCTTCTCCACAGTAGTACTTGATATCGAGCTCCATCAGCGCAGTCTTGACAGGTTCGGCTTCGAATAATCCCTCTTCTTCCCACCTCGACGGATCGAGACTGATCGCGTACGGATTTAACCGCCCACGTTGTTTGATCGCCTCCAACCGTTCCGGCAAAGTCGCTTCCACAGCCCTCAAGAACCACACGCGCGCGATATCCTCCAACATTCGACAGTTTTTCTCTATATCCTTCACTGCCTGCTGCTGCGATTTTTTTCTGGATAATTCCACGTGTGCTCTGGATAAATACGAATACAAATGGGGATATCTTGTAAAATCAGGTGCTACGGCCGTAGATTTCATAGCCGCCCAATCTTTGAATAACTGCTGCATTCTAAGGTTAAGCGCGAGAGTATTCTTCATGCCTTGCATGCGTAACAGTAACTCCGGATTTTCATAAATCTTAAAAAATGACAGCGGCGCGAAAAAGCCCCAATAAAAACCGGTGTCCCAATATAACTTGGCCATCATTACGTGCGGTTTATCAAAAATAGGATACGAACCGTTAAATAGCTGTACTAGATTATTCGCCAAGGTCAGGTAAAAGTTGTTGAAATTATCAACGTCTTCCTGAGCCAGGTCATTGTTGAAATCGCGTGTAATCAATTCCACCGTAATACAGTTGCTTAGCGCGATAAAATCCAGTCCGTAGCTATAAAGAGGATCAAGAAAAACTCCAGCTTCACCGACGCACGCCCATCGATCATAGGAAAAGGTCTGGTTCGAGCCGTAACTACAATTTTTGAAGCATTTAAAATCCAGTGGTTCCTTGCCCTGCAGATGTTCCGCAACCACGGGTTCATGCTTCTGCAACCATTGCAACGTCGATTCGTAGCGACTGCGTTCCTTAATTGGATGGAGTTCTTCGGCAGCTACGATACCAACGCTGGTGTGGTCGGATCCCAAAGGAATAAGCCAAACCCAGTAACCGTACCCCATGAGGTGATTGGTAGAAAAGTAGCGCATATTATTCGGGTCGCGTTGCATATGCCATTCGCCTTTGGGTACGAAGTCGTTTATATCCAGGCGACCATTGATCCTAAACCAGCACGCACCAAGTTTGTGTTCCCAGCGATTTTTTAATTTCAGTTTAGATTGTATATAAAACCTGCGGCCCGTGGCATCGACCATCCAACGGCATTTTAGGGTTGTGGTTTCATTCGTATCACGTTTTTGAATCTGGATCTCGTGCCGCGAATCCGGCATCAATTCGAAATCTCTGAGTCCATAGCCTTCCAGCAAGTCGATTCCGGCATCTTGTACCAGTTCGCGCAAATGGTTCTCAAACACACCCCGGTCAATTTGGTAGGCAGGTAACAAAGGCAGGCATGGGGGACCCATTTCGGAACGTTGATCCAAAGGTAATTCGGAACTTCCTGGAAAAAAACGCAGTCCATTTTTTAAAAAATGATGCTTTTTCAGATAATCGTGCAAGCCCAAAATCCGGCCGATATAATTAGAGCCTCCTTCAACTGAAGATTCACCCACCTTGAAACCAGCTTCGGGTAAAGGCCTTTCAGTTTTTTCGATGACCGCAATAGACAACTCCGGGGTCTTTTGACGTAAATGCCTCGCCAGAGTCAGGCCGGCCAACCCTCCTCCACAAATCACTACGTCATATTCTTGTTTTTGCATTACCAGCACTCCACAGGGTGTTAATACCGCACCAGGCGGCTGTCGCGGATAACAACTTCAGGGTACCTCTATTAATTCTGGGTAAGAAAGATTGAGATTCAAAGTTTTCAAGAGCAAGGCGCTAAGGGTTTGGAATAGTTATTCTATTTGGAGACACTT
>CAZVFR010000073.1:0-13743 GCA_964626505.1 uncultured Methylococcaceae bacterium
ATGAGTGTGAAAAAGAGCATCTTATATTTTCACTCAAACGTAAATCACTGAAGTCTTTTTAGGACCTAGATCAGTCTTTGGCATAATAGGCCTATACCTAGCACCAGCTCTTTTACCGTGCATACTCAGTTTAATTGAGAAGAATGGACTTCAAGATTATAATATCCAGTTGCGCGACAAATTTTGCCGGTTTATTAGGCTACAGAACTTCAAAGTATGTCTGGAAAAACACTATACGATAAAATTTGGGACGATCATTTGGTACATCAGTATCCGGACGGATCTTCGCTGATTTATATTGATCGTCATCTGATTCATGAAGTTACATCGCCGCAGGCGTTTGAAGGTTTGCGTCTAGCAAACCGTAAACCTTGGCGGACTGATGCGAATTTGGCGGTTGTGGATCACAACGTTCCAACCACGGATAGGGAAGCGGGTATTGCGGAGCCGGTTTCACGCCTTCAGGTGGAGACGCTGGATAAAAATTGTGTGGAATTCGGGATCACCGAATTTGATATTAATGACCCCCGCCAAGGCATCGTCCACGTCATCGGACCGGAGCAGGGTGCTACATTGCCGGGCATGACTGTTGTTTGTGGGGATTCGCATACTTCGACCCACGGAGCTTTTGGTGCTTTGGCCTTTGGTATCGGGACCTCTGAAGTCGAGCATGTACTTGCCACACAATGCTTGAACCAAAAAAAATCCCGCAATATGTTGGTGAATATTGAAGGGACGCCCGGGCCCGGTGTGAGTGCGAAAGACATTGTTTTAGCCATTATCGGAGAAATTGGCACCGCTGGAGGCACGGGCTATGCGATAGAATTTGCAGGGGAAGCCATTCGTTCGTTATCGATGGAAGGCCGAATGACGATTTGCAATATGGCCATAGAAGCCGGCGCGCGTGCCGGCATGATTGCGGTTGATGAAACAACGATAAATTACGTAAAAGGCCGGCCTTATGCTCCAGAGGCAGCGGTTTGGGCTACGGCTGTTGATGCTTGGACTGATTTGCATAGCGATCCTGATGCCGTTTTCAATACGCTTGTAAATTTGGAGGTTAGTGATCTTTCCCCACAGATCACTTGGGGTACTTCGCCTGAAATGGTTGTTTCCGTAAACGATCGATTACCCGATCCAGCCAACGAGCCTAACCTTGTAAAACGTGAGGGTATGGAGCGTGCATTTACGTATATGGACTTACAGCCGGGTGTGCCGGTAATCGATATATCTTTGGATAAGATATTTATAGGTTCGTGTACTAATTCCCGCATAGAGGATCTGCGTGTAGCGGCCGAGGTTGTCAAGGGTCGTAAGGTTGCCGACAGGATCAAACAAGCGTTGGTTGTACCGGGTTCGGGCTTGGTAAAACGGCAGGCAGAGGCGGAAGGTCTGGACAAGATCTTTATGGATGCAGGTTTCGAATGGAGAGACCCGGGCTGCTCTATGTGTCTTGCTATGAATGCCGATAGACTTGAACCGGGTGAGCGCTGTGCGTCGACATCGAATCGAAATTTTGAAGGGCGGCAAGGCTACGGTGGTCGAACGCACTTGGTGAGCCCCGCCATTGCGGCCGCGGCCGCGGTCGTTGGACATTTTGTCGACGTACGTAGCTTGTAATTTAATCTAATAGAGTATTTCATAAATGTAAGCTTTTCTTAAAATTACGTCTACTGTGGTCACGCTCGACCGAGCGAACGTCTATACCGATGCCATTATTCCAAAGCAATTTTTAAAGTCGATTCGACGCACCGGCTTCGGTCCTCATCTTTTCGATGAATGGCGTTACCTTGATCGGGGTGAACCGCACATGGATTGTAGTGGCAGGCCTGTAAACCCCGATTTTGTGCTGAATCATGCTTGCTACCAGGACGCTCGGATTTTACTAGTCCGAGAAAACTTTGGTTGCGGCTCGTCCCGGGAACATGCGCCTTGGGCGCTTGAAGATTACGGTATACGGGTGTTGATCTCACAGATATAAGAATAAATAAAAAAAAAAAATTGTTTTAAAAATGGCTTGCTACCAATCATGTTGGATGCTGATAGAGTAGAACAGCTTTTCGAGGAAGCAGGGCCAGGGTACATTCTAAGTGTCGATTTGGAAGCCCAAACGATTACCACGCCATCTGAATGCCGAATAGCGTTCGACATCGGCGCATCACGTAAAACTCGTTTATTGAACGGCTTAGACGATATTGATTTATCACTACAACAAACCGATGAAATTCGGGCTTACGAGACTGCGCGTGCAAAGCGCGCACCTTGGTTGTTTAATTTGTAATTACTCAGCGAACCTTAAAAAAACCCGTAACTGTTCAGTTTGCGCTCGTTTAGTTGCTTTAATTTTTGACCTGGAAACGTTCTAATCAGCCAATGACAAAAAAAATAGCAGTATTGCCCGGGGATGGCATCGGGCCGGAGGTTGTTTCCGAGGCTCTAAAGGTATTGGATAGCCTTAAGTCCACCTGTGGGCTTGATATTGAGATTGACCAGGGTCTTATTGGTGGGGCGGCATACGATGCGACCGGAACTCCATTCCCGGATGAAACGCTAACGCTTGCCGAGTCGGCGGATGCGATTTTACTCGGGGCGGTCGGTGGTCCGAAATGGGAATCGTTGGATATCGCGGTGCGTCCAGAGCGCGGACTCTTGAGTCTACGTTCTGAGTTGAATCTATTCTCGAATTTAAGACCCGCGGTGTTACATCCGCAACTTGTCGACGCTTCAACTTTGAAACCTGAGGTCGTTGCAGGTCTGGATATAATGATCGTACGCGAATTGACTGGGGGGATTTATTTTGGTCAACCCCGTGGGGTTAGAAAGCTGGATAATGGTGAGCGTCAAGGATTCAATACGCTGGTCTACAGTGAGTCCGAAATAGAACGTATTGCGCATTCGGCGTTCCATATCGCCAGGAAAAGGAATAGTCGGGTGTGTTCGGTTGATAAAGCCAATGTGCTTGAATGTACGGAATTATGGCGTGAAGTTGTACAGCAAGTAGCAGCGGAATACCCCGATGTAGAACTGAGCCACATGTATGTCGATAACGCAGCGATGCAATTAGTACGCGCTCCGAAGCAATTTGACGTCATTGTTACGACGAATATGTTTGGCGACATATTATCGGATTGTGCAGCCATGCTGACCGGCTCGATCGGAATGTTGCCATCCGCGTCGCTCGCGATAACCGGCAAAGGCATGTACGAACCGATACATGGGTCCGCGCCGGATATTGCGGGTCAAAACATTGCCAATCCGTTAGCGACGATTCTGTCTGTGGCGATGTTATTGAGATATAGCCTGAACGAAAATCAAGCCGCGGATCAGGTGGAAAAAGCCGTGACTTCAGCATTGGATTTGGGTGTTCGTACGCCGGATATATATTCAGAAGGAGCGAAAAAGATTGGTACGAGCGAGATGGGGGATACCGTAGTTGCCGCAATTGCATGTAGTATGGCGTAGCTGTTACGGGTATTTTTTAAATTTGCTGAGTAGTTACGCTCCCGGTTGGGTAGGTGCCGAATGTTGGCGATGAAATGAAATTTTAAAAATTTTGATGAACAAGAAATATAATGTTGCTGTAGTGGGTGCTACCGGTGTTGTCGGGGAAACGATGTTGTCTATTTTGGCTGAACGCGATTTCCCGGTTGAAAAGGTTTACCCGTTGGCCAGCGCCCGATCATCCGGAAAGCGCATTGAATACGATGGGCGATATATCGCTGTCCAAAATTTGGAAGAATTCGATTTCTCGCGGACCGACATTGGATTGTTTTCCGCAGGTGCCAGTGTATCCGAAAAATTCGCACCACTTGCCGTGGAGGCCGGGTGTATTGTTATTGATAATACCTCGCAGTTTAGATATGACGATGACATTCCGTTGGTGGTGCCTGAGGTTAATCCCAATGCGATCGGTGATTATAAGAGTCGCGGGATTATCGCGAATCCGAATTGTTCGACTATTCAAATGATAGTAGCTTTAAAACCGATTTACGATGCGGTTGGGATTGAGCGGATCAATGTTTGCACTTACCAAGCTGTTTCGGGTACCGGCAAACCCGCGGTAGAGGAGTTGGCAAAGCAGACCGCCGATATCTTTAATGCACGTAAAATCGAACCCTCGATTTACCCAAAGCAGATTGCTTTTAATGTATTACCCCATATCGACGTGTTTATGGAGAATGGGTATACCAAGGAAGAGATGAAAATGGTGTGGGAAACGCGTAAGATTCTTAGTGATGACTCAATAATGGTGAATCCGACGACCGCACGGGTGCCTGTGTTTTACGGCCATTCGGAAGCAGTGCATATCGAAACGCGTGAAAAAATTAGCGCGGATTACGCGCGTGATTTACTCAGAAAAGCACCTGGAGTTATTGTTCTGGATGACCGAAATGATGGCGGGTATCCAACTGCGGTTACGGAATCGGCTGGAAGGGATGAAGTCTATGTAGGCAGGATCCGGGAAGACATTTCTCACCCTCGAGGTTTGGATTTATGGGTTGTTGGCGACAATGTTCGTAAGGGCGCTGCATTGAACAGTGTGCAGATCGCAGAGGACCTAGTAAAAAAATACATCTAGGCTAGTCTTAAGGAGAATAAAGAACCGCGCCAATCGCTGATATACGCGGTATGCTAACAGTAAACTGAAGGAGAGCAAAGTGCGCAAGTTGTCAAAAACTCTGGCTATAATGGGTCTGCTAACACCGGTGGGCGCAAATGCGTTGGGGGTCGGTGAAATTAAGCTGCATTCTGCTTTGAATCAAAATCTCAAAGCAAATATACCTTTAATAACATCGGGCTCAGAGTCTACTTCCGCAGTCCGTGTAAATCTCGCATCGCCGAGCGCCTTTGCCAAAGCAGGATTGGAGCGCCCTTTCTACCTCTCCGGATTACGTTTCAAAACGGTCAATAAGGGTGGGCGAGTTACTATCCAGGTGACGTCTAGGGACATCATACGCGAACCCTTTTTAAACTTTTTGGTGGAAGTGAACTGGCCCCAAGGCCGGATGCTTCGAGAATTTACAGTGCTGCTAGATCCGCCTGTAATGGCCAAAAAGAAAAGTGTAACAGCCCATTCTGCTCCGTTGATAAAATCAACCACTGTGACCCAGCCGGCTTATCGTGTTGACGCACCTTCTAATTATGGGTTTAGGGCGCGTCCGGTAACATCAGCGAACAAACCAAACTCTCAATACAAAGCCGGTGACTCGATTACCGTTAGGAAAAACGATACCTTGTGGGGCATCGCTAAGCGGGTTAATCGTGATGCTTCAGTTTCTGACGAGCAAATGCTTGTGGCTTTGTACGAATTGAATCCGCGTGCTTTCTTTAAAAAAAACATGAACGCGCTTAAAGCCGGTGCGCGATTAAAGATTCCTGAGCACGATACTATAGTTGCGAACTCCGCTGCAAAAGTAACTGCAGAAATTCGGGATCAGTATAAATCGTGGGTAGGGCAAGTTGGAAAGCCATCTGAAAAAAATTCACAAAATACGCTAAAGGATCATGAATCCGACGCGCCAAAACTTGCGGCCGAAAGTAAATTAAAACTTGTCGCTCCGTCTGATAAAGATTCAACAATCGGAGAGAATGTAGGTAGTGCAGCGGGGAATAAATCCGACAAAGCTGAACTCGCTATGGAAATGGCCGAAACGGTTAGCCAGGAAAATGAAGAACTTCGTTCCCGGTTACGGCAGATCGAAGTTCAGCTGGCTATGATGCAAAAACTGATTACGCTGAAAGATAAGCAACTATCAACTTTGCAGGCGAAACAAAGTGGCGTTACGAATACTGCCGCTGGTGAAAAAATTATTGATATTGAGGGTGTTGACCAGTCAGCAGTTTCCACGGTTGATAAATTGTTGACTGACCCGATGGTACAGGCGAGTCCCGTCGATACGGTGGTTCCAACAGAGTCCGACAGCACCAACGTAGAACCTAAAACTCAGCGAATAGACACAAAAATGGATTCGGCTGGAAATCCTATACCTGTCGCGGTTGAACCGGACGTGCAGCCTGTTAATCAAGTCGCTGAAAAGGATGTCGCTCCTGCTTCAAAACCTGCGTCGAAACAAACAAACCCGATGGTTAAAGAAGATGATTTGCTTAGCGAAATATTTTCTGAGCCTCTTTATTTGGCGGCCGGTGGCGGTGGTATTGTTGTGTTGGGATTATTGGCATGGATGTTTGTGCGTAGACGTCAAGCCATGGATCAGATTGGAGCCGAAAGCCTTCTTGACGTACCTAGTAGCGAACAAGATGCAGTTGATGATGTAAAAACGAATGAATTCGGCAATGGTGGTCCCGCCGATGTTTCTATGGTTGCTGAGAGTTCGTTTCTTAGTGAATTTACGCCCAGCGATTTTGATGCTTTGGAAACAGAGCATGATGAAGTTGACCCGGTCTCCGAAGCTGATGTCTATTTAGCGTATGGTCGTTATCAGCAGGCGGAAGACTTGATTCGAAGCGCTATAGAAAATTATCCCGATCGTGATGAATGCAAATTGAAGTTATTTGAGATCCATTATGCGACCGAAGATAAAGCCGCATTCGAAGCCTATGCAGAAGAACTTGCGGGCATGAAAAATGACAATCCTGATTTCTGGTCCAAAGTGGTTGAGATGGGACGTGAAATTTGCCCTCAAAATTCGTTATTTGGTGGAACGCCAAGTGTATCGGACGAGACAGGGGTTAGTGAGGAACTACCAGAAATACTAGTAACACAGTCTTCGTTGGATCATTTGGTGGAAACCCAAATTTTGGAAGAATCATCTAATCCAGTGAATCATCAGGATGATAACGCAATAGAGCAACAGGATGAGCCAGGTGTCGATCAAGTTGATCTGGGTCTTGATATGGGCTTAGATTCCTTTACATTAGATGCTGATCAGCCCGTTGACGACGGCGTGGATTTTGACGCAAATGCAGTAGTAATGGGCGGAGTTGACGATGTAGTTTCTCTAGAGATTGATGCAACGTTGCCGGCGTCTGACGTTATGGAGGGGTTGAATTCCGAAGCAGCAGATGAACAGACGGATAACAATGATATCGAGTTCGAGGGTGGTGGCTTGGAGTTTTCTATGGAAGAGGAAGCAACTCAGACCTCAACGGAATCAGGTGATGGGGGTGACGATGGTCTCGATTTTGAATTGAATTTTTCGTCGTCTTCTATGGAATCTGATACGGATAATGAGGGCGATTCGATTTCAGATTTTACGGATAGCGACGAAATAGAAACTAAGTTGGATTTAGCCAAAGCCTATGTGGAAATGGATGATCAAGAATCTGCTAAAGATATTCTGACTGAAATTCTAGCTGAAGGAAGTGACGAACAAAAGACTGAAGCACAGGCGTTGGTTGACGTCATGGAGAATAAAGCCTAGTTGCATATAATGCTAACGCGTGCGTGTCGGAGCCATTGTATTTTATCGGTATATACGCGCCTTGTATGTCGTCAGCAGTTAATTTTCATGGTGTAGTCGGTTCAAATTTTCCAATATTTTTTCTTTTGCGCGTAACAAACTCTCGGATTCTCTTTTGAGGTTGGTAAAATTCCGCTCAATGCTAAATGCCGAGGAATCTTGACTTAATGCTGTTTCCAGGCGCGATGCGTATTTTTGAATACCTTTAACTTCACAGAAGCTCGCCGAGCCATGCAGCATATGAGTAGTCTGTTCGGCCGCTGCGTTATTGGCGGCACCTATTTCTTGCTCGATACTTGCCAATTGCTTAGGTAGTTCATTAAATAATTTTGTCATCAAGGTCGATGCTAAATCTGAGTCCCCGTTGGTTTTCTTAAGGATACGCAGTACGAATTCAGTTATCTGAGTTTCGGGATCAATAGAAAAATATTCCTGACTGGTTGTGGCGTCGGGAATCCATTGCTTCAACGTATCTTGGAGCTTGTTTTGCAGCAAGGGTTTGATTAAGCAATCTGCGAAACCAGCTTCCAATACAGTGCTGAGTTGATTCGGTAATGCGTGTGCCGTGACTGCGATTACCGGCGTTTCCGCATTGACGTTATCGTTGGTTTTAAGATAACGCATTATGTCCATTCCATTTATTACCGGCATCTGCAAGTCCAGAAAAATCAAATCGAAGTGAACTGAATTCAATAGTTCTAGCGATTCTTTTCCATTTTTAGCTTCCAATACGACTGCCTGGGATTGAAGTAGTTGTGATTTAAGTAGCGTTCTATTTATTTCATTGTCGTCCGCAACTAGAAATGTCCTACTGCATAAATTAGGTTGGTTTTCGACACTTGAGTATGAATAATTGGCACTATCAATACCGCCTTTTATGTTGCTCTTAAGGGTGTTCAGCAAAAACGAGCTACGGCAAGGAAGGACAAGATAATTACTGGCATCGCTTTGATGGCAGAGTTTTAATAAATCGTTTTGCTTATTACTACCCGCAAGTATTATTGGCCAATCTCCGCAACGCATTAGTTTCGCTAGCGAATCCCGTACCATGGTTAACGTCGATTCGGTCGGTAGATAAAATATGATCGGGTTTTTCTGTGAATCATCTGAGGGGACCGTTTTGATAAACGATTCAACCGATTCGTAGGATTTTATTTCGATGCCTAAAGCCGTGAGTTGACTTTCGAAGGCGTGTCGGGGAAGTCGATTTCCATGTATAAGCACAATCGACAGATCAATCAGCTTTTCGTGGCGTGGTGGTCCATGCTCTACGGGTAGTACAATCCAAAAGGTTGATCCCCGTAGCGGCCGGCTCGCTACCCCAATATAGCCTTGCATACGTTCTACGATGTTTTTGGATATAGTTAAACCAAGTCCGGTCCCCTGATAGTGTTCAACGGCGAAATCGCTTAGCTGCAAAAATGGAGAAAACAAATCTTTCTGGTCATTTTCGGCTATGCCACAGCCGGTATCAGAGACCGATAGAAATAAAGACTTCGCGCCATTAATATTGAGAAGTCCGGCTCTTAATACGATTCTACCTTGTTGGGTAAATTTGAGAGCGTTTCCCAACAAGTTTGTAATGACTTGCTGAAGACGGATCGGATCTCCTTTTATCGACTTTGGAAATTCGGGATCCATGCACAAAATTATGTCGATATCGATGCTTTGCGGACAGAGCAAGGACACAGCGTCTTCTAGATACGGACGCAGATCAAATTCTATGATGTTAAGTGCAAATTTTCCGGATTCCAGCTTAGATAAATCGAGAATGTCATTGATAATCGATAGGAGATTTTTTGCGGATGAATCGATTAATTGGAGCTTATCCAATTGTTCGGTGGTCAATTTGCTGTTAGCTAAAAGTTCCGTAAATCCCATGATGCCGTTCATAGGTGTGCGGATTTCGTGACTCACATGCGCAAGAAACTGAGATTTAACTTTATTTTGCGTGTCTGCAAGGTGGCGTGCCTCCTTTAACTTCAAGTTTTGTTCTTCGAGCGAGCGAAGAGTTTTCTGCAGACGTACAGTTGCTAGATAAACCTTGCGCTCCATTTGAGCTTGATTTTTCCTCAGGGTATTGGCCAATGCATTAAATCCGCTATGCAAGTCTTCGAGTTCAGATACCCCTTTATAGTTAGAACGCACGTCAAGGTTGCCTTTGGAAAGACTTTTCAGAATTTTTGTCAGAGCAAAAATCGGCACGCTTATTTTCCTTCCGGTTCTATTGGCAACTAAAAGAACCAACACCAAACCTAAAATAAAAATGATAAAACTGTTCTTTAAAATGGAAACTTTACTGGCGTATATCTGTGTGCTTGAAAGATACAGGTCAACTTGTCCTATGACCGTTTTCGCTAAGGCTTGGCTAGCGTTACGGCTTGGCTGACTCTTGTTTGTGAGAGCAAAAATATTGGCATTTACAAGCACATCTCGGTCGTGCGTAAAGGGATTGGTCGACGTATTAGAAGTAGGACGCAGTGCGATGATTTTTAGTCCGCCGGTGCGATCAGAGATCTGTATTCGAGTAACATCTTTCTCGTTGAGTGTGGTATTGGCTAGAGTTTGTAGGGTTTGTTTGTTGCGCGCAGAAATGCCCGCAGCAGATGCTGTTGCCACTTGCCTGGCAATCAGTCTTCCGCGTTCGTGCAAGGCATCTTCAAGGTCTGCTATACGGGCGTGTGCAAAGTATGCAACTAGCCAAATTACCGAAATAGCCGCAGGCGCAAATCCAAGTACGAATAGATAAAATTTAATACCCGGTGCATAATTCATGGTGTGCGGAAGCTACCATGAAGATGGAAATTTTTTGTTTATGATTAGAGATTTTCCATCTATGGTGATGTAACCACCTTTTAAAAGTTCTTTAAATATTTTGCTGACCATTTCTCGCGAGGCACCGATCATATTAGCTAGGTCCTGTTGGGTCGGTTTGTCTAAGATTATTCGAATAGTATCTTTTTCTTCCGCCAAGTTTTGAAGCTCAATGATCAAGCGCCCGTATACATCGGACAAGGCAAGGTTGCGTACCTTATCGGTTAAAGTTCTAACCTTATTTGAAAGGCCTTTGATAATACTGAATGGCGCATCAGGGTTTTTTGTTAACCAGGCTTTGAACTCGACTTTGGATATAATTCCGCAGGTAGATTTTTCGGTGGTCATTACTGAAGCGGATCGGGGTTCGTCATCGAGCAATGCCAATTCACCAAAATATTTGCCGCTACCGTCCAAGCTAAGCGTGAGTTCCTTGCCGTATTCGTCACTTACGTATACCCGAACTTTTCCAGAAAGCATAATATGAAATGAACCCGTTTCATCGCCTTCGTTGATGATAATCGCATTTTTGGGGTACGTTTTGATCGTTGCGTGCGAGGCCAAAGATTCTAACGCTTGGTCGCTCAAATGGGTGAATATTGTTATCTGTCTCAATGCTTGAGATACACTTTGGTGCATTGCTACTCTCCATAAGCTCGGTAATGCGGGTTATCGATTCCGCTTATATCTATTCACTTTATCTGCTTTGGTTTTCCAGGTAATTATGCCTGATATATAAATGTGTGAATAGTTCACACTAAGAAAATGTATTATTTCACAGTTAAATTTTGCAGAGTCAGTTAAATTATGGAGTACAGGAACGAATCTTAATGCCGTAACGCAGGATGCGATCAATTAAATGCAAACGATGAGCTTGACTAAATATGCTAGAGCTTTTGGACTGGGTTATAAAAATTGTTTTTATATCGTCGATCTACGGGATCGCTTTACTATTTCTTAGTAAATACGGTGTTAAAAAGCCTCTCACTGCTTTGTGGGTTTGTTCCGGGGCTTCAATATCCTTGATAATGATCACTTTGTACTACGCTGCGGCGTAGTTTTTCACCTGGCATGTGGGGTAACAACGTGACCCTGCACGAGCTCGAATTCCTCACTAACATGACTTTCCCCAAGAAGTTTTATTATCTTGCAAAGACAGCGCGTATTTCTATCGCGTAGAAATCCTATTGTCTTGCTATAGGATTCCCCCAGTAACCAAGGAAGGCGGCGAAATTTTGGCACTTATACGGTTAGTCTGTATGAGTTGCGCCGATAATTTGCCTGATGCTGCTTAAAGTGAGTTAAGGGTATGAAAGTAAATACAATAAGAATTGGCAGATAATTTGCTATCTTAAAGGGATGAATTAATGGGGAGTGTTCAATGGCTGATAGCGAAACGGATTTGGGTGAAGAAAAAAAGTCCTCCAACAAGCTAGTAATTATACTGGCGGCGGTGGTGGTTTTGTTACTGGTAATTGCCGGTACGTTGTATTTTACCGGTTATTTTTCCTCGGCAGATAATCAAGCGTCTGATGCCGAAGAAGTGGAAGATCCCACGGAAGAAGCAGAGTTAGAAAAGATAACCATTTATCACCCGCTAGAGCCGCCGTTCATAATCAATTTTCAAAAAGGCCACAGTGCCAAACTGCTTCAGGTTGGTATTACTGTATTGGCAAATTCAGAGTCTGCGATCGAAGCGCTTAAACAACATTCTCCGATGATTCGGAACAATTTGTTAATGTTTTTTAACGAACAGGAGCCGGACAAACTTCGAACACGTGCCGGGAAGGAAGTCGTACAGGCAAGCGTACTCAAGGAAATCCAAAAAATAGTCGACAAACAAACGGGTGATAAAGGAATCGAGGCAGTTTTTTTCACCGAATTTGTGATGCAATAGATATGGCGGCGAGCGATTTACTGTCACAGGACGAAATAGATGCACTATTGCATGGTGTAGATGATGGTGCAATAGATACGGAGCACGACGCTGGAGAAGCGGACGACGGCATAGCCCGAAACTATGATTTCACCAGCCAGGATCGAATAGTTAGGGGTCGGATGCCGACCCTTGAAATGATTAACGAGCGTTTCGTCAGGTATTTCAGGATTAGCCTTTTTAATTTTTTACGCCGATCTTCCGAGATTGCGGTATCAGGGATTCAAGTCCTTAAATTTTCTGAATATATTCATAGCCTTTTCGTACCTACCAATTTGAATTTGGTTCGCTTTCGGCCTCTTCGAGGACGCGCATTGTTTGTGTTGGATCCAAATTTGGTGTTTACGACGGTGGATAACTTTTTTGGTGGCAGCGGTAAATTTCATAACAAGATCGAAGGGCGTGAATTTACGCCCACTGAAATGCGGGTCATTCGATTGTTACTGGAATTAATCTTTAATGACCTGAAAGAAGCTTGGCGACCGGTGTTGGATGTCGATTTTGAATATCTCAATTCGGAAGTTAATCCGCAGTTCGCAAATATCGTTAGTCCTACGGAAGTCGTGGTTGTTTCCACGATACATATCGAACTTGATGGCGGCGGCGGGGACATACACATTACCATGCCGTACTCAATGATCGAACCCATTCGGGAATTGCTGGATGCTGGAATGCAAAGTGACCGTGGTGATAAAGATGATCGTTGGCAAATCGCCATGCAGTCGGAGATTTTGAATGTGGAAGTCGCAATGAACAGCATACTTGCGGAGAAATCGGTAACTGTTGAAGAGATTTTGAATTTCACCGCCGGTGATGTAATTCCGTTTGATATGTCAGAAACCATTAATTTGATAGCCGAAGGCGTTCCGGTGTTCACCGGGAAAGTCGGTGTGTCGGATGGGAATTACGCGATCCAGGTAATTGACAGAATAATCCCCGAAAAAGACAACCGGTCAATATTTGGCGCGGACAGTTAATAACTAATGAATATGGGAAACCGAAGATGAGCGAAGACGAAGCGGTCAAAACATCGGACTTGGAAGATGAAGATTCGATTGTAGCGGAGAACAACGCCTTGGAAGAATCAGCAGACGACGCGGATTGGGCGGCTGCACTGGAAGAACAGAGCGACAATGAAGCGACTGAAGACACCGTTTCGGATGAGCTATCGCCCGCCGAATTCCAAAATTTGACGAGTGACAGTGTAGGTCCTGGCGATGCCCTAGAGGATGTGAATCTGGATGTCATTCTCGATGTACCGGTCACCATCTCAATGGAAATCGGTCGCACCCGAATCAATATTCGCAATTTGTTACAGCTTAATCAGGGGTCGGTGGTTGAACTTGACAGACTGGCCGGCGAACCTATGGACGTATTGGTTAATAGTACCCTGATTGCACATGGAGAAGTCGTGGTCGTAAACGATAAATTCGGTATCCGGTTGACGGATGTGATCAGTCCCGCCGAGCGCGTAAAGAAATTGCAATGAAGATTTTATTGTTGCTATGTATGCAGGTTCTGTATGTAAAAAGGATTTTGGCTGCTTCGGCTGCGGAAGTTATCAATCATGAA
>CAZVFR010000074.1:0-5017 GCA_964626505.1 uncultured Methylococcaceae bacterium
GGGTTTGTACTGATTTTTGTACGCCATTTTGGGGCAGGATTTTATCCAATAACCCAGGTACAGCCAAGATAAATCCAGGTTTCGGGCATGTTCAATTTGCCATAGTATTGCAAACTTGCCGAGGCTGCGCTGGGCGAAAGCCGGATCAAAAAAAGTGTACACGGCGGATAGCGCGTTTTCTATATGGTCTACGACCGATATCGCAAGGAGATTTTCTTGCAAGCGGATTTCGTAAAATTTGGTATCACTCCAGGGTGAGCTCAAAAAGCGAATGTAGTCGTCCGGCGAAGACTCTACCATAGTGCCTTCAGGGTGTCGGCTTCGTAGGTAGCGTAGATACAGTGCGAAGTGCGTTTCTTGATATTTCGCAGGTTGGGCTCGAACCACCAAATCTGCATTTCTTCGTAGGGTTCTTCTCTGGCTTCTATCTGGAGAGAATTGATGTACGGGTACTCTTACCGGTATGCATGCGTTACATTCGGTGCAATGCGGTCGGTAGACTAAGTTCCCGCTGCGGCGAAATCCTTGGTTTGCGAGTAATGGATAGAGTTGTGCGTCTCGAGTGGTGTCCGGCGCTAAAAATACCGAGCGAGCTCGCCGGTTGGGCAAATAATCGCATTCGTGTTCCTGGCCCAGTAAAAACCTTATATTTTCCATGGATGGGGATTGTTTCATGCGGGTCAGGACCATTGGGTCGTTGATGTGATCAACTAATGCTGGATTGACCAAGCCAGTTTAGATGGGCTTTGATCGCAATATACATTAAGTAAATCGATAAAATTCGTACGTTCAATTTGGCGCGCGCCAAACCGAGCCAGATGGTCGGTTTGGACTTGGCAGTCGATCAACGCATAGTTCCAGAGTTCCAAGTATTGCGCAAACTTTACAAACGCAACTTTTGACGCGTTATTGCGACTGAAAAACATCGATTCACCGAAAAATACCCGGCCAATGGCAACACCGTAGAGGCCTCCGGCCAATTCGTCACCGTACCAGGCTTCAACAGAGTGGGCGATGCCTTGATCGTGTAGGCGTGTGTAGGCGGATATCATGGAATCGGTAATCCAGGTTCCGGGGCCGCTGGCACGCGCCAACGAACAGGCTTTAATGGTTGCGTCAAAGGCTTTGTCGAAGGTGATGCTATATTCGTCCTTGCGTAATGTTTTACGCAGACTTCGCGATAGTTTAATGCAGGAGGGAACTAAGATTAATCGTGGGTTGGGGGACCACCAGAGAATTGGGTCGCCGTGGTTGAACCAGGGAAATATTCCCTTTCGGTACGCGTTCATAAGTCGCTGCGTGGACAAGCAACCGCCTATGGCTAATAAGCCATCGGGGTCGTCCAGAGCGTTTTCTACGTCTGGAAAACTTTGCCCCGCGTTGGACGGATCAAGCATACTTAACATGGATTGGGTGCCGACCTGTACGGAGAATGTTTATCGAGATCTTTAATGTAAAGCTCTATGTGTTCAGATTCTTGTGCCAAAAATTTTGCGATTGCAGTACTGAATTGTTCATTCTGGATCCAGTGAAGTGACCAAGTCTTTGTTGGCAGAAAACCACGGCTGATCTTGTGTTCTCCTTGCGCACCGGGTTCAAAATATTCTAGATGGTGTTCTATGCAATAGTCTATGCCTTGGTAATAACAGGCTTCAAAATGCAGCCCTGAATGTTTTTCGGAACATCCCCAATAGCGTCCGTACAAAACATTCTTACCGATCAAAAAATAGGACGATGCAACAATCGAATTACCGCGGTATGCCAATACCAACATGATTTGTTCGCCCATTGTGGCGGCAATTTCGGTGAAAAATGCCAAGTTCAAAGCTGGGTAATTGCCATATTCGGCGAAAGTGGAGCAATAGTGGTTGTAGAAGGTTCTCCACTGCTCTGGGTTAGCTTCCAGTCCGGAAACTCTTTTTATGCGGATACCTGCATCCGCAACTTGGCGTCGTTCGCGTTTTATCTGTTTGCGTTTTTTGGAGGTTAAATTGGATAGGAAATCATCAAAATTTTGGTAATCCCGGTTGCGCCAGTGAAATTGACAACCAACACGGCGCAGTAATGAGTGCTCGGAAGGTGGGTTTGGATTTTGCGTGAATAGCCAATGCAGACTGGAAACGTTTAGATCTTTTGCGACTTCGATTGCCGTCTTGATAACAGAGGCCTGCAAATCACTCGAGCGATGTTCTTTTGCGACCAGAATTCGGGGGCCCGTAGCAGGTGTAAACGGTGCGGCCACAACTAATTTGGGATAATAAGGCATGCCACTTCGATGGTATGCATCGGCCCAAGCCCAGTCAAAGACGAACTCACCGAAAGAATTATGTTTGAGGTACATGGGAAGCGCAGCAATCAAGTGGTGCTGTTTGTCCTCAAAAACTAGATGCCGCGGAATCCAGCCGGTGTTGTGTCCGAGGCAGTTTTGCCGTTCCAGCGCGACTAGAAATTCGTGGCGTAAGAACGGATATTCGGATGCGGTCAACTTATTCCACTCGGCCGCGTCGACATTATCCAGGCTATCGAGTGTTCGTGCCGTTAGTGTTTCTCTCATGTTCGCTAGGGTTGCTTACCCCCATCGAGGCAGAGGTTTTTAATAATTCTAAATTTCTTTAGCAAAGCGATAAAATCAAAGTGCCGGAAGGATTTTGTCTATAGAATCCGTAGAATATTTTTCTAAGTTATTTTGATTCTTGTTCATCGAGAAATCTTTCCGCATCCAATGCAGCCATGCAGCCCGAACCCGCGGATGTTATTGCTTGTCGATAAATGGAGTCGGATACATCACCCGCCGCAAATACACCGGGTACGTTGGTTGCCGTAGCATTGCCCGCAATACCGCTATGGGTTTGGATATAACCATGCGTCATGTTCAATTGCCCCTCAAATATGCTGGTATTAGGGCTATGTCCGATCGCAATGAATACGCCATGAACGTCGATCGTTTTAGTGGAATCATCCCTGACGTTTTTCACCCGTGCACCGGTTACGCCCATATTGTCGCCCAATACTTCGTCCAACACGTGATCCCATTCAATGGAGACGTTTCCATGCCTGGATTTTTCGATCAATCGATCCGCCAGGATTTTTTCTGAACGAAACTTGTCGCGTCGATGTACCACAGTAACATGCGAGGCGATATTTGATAGATATAAGGCTTCTTCAACCGCGGTACTGCCGCCTCCTACGACGACAACGTCTTTCTCCTTGTAAAAAAATCCGTCGCAGGTTGCACAGGCTGAGACACCTTTCCCTTTGTATTCTTCTTCGGAGTCCAGGCCAAGATACTTGGCCGACGCGCCCGTCGCAATGATCAGAGCATCGCAGGTATACACGCCGGAATCTCCAGTCAATTGGAATGGCCGATGGGAAAGATCGCAAGTATGAATATGATCCATAACTATTTCCGTATCGAAGCGCTCCGCGTGCTGCCGCATGCGTTGCATCAATTCAGGGCCCTGCAGACCGCTTACGTCACCGGGCCAATTATCTACATCGGTGGTCGTCATTAACTGCCCGCCTTGTTCTATGCCGGTAATCACAACCGGTTGTAAATTGGCGCGTGCGCCGTATACAGCAGCGGTATAACCTGCCGGCCCGGAACCGAGAACTGCTAGACGGCAGTGTTTGGATGTACTCATTAAATGTTTCCTTTGCGGTTTATCGTTGAATTAGGGATGAGTTTCTGAGGTATGCCAAGGTGCTTTTACAGCGTAAATAGGCGTCAGGAGTGAAATTAATATTTCTTTAAATATAATAAGATATAATAACTTTTTTAGAAAGTGGTTAAGATATTGGCAGAGCAAAAAAATAAGCCGTTTGAGTCTGAGGTTGGAAATGAAATGTTACGCGGGCTGCGCGAGGTTGGTTTGTTGGTCTCAGCCACAATAGCGTTGTTTTTTCTTATCTCATTAGTCACGTTTGATTTGGATGACCCAGGCTGGAGCCATAGCGGTACCGGACAGGCGGTTGTCAATGCCGGGGGTACGGTCGGTGCGTGGATGTCTGATTTTTTTCTTGCAATGTTCGGCGTGATAGCGTTTCTGTTTCCGGTCATGATTGCGTACCAAGGCTTCATTGTATATGCCGAACGGCGTAATCGCGAAAATTATTGGATTCTGGTGTTGCGCTGGTTTGGTTTTGTTACCACGATTGTATCCGGTGCGTCGTTGGCTTATACCCACTTTGTGAGAGTGCGTATGTCTTTGCCTGAAACCAGCGGGGGGATTTTAGGTGAGGAGATGGCAACGCTGCTGACCGGTGCGTTTGGCGTAACTGGCGCGACGCTGTTATTACTTGCAACCTTGTTTGCGGGAATAACGCTGTCGACCGGTTTCTCGTGGATCGCGCTGATTGATGGCGTGGGCAAATATACGCTAATCCTTATCGATCATCTGTATAAATTCTTATGGCGTTGTAACCGGTCTTTGCGTTCCGCGCGCGAGAGAAAATCCAGACCTGAGATAGATACTCGTGTAACGCCGGTAATACGTGGATCGAAGCCGAAGAAAACACCAATGATTGAGCCAATGGTGGCTGCTATAGAATTCAGCGATCGGGTGGAGAAAGAACGCCAATTGCCGTTGTTCGAGATGCCGGAAGGTAGTTTACCACCGCTGTCGCTTCTGGATGAATGCCAGTCCTATGTGCAAGGTTTTTCGAAGGCGTATCTGGATGACATGTCGCGCCGCGTAGAGGCTATATTGGGTGACTTTGGAATTGACGCGGAGGTTGTCGAAGTTCATCCGGGTCCGGTTATTACACGTTTCGAAATTCAACCTGCCGCGGGTGTCAAAGTTAGTCGGATCAGCAGCTTAAACAAAGATTTGGCACGCGCTTTGTCTGTGCGAAGTGTACGCATCGTGGAGATCATCCCTGGCAAATCGGTTATCGGTTTGGAAATACCGAATGAAGAGCGGGAAACCGTTTCACTACGTGAAATAGTTTCTTCAAAGATCTACGAAGCGTCGAACTCTCCGATTACGCTGGTTTTGGGGAAAGATATTAGCGGCAAGCC
>CAZVFR010000074.1:5117-13723 GCA_964626505.1 uncultured Methylococcaceae bacterium
GAGATGGAACGGCGTTACCGTCTGATGTCTATGCTCGGCGTCAGAAATTTGGGCGGTTTCAACCGCAAAGTGCAAGACGCTGAGAAAAGCGGTAATCCACTAAAAGATCCGTTATTCGACCCGGCAACCCCATTGCTTGAGGGCGAGGAATGGCCGGTACTGACAACGTTGCCGAGTATCGTCATTGTGATCGACGAATTGGCTGACATGATGATGATTGTCGGTAAGAAAGTGGAACAACTCATCGCGCGGTTGGCGCAGAAGGCCAGGGCGGCGGGATTGCATCTGATTTTGGCAACACAACGACCATCGGTTGATGTGTTGACTGGTTTGATTAAAGCGAACATTCCAACCCGCATTGCGTTTCAGGTATCGTCCAAGATTGATTCGCGAACCATAATCGATCAGGGTGGGGCGGAGACGCTGTTGGGTAATGGTGATATGCTGTTCCTGCCCTCGGGTAGCAGTATTCCGAACCGTGCGCACGGCGCATTTGTTGATGACCACGAAGTCCATAAGGTTGTGGATTTTCTTAAAACCACGGGACAGGCTGTCTACATCGATGCAATTACCCATGAATTTGACGATGAAGGGGCCGCGGGTGATTTTTCCGGCACTGATGATGAAATGGATTCGTTATATGATGAAGCAGTCAGGTTTGTTACCGAAACTCGCCGAGCTTCTATTTCCAGTGTGCAAAGAAAGCTGAAAGTTGGCTACAACCGCGCTGCCAGGATGATAGAGGAAATGGAGCGCGCCGGTGTGGTCAGCCCACCCGAGACCAATGGGTCGCGCGAAGTGCTCGCGCCGCGCCCACCTGAAAACTGATCCTGCGTTGCTTAACTACAGAACACCTGGCCGGAGTGTCGGGATGTAGGTTTTTTGTTTTGGCGTTGTTCAGGTATGAAGAGTATAAGTACGGTCACATTAACAGAATCGAATTTTCAAAAATGGCAGCAAGTATAAGACGTTTTGGACTTCTAATTTTCTTATGGTCAGCCGGTATCCAAGCAAGTCTGGCTGGACCGGCTATTGACCAGCTGAACAACTTTCTGGAACAGATAGCTACGCTTTCCGCGGATTTCGTGCAACTGTCGATAGATGAATCGGGAAAACCTGGGCAGCGGAGTACGGGACGTTTCTATTTGGCTAAACCCGGCAAGTTCAGATGGGATTATTTACAACCGTATAAACAGGAAATCGTCGCGAATGGTGACAAGGTTTGGTTTTTCGACGCGGATTTGGAGCAGGTGACTGTCAAGCGACTGGGTACGGCGATCGGATCGACCCCAGCGTTGTTGTTGACCGGACAGGTTAGTTTGCAAGAGAATTTTGTTATCGAAGAAGAACGTTTTGCGGACGGAATGCAGTGGGTGAAATTGACGCCACGGTCCGAAGATGACAGTTTTAAATACATATTAATCGGTGTTGATGGTGGATCGTTGCGTGGTATGGAGCTTAGCGACAATTTTGGCCAACTCACACGAATTGCGTTTTCGAACGTTAAAAGCAATGTCCAGATAGATCCCAACTTGTTTGAATTCGTTGCGCCCGAGGGTGTAGATGTTTTTGAAGACTAACCCGTATTTTTTAATCTGAAGGTAAGATGATCGCATCAGGATACGATTTGACTAGGTGGTTTCCGGTCTAGCGGAACGCGGGTCGTCTTGCCGAGGAAAGAAAATGTCTTGTGAGAATAATGATCACGCTAGCCTTGTCATTCGGGTAAGAAATGCGGGCTAGGTCCGTGGATAAACCGCTGGCCGACCGGATGCGGCCCAGATCGCTGGGCGAATATATCGGTCAACGGCAAATATTGGATCCCGCTATGCCGCTATACAAAGCCATCGTATCGGGTAGTATGCATTCGATGGTTTTCTGGGGCCCTCCGGGTACCGGTAAAACTACGCTGGCGCGGATTATAGCCACACATGCTGATGCGGAGTTTATCCCGTTGTCAGCGGTTTTGTCTGGCGTGAAGGACATACGCGAGGCGGTCGCTAAAGCGCAACACCTGTTACAACAGCGCAAACGACGCACGATATTGTTTGTGGACGAAGTCCACCGATTCAACAAGTCGCAGCAAGACGCGTTTTTACCCCACGTTGAAAACGGTACTATCTATTTTGTCGGTGCAACGACCGAGAATCCATCATTCGCATTGAACAACGCACTGTTATCCAGAGCCAGAGTCTATGTACTCAAAACATTGCATGCTGAGGAGTTAAATACCGTACTGGATGCTGCGTTGAATGATACCGAGAGGGGCATGGGCGCGTTCCAGGTGGATTTTCCGGATCATTTGAAGACTTTATTCGTTGTAGCCTCCGATGGCGACGCTAGAAAATTGCTGAATTTTTTGGAACTGGTCTGCGATGTTGCGCCCGTAGCGGATGGGATTATTCGTATTACTGATGAATTGGCCGAATCGGTGCTCAAGGATGGTGTACGTCGGTTCGACAAGCACGGGGAAGATTTTTACAATCAAATCTCCGCGTTGCATAAATCGGTGCGTGGGAGTTCGCCCGACGCGGCTTTGTACTGGCTTTGTCGAATGCTGGATGCGGGTTGTGATCCGCACTATCTTGCGCGTCGCATTGTGCGTATTGCATCAGAAGACATTGGTAACGCCGACCCCAGGGCTCTGCAGTTGGCTTTGAATGCCTGGGAAGGGCAGGAGCGTTTGGGGAGTCCCGAAGGCGAGTTGGGGCTGGCGCAAGCCGTGGTTTATTTGGCCTGTGCGCCAAAGAGCAATGCGGTTTACAAAGCGTTTAAGGCTGCGATGGCAGACGCCCGCGGCTGTGGAAGTCTGGATGTCCCGCTTTATCTTCGTAACGCGCCGACAAAACTAATGGAACAACTGGATTACGCTAAGGAATATCGGTATGCTCATGATGAACCCGATGCATACGCGGCGGGTGTGGATTACTTCCCCGAGGCCTTGTCGGGGCGAAAGTACTATGAACCCGTAGCGCGCGGTTTGGAAATAAAAATTGTTGAAAAGCTTAAACGGTTGCGCGAAATGGACCGCGCTATAGCAAAAAAGTCGGGCTAGATGCCTTAGAATTCGAATAATAAACAGCTATGGATCTTAAATACTTAGATTTTGAACAACCTATCGCTGAGCTCGAAGCGAAGATCGAAGAGCTTCGCCATGTCGGCTTTGATAACGAAATTAATATCTCCGAAGAAATTCTTCGTTTGGAAGACAAAAGCCGGAAACTCACCGAGTCGATCTTTTCGTCGTTGTCCGCCTGGCAGATATCGCAACTGTCCAGACATCAGCGCCGACCTTATACACTGAACTACATCGAACTTATTTTCGACGGGTACGAAGAACTGCACGGTGATCGAAGCTATAGTGATGATCCTGCCATTGTTGGCGGTTTGGCCCGTTTGGATGGCAATCCCGTAATGGTCATAGGTCATCAAAAAGGCCGTGATACCAAGGAAAAGCTGCTTAGAAATTTTGGTATGCCAAGGCCAGAAGGGTATCGAAAAGCGCTTCGGCTGATGAAATTGGCTGAAAAATTTCAATTGCCGGTGTTAACCTTTATCGATACTCCAGGTGCATACCCCGGCATTGGTGCCGAAGAGCGCGGCCAGAGCGAAGCTATCGCCAGGAATCTGCTGGAGATGTCCAAACTTAAGACCCCAATCGTCTGTACCGTTATCGGCGAGGGTGGATCTGGCGGTGCATTAGCCATAGGCGTGGGCGATCGGCTGTTGATGCTGCAATATAGTACTTATTCGGTTATTTCTCCGGAAGGTTGCGCGTCGATACTTTGGAAGAGCGCTGACAAGGCCGAGCTGGCAGCCGAAGCGATGGGTATTACGTCCGCGCGGTTGAAGGAGAAAGATTTGGTTGACGAGATCATTGAAGAACCTCTGGGTGGTGCCCACCGCGATATGGATCAATGTGCCAGCAAACTAAAAACGTGCCTAATTACTCAGTTGCGGCAATTGCAAGCGATGCCTATCGACAAACTTTTGAACAAGCGATTTGAGCGGTTGATGAGCTACGGGGAATTCTTGGAAGAAAAGAGCTGATTACGCAACTGTGGGTTGGAACTGGTTGGGTTGACGATCTAGGAGGCTCGCCTAGCCAATTCGGATCTGAAACCGAATGGAACTGACCGCGGGAAAATTTAAACCTGTTTTCGATCATTTTGATTCCGATAAATCATATCTGATCGCCTACAGTGGAGGGCTTGATTCACAGGTCTTATTACATCTGTGCTCAGCGTGTAAGTTGATTGATCCCAAGTTTGAATTTGCGGTTGTGCATGTAAATCACGGTTTACAGCGTGATGCCGATAGTTGGGCACGGGATTGTGCTGATAAATGCCGCTCATTGGGACTACCCATGCAGGTGCTCACAGTTAACGCAGCTCCGGGGAAGGGACAGAGTCCGGAAGAGGCCGCTCGGATAGCGCGCTACGATGCGTTAAAGCCTTTGGTTGGTGACAAAACAGTCTTACTGACGGCACAGCACCGCGATGACCAGGCGGAAACAATATTGTTGCAGTTGCTGCGCGGCGGCGGGCTTGCGGGATTGTCGGGTATGCCCGCGCTAACCTCGTTTGGGCAGGGTATGCTCTATCGACCGCTTTTATTCTATCCTCGAGACGTACTAGAACGTTACGCCAAGCGATACAAACTAGACTGGATAGAGGATCCCAGCAATCTTGACGAATCTTTTGACCGGAATTTTCTGCGGCGGCAAGTCATTCCGATGCTGCGCAGTCGCTGGCCAGCAATGTCTAAAACTATCGCGCGTTCGGGAAAGCATTGCGCAGAAGCACAGTCAGTTTTGGATGCAACAATCCAAGACTGGCTAGAAAGTGTAGTTCATCCATCGCGTAACAGTCTACAAATCTCCGAGTTGTTGCGGTCAGATAAGACTATTCAACGTTTGCTATTGCGGCATTGGATTAAAGGGCGGGGGTATCGAAATCCGTCGGATGTGATTCTGAACCGGATCATCGAAGAAGTCTTACCTGCCGCAGCGGATAAATGCCCTTGCGTCGCATGGAAGGAAGCTGAAGTTCGGCGTTATCGGAATGAGCTTTTTCTAACGGCCCCCATCGACAATTTCGATCAAGCTCAGGTGCTTTTCTGGGACGGACTACAGCCGTTGGCGCTGTCATCGGGAAATGGTTGCTTAGAAGCTATAACCGATGCAAGTTCGGGGATTCCAGTGGTTGTTTGGAACGATAGTACAATCGAGGTGCGATTCTACCAAGGCGGAGAGTCCTGTTTGCTACCAGGTCGTTCCGGTCATCACCGGCTTAAAAAATTGTTTCAGGAATATGGCGTGCCGCCGTGGGTGCGAAAGCGCATACCCTTAGTCTATATCGACGGGAATCTTGCTGCTGTGGGTGATCTTTTTGCCTGCGAGCCTTTTACCAAAAAGGGTGAACACGGGAGTATCCGGCTACGTTGGTTTGGACATGGCCTAGGTTGGGAGAAAGTGATTGACAAAGAGTCTAATTTTCCGGAATCGAAAGTCATTTAGCTTTCATTCCGCTAAAAAACTGTCCGTATACAACTCGGTTAGAAAACTGCTTGTAAATACAAATTTCTGCACGGGCATCTTACCTTCTGGTGAGAATTCTGGGTTAGTCGAAAAGGCTCAACAGTGAGTCAATTAACGACTTTTTAGGCGGTACGAATTTGTTATAAATATGGTAATACTTCCAACAGTCGGCTCCCTGCCATTGATCGACAGTAACGTAACCCTTAACGACTTTGTCCAAGGTCCAGATCCAAATGTTGCCATAATACAAAAACTCGCAAGGGGCATCCTGTAGCGACAATTCCGGTGGTCCCAATATCTCGGCTACATTCGAATCGAGCATTCCATTCTCAATACGGTTGAACGCCATTTCCGTGATTTCGGTTCTCGACGGGGTGGTGGGTACCACACTGGTGGGGTTTGTGATTTCCGCGGTTGTTTGCTTAACCGGGGCAACCGTGTCTGTGCGCTCTTCGTCTGCGAATACTGCCAGAGAAATGGACCAGAAAATCACGAGTAGAAGCCAGTTGTCCTTAAATAGCATTTTAACCAGGCCAATATACAGTGTTGGATACTAAATCATAACATAGAAGGATTTGTGCAACTTGTGGAAATTTCCGAGTTCCGCTGAACCAGTGCAGGTTTGCACGAAGGTGAACCAAGGTTCATGGCAATGTTCAAAAGACGATTGCGGGTTGAATCGTGAACCTTGCTGCTTTGGTATGAACTGTTTGGATTAGATTGATTGTGGGCGGAGGGTCATTAATCCTCCTCCCACGCATAATCTAAAGTTGAAGAACTAAGCTGCCTTTTGTACGCTACCTTGGCGTTTGTTTTTTTGCTTCTGCTGTAATTTGCTCAGGCCCTCCCAGTCTGCTTTGGCAGCAAGAGTGGCTTGCTTGGTCCACATTTGTGGATCGTCTTGGCGGACTCTGATGCCTTCTTTCTGAAGGAGCGTACTCAATTTTTTTGGATCAAATTTAGCTAATAGTTGATAGCTTTTGATTCCTTTGCTATTCAGAAATACGGCAATTTTAGGTCCGATACCGTTGATGCGGGTTAGATCACCAGATTTTTTGGTTGGCGCCTTGGCGGTAGTTTTCTTCTTTGGAGCCGCGCTCTTTTTAGGGGATTCTGTATTTTCCGAGGTGCTGCGTTTAGCCGCCGGTTTGATTTTGCGAGCGCTAACCTTGGCTTTTGCTTTAGGCGCCGTTTTACTGGGTAGTGGAGCCGATCCGATCGTCGCTTTAACTGTCTCGGCCGCTTTGCTGATTTGACGATTCTGGCTTTCAAAACTAACTGAGTGTTGAAAGTCGTCCTTTAAGAAACGATATAAGTAGAAAAATCCAGCAAACCAACAAATTATTCCAAATATGGTACTCATGTGTTGTCCCCTTTAAATAATTTAAAATCGAATTATCGTTGTTTCATAACAAGAATAGCTGAATAGCGGGAGTTGACAATCAAGCGGGTAGGATGACAATCTCTGGCTCTTTCTTCCTCTGGAAAGACAGCCCGTATTCCATTCGGTCATAAAATCCCTTGGGGCAACAAATCTCTGCGTGATGCTCTTGCCGTTTGGTGAGGAATGCGGGCTAGGAACATTGATTGCGGCTTGTCAAACTGTGGTTCCCAGTGATTTAGAAATTGATGCGTTCGATGAGAGTGTGCAGAGGTCGCCGTGAGGCTAATTTTTAAGTAGACTTGACTTATTTGGTAACCAGAGAGCTTATGGCACTACAAAGTAAATTCACTAAACTAGAGTCGTTATCGTTTGACAATCGCTTTACCCGCGAGCTGCCGGCCGATAGCGAAACCCAAAACTACACCCGCCAGGTTAAAAGAGCTTGTTATTCGCTGGTGTCGCCTACCTCGGTCGCGCGACCGGAGTTGATCGCATACGCGCGAGAAGTCGCCGAGCGGTTGGATCTGGACGACAGTGTTTGTCATGCCAATATGTTTGCTGAAGTTTTTTCGGGAAATCGCGTATTACCGGGCATGCAACCGTATGCTACCTGTTACGGTGGTCACCAGTTTGGCAATTGGGCTGGTCAACTCGGGGATGGTCGGGCAATCAATTTGGGGGAAATTGTTAATCGCAATGGCCAGCGTTCGATCCTGCAGCTCAAAGGTGCGGGACTGACGCCGTATTCCCGAACTGCTGATGGTCTGGCGGTTCTAAGGTCATCGATACGGGAGTTTTTATGCAGTGAAGCGATGCATCATTTGGGAATACCAACCACCCGGGCCTTAAGTTTGGTCTTGACCGGAGAACAAGTGATGCGGGATATGTTTTACGACGGTAATCCGCGCATGGAACCCGGTGCGATTGTATGCCGTGTTGCGGAATCGTTTACGCGTTTTGGCAGTTTCGAAATTTTCGCATCACGCGGTGAACTAAGCGAGCTGAAACAATTGGCTGACTACACCATCCGGGTTGATTTTCCGCACTTGGGGGAGCCGTCTACGCAGGTGTATAAACAGTGGTTCGAAGAAATATGCCGTAGAACCGCGAAGATGCTGGTCCACTGGATGCGGGTGGGTTTCGTTCATGGGGTTATGAATACGGATAATATGTCGATTCTGGGTTTGACTATCGATTATGGGCCGTATGGTTGGTTGGAAGATTATGATCAAAACTGGACACCGAATACTACTGATGCGGAAGGGCGTAGGTATCGATTCGGTCATCAGCCGCAAATTGCGCTGTGGAATCTGGTGCAGTTGGCCAACGCGATTTATCCGTTGTTCGACTCTGTTGAGCCGTTGCAAAATGGACTGGATGAGTATTCGGAATCTTATGAGCGTGGCTACCGGCGCATGATGTCCGCCAAGTTGGGCCTGCTCGAGTCCACAGACAACAGCGTTGATGAATTAATTAAAGAATTGCCGGGCCTGTTACAGCTTGTGGAAACCAATATGACGTTGTTTTTCCGGCACCTCGCAAGCATTGAAGTATCCGAGGCGGCTGTGGCGGATTTCGATGATAACCGGCTGATCGCACCGTTTATTGAGGTATATTACAAGCCAGAAGAATTAAATGACCAGAATAAAACCCAGATTGCCGGTTGGTTGCGACGCTATATCG
>CAZVFR010000075.1:0-13568 GCA_964626505.1 uncultured Methylococcaceae bacterium
CGCTGCGCGCAACTGTAGCAGTTTAGCCCCAGCAATAGCACGCAGATCGAACGACCTACGCCAGTTATGGGCGTTGCAATTCCTAACAATCTCATGCGTTCTCCGTTGAGTTTAATCTATCCGAATTCAGCGGAGGATTATAGCATACCGACAGGAAACATCGGCTGCCGAAAGCGTCAATTTACTCGCTGTATTGAACCATCGAATGGCGGATTATCCTGATCGAGAAGGACGTAGAAAAACCGCATATTCTTGCTAACCGGTCTAGGCATTCGCGCTCTTGCTTTGGCTGTCCCGACCCGCCTTCCGCCATGCCAGCATGCCGCCCTTCAGGTTATAAACTTGTTGGAATCCGTGAGCGACCGCAACCCTCGCAGCTCTAGCCGAACGACCACCGCTACGACACACAAACACATAGCTCTTTTCTTTATCCAATTGGCGCACTCTCAATTCAAAATTGTCCTGCAAACACATCAGTTCAGCCCCATCAATATGCCCAAGCTCGCCATTAAATTCATCGGACCGGCGAACATCGATTATCCTCATGTCGCTAAGATCCGAATTGATCGGGATATCTTCGACTTTATTACCAGTCACTGCTCCCATGGTATCTGCCAGCAATTTTGTTATTGACTCCAATTGGGTGTTAATTTTTGAATTGATCTCTCTATACTTTGCTTCGGATTCGCTTGCATCGTGACAGGACTTCTCAGAAAATTCATTGATTTTGATGACTTCGGATTCGATGTAGCTAAATTGCGAAGCGACCGCATCCGTCACAGATGTTAACAATGAGACACTCTCTTCGATACCTTTAATAATACTCGTCACTTCGGTCCGTGCCATGTCTACGGATGTATTAATCTCTACGGTTGCCGCAGCGCTTTTATTGGACAGGTCGCGCATACATTCTGCAACAACTGCAAACCCTCTGCCATGCTCTCCAGCTCGAGCAGCTTCGATTGACGCATTTAGAGCCAACAAATTCGCCTCGCCCGATACATCGCGTATTTGTATCGACTTTTCATGAATACCGTCGATTAGATCCTGAATGCCTTGCAGGGTTTGTATAGAACCCTGCCAAGCATCTACAGACTGCGAGAGTTCATTGATCTTCTCCTTACTACTCACGGTTGTTTGCCGCATTGATTCTATCGAGCCATAGATCTTCGGCAAATCCGAAAACGCGTCAGTAACAGATACTTGTGCCGTCTTAAGCTCAACGGATATTGCTTCAACACTGCGCCCGTTCGATAAAAAGGCATCGTTGAACATGTCTCGTTGATCATCAAGCTTCTGTACATTTGCCTGAAAAAACTGGTCCGAGATAACGGCTTGTTCCTGATAAACTTCTTCTAGTTTGGCTTTGTGATCGCTACGAAGTTGTTCTTCTTCAAGCGCAAATTCTTTACGCTGCCTTTTAGTTCCCCAAAACCAACCCCCAGTCAGAGAAACTACAGCAATCACAAAATATAAAAACATTGAATTCATTATTCGATTTCCAACATGTACTGCATCATCCGCCTAGCCTGCATGTCTCACCAGTGGACAAGATGACCGCACAAAGATTTTTTCCCACGAGAAACTTTCTGGCCAAGCGAAAGACCGACCGTCTTGCCGAAAGAAGATCACTCCTTAGGGAAACAAAGATTAAACGAAGGAATTTCATTACTGGTGCGGAATCCAAGTTATTCAACAACTTCTGACTCCGCGGGAGACCATCGCTTCCACGCTATCATTCCGCCACTAAGATTAAATACCTTCGAGAATCCTAATGCGGTCAACATGGCCGCCGCAGTTGTACTACGCACACCCGCGCGGCAGACAGCTATAATGCGACTGTCCTTAGATGCTTCAAGCTCTGTATAGCGAACCGGCAACAAATTTAGAGGGATTTGTATAGCCCCTGGAATTTGACCCAGATCACCGTGATATTCTGTCGAGTCTCTAACATCCAATATTATCGGTGGTTGGACGGCGCCCATCTGAAAATGGAGTTCCGCGGGTGAAACTTGCCATACCTGGTTCAATTCGCTGATCGAAGGATAGTCGATTTCGGTATCTTGGTTCCCGCTTGCATTAACCTGCAGTACCTCTTGAATTTTAGACGGTAAAGACAAACCGAGATTGGTCATCAATTCAATATATTCATCCCGAGATTTGCCCGCCAGTCTAGGATTATGCGCTTTTTCGTAACCGATCAATGATTCTGTGTTTCCTCTGTAATCATGGGCAGGATACACCAAGGTATTGTCCGGCAGAGTAAAAAGTTTATTGACAATACTATCGTAATTCGTACCTGCATCCCCGCCGGCGAAATCAGTACGCCCTGTTCCGCCAATCATCAAACAATCGCCGGTTAACACGCGTCCTTCGAAATAAAGACTTAAACTGTCAGGTGAATGTCCGGGTGTCGAGATTATATTCACGGACACATCGCCGATGGTTAACTCATCATCGTCATCCAGATGCACATCCGTATTGGGCTGTGGAGATAAAGCGTGTCGGGCTATCTTACATCCGGTTAAGGCACTCATTTCGCTTAAAGCCGAGCGATGGTCAGCATGTGTATGCGTATCCATCACAAACTCAAGTTTGAGGCCATGGTATCCGAGCACCGCGAGATATCGATCCACTTTGCTGTTTATAGGATCAACTAAAATAGCTGATTTTTCGTTCTCACAGCCAATAAGGTACGATTTACATTTTTCGTTATTGAGTTCTGTGAATATCATAGTCGTTCAAAGGAAAGGTGATATAAGGAATGCAGCCATATGATTAATTTATAGACTAGTATCATATTCCTTACAAATCACACCGACCCAATCGGAGTTGTTGAATTTATCGATTGTAAGCCCACTTATTTTCTACTGTTTGCGGTCAGATTCTTTTAAGGCCTCTCGGGCGCGGATTTGCGATAATTCCACGCAAAAAATAGGGCCTATAACAAAGAGGAAGTCATGAGAATCAAGCGCCCGTTTTCACTAGCACATCGCGTTTCTCAGGATGTCTGGATAAACGTTGGGTAGAGTACAGCAATTTGATTATTGGTAGTTTGCTTTTGGATGCGACCAAGGTTGTCATAGCCCCGCCCATCAACGCACCGACGATGCCGTGACCGGATATATCAGAACCGCTCAGGTATAAATTCGCTATGGGTGTGCGTGGAGACAACCATTCGGCGGTAAATTTCTCCGGAACACACGGAAGACCGTAAATGCAGCCCTGCTTATGTCCGGTAAAATTAGCCGTCGACAAGGGTGTCGAAACCTCACAAAAATCCACTAAGTCCGCAAATCCAGGGAACCTTGAATCCACAAAACCAATCAAATCTTCCCCAACTTGCCGTTTCATCTTAGCGTAACTGCTGCCTCGCTTGCCCCAGCGTGTTTCCATCCAGTGCATGAACGGTTCGTGGCCGATAAACGAAATCAATTCAGCCGTATGCCCAACAGACTCGGGATCTTTTAGTGATGGAAACGATAAGAAACACCCACTGATCTCGCCATTCAACACATTGTTCCGCTTTTCGAAGGCATGGTTATGATCGTAGCTGTTATAGATCCAGTAATTTTCCCCTCTAAACCCGAGTTTGGCGGGAGACTCTTTGAAGCCAACATACGCGCAAACATGAAAGCTACCCGGCGGGAACGCCTCAAGCTCAGAACGAAACTTAATCGGGAAAGTTTTAGGTACCAATTGGTCGTATGTAATATGCGCACCGACGCTGGATATTATGGTATCCGCGTTAAATATTTTTACTTGATCTCGGCCTTTATCGCGACAACAAACTTTTACGCCTACAGCTTTTCCGTTATCCAAGATGATCTCTTTAACCATATGTCGAGTAAGAATTTCACCGCCGCATGCTCTAACAATCGAGATAACGCTTTGTGCAATCGATTTGGCACCGCCCACCGGATAATAGCCTCCATCAAGATAGTGGCACGCGATGACCGCGTGTGCCGCAAACGCGCTGCTTGCCGGGGGTAACCCGGCATTACCCCACTGCGACAGCAATACAGCTTTGAGTTGTTGATCGTTAAAATGTTGATCCAGATAGTCTTGCGTTGTCGTCAACGCCTGCGCGCGACCGAATCGGTTAATAGCTCCCCACAAAGGTCTTAACCACGACGGTAAGATCCTGGATATCATCTGGCGACCGTACCAACGCGAAGCGGACATCAAATCTTGAAAATAGCTTTCGATGGCCTCGCGTTCCTGCGGGAAACAATCAATCAGATCTCTTCTGAACCGCCGGATACCCACGCGCGCCGCAAAGCGGAAATCCGGGTAAACAAAGCGGTCAAACTCTTCCGGCATGGCGCGCCATTTCACTTGCCCACCACTGACAAAATCGAACAAGGCGCGGTAATGGCTGCCCTGGTTCATTTCACCCACATAATGCACTCCGACATCCCATTCGTACTGTTGTTTGCGTTTGAAACTGTGAGTAAACCCACCCGGGGTAAAATGCCGTTCCAGAATAAGCACACGCTTTTTCTCAAGCTGTGCAAATAAGCTGGCACAGGTCAGTCCACCCATACCTGAGCCGATCACGATTACATCAAATTTAATTGTCATTGGAGATTTTATTATTTGCAGTATCGGCGGTTTGAATTCGAACCCTTAAAGCAACACAGTTCTATCCAGCGAGATCCTGCAGTATTATCATTGGTTCTTTAAGACTGGACCGGAATGCCGCCGTACGTTTGCCCCAATCCGCAGCATACAGAACACTAACCCTAACACTCAGTCGCAACCCTATTCAGCGTAACTAACACCATGCTTTGGGAAGCGCTAAGCGCGGTTCGGGATATCGGTAGACTACACGATCTCGCATCGGTATTAATCCGTTACGGATTCGGCGATATTGTACAACGCGCCGGTTTGGGGCGCACACTGGAGCGCACCGGCAAAGCTTTGCGCTGGAAGTCTGTCGAAAAGCTCCCGCAACTCGAACCGCATCAACGCGTCCGGCATCACCGGCCGGCTTTCGGAGGCGCGAAGAGACCAGGTCATCGACTTGTTACACGCGATAGCCATCAAGGATTCCGCCCGGGTTATCGACGTTCTTCAGGACTGGGGTGGCGATACGTATCTCGAAACATCCACCCTCGCGGCTGAAATTGAACTGTTCATCGACACCTACCACGGTATCCCGCTCAAACAACTGAATATGTCCGCTATGTTGCTTGAGCTCGCCAGCCTGATGCGTACCCATCAGTTATCCCTGCCACCCGATCTGACGCTTTTATTCAAGACTCTGATCATACTTGAGGGTATGGGCCGACAAATCGATCCGGATTTCGATTTGCTAACATCAGCGGCACCCTTTCTGGAAAAAGCCATGATGGCTCGTTACCGCCCGGACGCGCTAGCCAAGCGCAGTTGGCGCAGCTTGGTTGGGATCGCCGATATAGTAACCAGCATGCCGCAGGATCTGCGCCGCCTGTTAAAAGCTTTACGCAGCGGCGCGTTCAAAATAAACGTCGATGTTATACACCTGAACCATTTCGGCTTGCAATTGGACCGTGCCGCGAGTCGCTTAACGGTGGGACTTATCACTGCGGCATTCATCATCGGTTCGTCGATAGTAATGACGGTAAGCGGCGGGCCGACACTATTCGGACTACCCGCATTCGGACTCTTGGGTTTTCTCGGTGCTGCTATCGGCGGTCTTTGGCTAATGATATCCATCTGGAAGGGAGGACACGACCGGGGGTAGCAAGAAACCCGGCCGAGAGAAGAAAACTCCACGCGAAAACAGAGATCAAGCCAGGGACCGTTGTTCTGCTGGAAAAATCGGGATAGATGACTAGTCAAAGCCCGTCAACGGTACTAAAATCACTTGATCTGACAGCCCGCAGCGAAGCATACAAAAGGAACGGAAAAATGCCTACACTTGCAAATCCGATTGTAGAAAACTGGTACGTGGATCTTCAAACACGTTTGTCATTCAAAGTCGTCGCTCTGGATGCAATCGACGACTCAGTGGAAATTCAATATTTAAATGGGGATCTCGGCGACTTTGATTTAGAAAATTGGTACGCGTCTCCGTTCGAGCCCATTGAAGCGCCCGAAGACTGGAGTGCCCCGTACGGCGAAATTGAAAAAGATGACCTGGGCTATTCAGACCCGGACATCCACGCAAAAGAAATAACTACCGGAGATGTCAACGACTTATTGGAAGATTAAACGTAAATATAATTGGACTACGCTCATTCGTTGCCTTTCGAGTTAGTAGAACAAATAGTCAGTAAAACTCTTGCTGTTACCGTCTTTATCAAACGAGATCACCGAAAAAGGCTCTTTGCGCCCGCTCATCTCCATGCCGGGCGTCCCATGCGGCATTTGTGGCACGGATATACCGATGATATCCGGCTTTGCCTGCAGCATTTTTCTAATATCGGCGGCCGGTACGTGACCTTCAACGATATAACCATCGACCAGCGCGGTATGACAGGAGGCCCACTCATTCTTTACGCCATACTTCATTTTCACTGCCTGCATATCCGTAGTTTTGATATCGTTAATTTCGAAGCCATGCTTTGCCAGATGATCCAACCAAATGCCACAACAGTTGCATGTCGGGCTTCTATAAACAGTAATTTTTTGGGCCTGCGCGGAACCCGCTATCGGCTTATCCCATACACTACCGGCCCAGATCGAACCAGACACGATACAACACCATAACAAAGCAAATGTTTTAAACCAGTTCATTGGTTTCTCCTAAATTCAGTAACCGTCGAAAGTATTTTTCGACTAGTGAAGTCCTTTTAGGTTCCACACACTCGATACCTTGAGCGGCAATAGTTTGTCACTATGATACCTTCAAACTGTCGATTAGATAAGAGGCTGGCGTGCATAGTTTAACTTCAGTCTGCTTCACTCTCCATGAGCCGTAACTATAAGATGGCGACTCCCGATTTGATTTCTATGTTCGCATAGATATACACCCTGCCATGTTCCCAACTTTAGGCGCCCATCGGCAATGGGGATATTCAGGCTACAACCCAAAATGCTGGACTTCAGATGCGCAGGTAGGTCATCAGGACCTTCGTCTAAATGTCGGTAATAGGGCTCGTTTTCAGGAACCGAATGGTTAAAGTAACTCTCAAAATCCTGGCGCACCGAAGGGTCGGCGTTTTCATTGATTGTCAATGACGCTGACGTATGCTTGATAAAAACGTTCATTATACCCACTCTAATCTCACGTAGTTCGGGTAGCTCACGGAGAATTTCACCCGTAATCAAGTGAAAGCCTCGAGCCCGGGGCTGTAAACATATTTCTTTTTGTATCCACATGATTCCTAACTTATCCTGAAGTGCGCTTCACATAAGCATTTCTATCAGCTTCAGTCCGGAGTTGGTAGCTTTGTTAGCATTCAGACCTCCAAGCCACGCGACAGAAACATAGCATCACCGTAACTGAAAAACCGATATTCCCGGTCAACAGCATGGCGGTATGCGGCCATCGAGTGTTCGTATCCCGCGAAGGCGCAAACCAAAGTTAGCAGCGTCGATTCGGGCAAATGAAAATTTGTAACCAGCGCATCGATGCACTTAAATCGGTAACCCGGCATGATAAACAGCTTGGTTTCACCTTTGTAAGCCTTAAGCTCACCCATTTTACACGCCGATTCCAGTGCCCGAACCGATGTCGTCCCAACCGCGATCACCCGCCCACCACGAGCTTTGGTTTCTGCGACCTTTGTGACCGTAGCTTCGTCCACCTCGAAATATTCGGAATGGATAACGTGATCTTTTAAATCTTCGACTCGCACGGGTTGAAACGTACCGCTTCCGACGTGTAATGTGACGTAAGCCATAGCAACACCCTTTTGCGTCAATCTAGCAATAAGGTCGGTATCAAAATGCAAACCCGCTGTAGGTGCCGCTACAGCACCCGCTTTGCGCGCATAAACAGTTTGGTAACGCTGCTGGTCATCAAACTTATCTGGACGAGCAATGTATGGCGGTAGCGGTATATGCCCAATCTCCTGTAATATTTCTTCTGGCGTTTGTTGGCATTCAAAACTCAAAACAAAAAATTCGCCATCGCGACGCAACACCTTACACTCGTATCCACCCTCCAGTAGAATCGAACTTCCCTGCTTGGGTGCTTTACTCGCACGCACAAGGGCCATAACCTGGTTACCATCCAACAACCGCTCGATCATGACCTCGACCTTACCACCGCTAAGTTTACGTCCGAATAACCTTGCTGGGATTACTTTTGTATCGTTGAATACCAGTAAATCGCCAGAGTTGACTCGATCGACTAGATCGACAAAAGTACGATCTTCCAGCGCACCGCTCACACCATCCAGACATAACAAGCGGCTTGCACTTCGAGACGGCAATGGATTTTGCGCAATCAAACGCTCCGGTAAATCGTAATAAAAATCACTTTTCAGCATAGCGGGCGATACTATCAGTTTCGCTTATGATACGCAGTACCATGACATATCAGAGTGTTGGACATGACAAACGATTGTATCAACGCAGATGAGCACTTATCGGCTGGTTATATTCAGCAATTTGACACGGGTGAGGCACTAGTTTTATCACCCATATTTCTTTATACTAGCGGCGCTATTTGGCCGGGGTGGCGAAACTGGTAGACGCGCCAGATTCAAAATCTGGTGGGGGTAACCCCGTGCCGGTTCGATTCCGGCCCTCGGTACCAGAGCAAAGTCCGAAGACATCCGATAAACACCTATAAACCCTAAGCTGTGAGGCTTCCAGGGTTTTTTATTGTCCGGTGTAATCCGACGGAATGCAGTAAGATACGAACAGATATGTAGTAACTTTTGCGGTAGCTGTTACAATCGAACTGTCCGTAGTACAGGTTCGAAGTTCACCGCGACAGGCATTGACTGGTCTATTAGTAGAGACTGTGTCGGCCAAGTCTCGCCATTTGCCAACCACCAGTGAACGGCTGATTACACTCAAAGCGGTCACTCAGACCTACTAAGCAAAAGGCAAATAGCGACGACACTAACCGGCCACATTTTGTAACTGGATTAACACCGCAAATCGACTTGACTCGTTAGAATTTAAGAACTCCAAACCTAATATCCTGTACAAATACGCTCATTGATCCTTATTCGGAGCTGTCTTTAACGATCAACACCACACGTCGATTGCGCGCTGCCGCTTTTCCGTTCGCATTAGGCAACAACTGATATTTGGGCATTTCTCCAAAACTTCTCTGCGTAATACGGCTTGGGTCTAATTTCCCGACATTAATCAAATATTCTCGCACTGTCTTGGCGCGTGCGAAACCAAGCTGGTCGTTATAATTCGATGAACCAACCGAATCAGTCGAACCTTGCAACTCAACTTTCAGCCCCGAACCCTGTTCACGCAATATCCTTGCAAACCGAAGTAGTTTAGATTTGCCACTTTCACGCAAACTAGTTTGATTGAAACCAAAATAGATCGACATATCCGGCCTTAGCCAGGCTTCAATGAACGACACACTTACGGCGATTTTTTCCACCCGCTGCTTAATGTCTAATTGCTCGGTTTGTAGATCCTCTAATACAGCCAATAATTTATCAAGCCGTAAGTCGGTCATATCTGTCAGCTTTTCGATCATTCTCTGGATATCAAGCAATGCGCCTCGCGGAACTTTTAACACGCTGGTGTCCAAACCAGATCGCTGGTCCTGACAAGCCACAGTAAAAACAACTAACATCAACACCAAGCAAATAACATAAAATTGTTTAAATATTTTTTTAATACTCATTTTTCCTACCAATAGAGAACACACCTACTGATCGAAGCAGAAAATACACCAAAAGAAATAAATAGTATATAAAACAATTATATATTGTGTTTTCAGTCTGACTCACTCAACGATTGTAAAAATAATCGACTAATACCTAAATCTGTTGCTCCACTGCGATCCAGAGCACAAGCTCTCAATTCCACTTGAAAGTAGAACAAACCCGTAATTCTCATCGTAAAAATCAACGCCTCAAATAATTAACGTGTCCTAATATGATTCATACAAAATAAGTTCTTTTATAACAATGGTTTATGGTATACTAAATCATAACTGGATAACTCGACGGCGCGATAAGCGACCTTCGGTACCAAATAACATTGTGCTACTAAATGAAACCTGAGAATTACTCTCACCTACTTCCCAAAAGCAGCCAATTTCCGAGACAAAACTCTGTTTGCTTCTTGCCGAACAGATATTGCTTTATTCTGTTATATGATCGTCCTAGCTGGTGATATCGGTGGCACCCAAACAGGGATTGCTTTGTTCGATGTGAATGGAACACACCTAACTTCGCTGATTGAAAAAACCTATTCCAGCACCGCTTATCCTGACCTCGATACAATTATTGAAGATTTTGTCCGCATAGAAAAATTCACGGCTACCGCAGCATGCTTCGGCGTTGCCGGGCCCGTCCAGCAAGGCCGCTGCAATACCACAAACCTACCCTGGAACATCGATGTCCAGAAAATTGGACGGACAATCGGAATTCGTCATGCAACACTGATCAACGACCTGGAGGCCAACGCCTGGGGTATTCAAGCATTGGTACCAAACGATCTGCATGTCATAAACCAAGGCAACCCACCCGGCAGTGGCAACGCCTGTATTATTTCCGCGGGCACGGGGCTAGGTGAGGCCGGCCTATATTGGAACGGTGTCCACTATCAACCTTACGCGTCAGAAGGCGGGCACTGTGATTTTGCAGCAAGCACCGAGCAAGAATTCCGACTGCTGAAGTTTTTGCAACAGCGCTACGATCACGTAAGCTGGGAACGCGTAGTTTCGGGTATGGGCGTAGTCAATATCTTTGAATTTCTGATTGCGGATCACGGCTTATCCACGCCTGGATGGTTTGAATGCGACAACGCCGCGGCAGAGATTTCGCGCAAATCCTTAGACGGAAGCTGTGCCCTATGTGCCGAAACCATGGACCTATTCATACGATTTTATGCCGCTGAGGCGGGCAATCTCGCATTGAAAACCATGGCTACGGGGGGTGTTTATATTGGCGGAGGCATCGCGCCCAAAATTCTCCAAAAATTCCGAGAACCGACATTTTTGGAAACATTCAAGGCAAAGGGTCGAATGACCGATCTGTTAGGCAACATACCTGTAAAAGTCATCCTTAATCCTCAAACTGCATTATTTGGCTCGGCCTTATACGGCGAGACTCACTGCTAACAGAAAGTTAACGCTTCAGCTTACCCTCAAATTTGATCGAGTACAGGTCGAACACCCAGGATTACGGACTCCTTTATAGGGTAAAACCAACCGATTTTTCGACAATATTTAAAACCAAAAATTATTCAACAATATTGTTGAACGTTGGAGATCAATTCCGTGAAATCGGCAACCGGACGATGGGTAATCGGGAGCGACTTTTTAATCGACACAATGAAATCGAGGTGCTGCGTTCACGAGTAGAGGACGGGAACCATGTTTTGCTCACCGGCCAACGTCGCATGGGCAAAACCAGTCTGGCTCAAGAATTTGGGCGTCGGTTACAGGATGATGGTTGGGCATTCTTATTCGCGGATGTTGAAGACGCGCAAGACCCTCAGGATTTTATCGCTTTGCTAATTCTTGCCGAAGCTGCCACTCAGCAAGAATTCGATCCGAAAGCGCGACGGTGCCTGGACAAACTCTTCAGCCCCTTGATCGACGATGCCCCATCTAGAATCAGTGACGCGCTGGATATACTTGAGCATGATGGCTATCTGCACAACTTCGATGGCAGCTATCGCTTTCAATCAAATCTGCTCAAAGATTGGTGGCGATCCCGCTACGATCAGCACCATCTGCCAATCTGCGAACAGCTGCAAAAAGATTAGTCTTGGAAGCGAATATGGCGACAACAAAGCACATAGTAGTGCGCAAATACAACCCGGGAATCAACCAAAGCGACGACGACTTGATCAAACAATTCGTGGTTCGCGGTAAGAAGCTCGATTCGATCCTTGAGGTATTGGAAGAAAACATCCAGTCCGCGTCTAATCAACATCTATTGGTTGTGGCGCCGCGTGGCCGCGGCAAGACCATGTTATTGGCCAGGGTCGCTGCCGAAATTCGAAGATCAGATGCGCTAAGGAAGAATCTTCTGCCGGTTCGCTTCATGGAGGAAAGCCACGAAGTCCACAGTATCGCCGATTTTTGGTTGGAATGCCTGTTACATCTAAGCAATGCCGTGCATGCACTGGATCCGGATCGATCCAAATCTCTGCGTCAAACTCATACCGAGCTGGCCCTCATCATGGACGATAAAAGCCTGGAACAAAGAGCCAGAGCGACTGTACTGGATACCGCGCACAGTCTCAACCAAAAATTGGTATTGATGATTGAGAACCTGCAAGACCTGGCCCATGACGCGGATAATGACTTTGGCTGGCAGCTTCGAAAAACCTTACAGACCGAAGCCAATATCATATTCCTTGCGACAGCAACCAGCCATTTTGCTGCCCTGGACGACATCAATGAAGCTTACTACGAAACATTTCGTGAAATCGACCTCCCCGCCCTCGACAGTGAACAGTGCGCAAAAGTCTGGCAAGTGATCACCGGCGACTCCGTTAGCAACCGGGAAATCACGCCGTTAAGAATCTTAACAGGAGGAAGTCCGCGTCTATTGGTTATTGTTGCGAGTTTTGCGCAGCACCGTTCAATGCGCCAGTTAATGGAAGAACTGGTCACACTGGTTGATGAAAATACCGAGTATTTTATAAGCCACCTTGACAGCCTGGCGCCGAGAGAACGCAAAGTCTATCTGGCTCTAGTCGATCTCTGGCAAGAATCAACCTCCCAAGAAATAGCGCAACGCGCAAGAATGGAAATTCGGGTTACATCGGCCCTGCTGGGTCGTCTCGTTAACCGTGGCGCTATTCTGGTTAACACTAAAAAAAAGTTTTACGTCGTGTCGGAGCGGCTGTATAGCATTTATTACAAATTGCGCCGGGAACACGATGACGCAACGATTGTGAAAAGCCTCATCCACTTCATGTCAGCATTCTACACGGGTCCTGACCTGAAAAACCTTATTGAGAGCGTGTTAAGAGAATCAAAAGCAGAGCCCGATATCAGATACGGACTGCTACTCGCATTACAGGAGGACACGGATACCCGGTTTCGATTTCTTAGCTCAGTTTCGTATTCAGACTACCAGGATACGTTGAGTGAAGGCGTCCATGCCAGCGAGTGGATCAAAGCACAGCTCCAGGAAGTAATCATCGAATTTCAAGAACGAGACAACCCACAAGCAATACTTGCTCGACTCGATGAAATAATTCAATGCGTAGGTGATAGCGATCAGCCCGAAGTACAACTTCTAGTCGCGAGGATCTTGAATTATCGAGGGGCATTCCTGGGGCTGCGTGACCAATTGGATGAAGCACTGACCGCTTACCAGAAACTTATTCGAGGCTTTGGCAATACCGATCAACCCAAACTTCAAGTTGAGGTCGGATGGGCTTTCTGTCGTCAAGGACAAGTGATGTGGAAACAGCATAAGTTGGCTGATGCTCTCGCCAGCTTTCGAGAAAACATCCATCGATTCGGT
>CAZVFR010000076.1:0-13482 GCA_964626505.1 uncultured Methylococcaceae bacterium
TACAGTATGGGCAATGGCGCAGCGATTAAGACGGGTGCACGCGAGGCAAATAACGACATAATCGTTTTTATGGATGCCGACGGCCAACATGACCCAGAGGATATACCCGAATTATTAAAAAACATGGACGATGGCTACGAAATGGTGGTTGGGGCACGTCGTCCGAATACCCATGCGTCAAACTTGAGGAGGGCCGCCAATTGGGGTTTCAACCGTCTAGCGTCGATTATGACCGGTTATCATATTGAAGACCTCACGTCGGGATTCAGGGCTGTGCGGGCTCGACATTTTCGCAGATTTCTATACCTACTGCCGAATGGTTTTTCTTATCCTACCACAAGTACAATGGCGTTCTTTCGCTCAGGTTTACCTGTTGCTTATATCCCTATCTCCGCAGCCAAACGCATCGGGTCCAGCCATATAAATCTGCTTCGCGATGGATTACGCTTTTTCATAATCATTATGAAGATCGGCGCACTGTTTTCTCCAATGCGTCTGTTCCTCCCTATCGCGATAGGGTTGTTCGGCGTTGGAATCTCCTATTATGGCTATACTTATGTTACTGCCGGTCGATTTACCAATATGAGCGCTGTTCTGTTCCTCTCATCGCTATCTGTATTCCTAATGGGTCTAATTTCCGAACAAATATCATCACTACACTATAAAGGCGTCGAAGAAACTCAGCGACGGATTAAACGAACTAAAGATATACAATAGACCGAAAACCGTTGCTCACCGTCTACCGATACATGTTAGTGCAGGTAGGCATTAAAGGAGCTTACGCACTGTCAACAATGTTTCAGGTAGCTTCGACTAACAAACTGCGCGGATATCAGACTCGCCATTAAAACCAGTATAAAACGATAGAAATTTGAGAAGGCAATGGCGCGAAAATTAATATCTATCGCAATATTAGTTAGCTTTCTGCTGTGGTCGGTCTGGTATATCTATTCGAATCTCGAAGACTTTACCGCTATTCAATCGGTTAAATGGACCGATATCGCATTCCTTACTGCAATATTTGCTATTGTTTTGATCTGTAATGCAGTCTTCATGTCCCTTGTTGCAAGCGCTCTCGAACTTCGCATTAACCTAAGTGAATGCCTCTCGCTATCTGCTGCGAGTTCCTTTGCAAATTACTTTCTTCCCTTCAGAAGCGGCGCAGGTTTACGGGGGCTATACCTTTCGAAATACCACAACTTCCCATTGGTAGATTTTATTGCAACCTTGGGCGCGATGTATTTGATGCAAATTTCCGTTAACAGTGTCTTAGCACTTTTCGGAATGGCACTGATAGTAAACCATGGCGGCCCCTCCAATACGCCTCTATTTATTTTTTTTGGTGCGGTAGCAATACTAAGCATTTTGGCGACCTGCGTTGATTTTAATATACGAAATTCTTGCCAGCGGTTCCCATTGAAACAACTAGAACGCATACTATCAGGATGGCAAAAAGTACGCTTGAATGGGCAACTATTAAGACAACTGTGGCTACTAAATTTTGTAATGTCATTGGCCACAATCTTGCAAAGTAAGATTGCTATAGAGGCCGTTTCGGTGGATCTCACATGGGCCGCGGTTTTCGTATACTCGGCATCGAAGAACCTTGCTGCATTGATTAGCTTAACTCCCGGCTCCTTAGGAATTGTTGAGTTGACTATGGTCTATCTTGGAACGGTACTCGGATATAGCACATCGGATGCATTGATGATTCAGGGGCTTATTCGTTCAGTTGCGATTGTCGTGCTGCTGCTATTGGGCCCTGCCGCACTCTTTATGTTGAAGAGAAATATCAGTGTTTACGGCGGACACCGGTTTTCGAAAACGTAGCGCCTATTCAGTTCACCTGCCATGATAGTCGATCCTGTTCTCATTATAGGTGCGCCCCGCTCAGGCACATCATTATTGCAAAAGATACTACGAAACCACCCGGCCTTCTGGTCATTGCCAAGCGAGTCCGAACTGATTTGGGATCAATTTTGCCATCCCCAGTTGAGAGATTGGTCTTCTGAATGCATGGAGCAGCAGTCAATAACAACAGAAGATCGCCAACAACTGCTCGAATTGTTTGAACTCTACATGCGCCCTGCTTCGTTTTGGAAACCATTCGAAAAGGCTAACCTGATATGGGGATTTAAACGTATGCCAATAATCAGAAGATTATTGCGCAATTTGTATAAACAGGCGTTTCCTCTGATACCGATATTCTCCGGCAAAACAAAAGAAAAAAGATTACTGGAAAAAACCGCTAGCAATTGCTTTCGGCTTGACTATGTAAATGAAGTATTCCCCAATGCGAAAATCATTTACCCTACGAGAGACGGGCGGAACAATGTAAATTCTTTGATCAATGCATGGTTACACCCGACACGGTTCTTTACCTATGCGGTGCCTGCCCCGTTAAATATAAATGGGTACCCCCATAAAGGCTGGAAATTCATCTTACCTCCTAAGTGGCGTGACTATACAAATCGGAGTCTTCAAGAGTTATGTGCTTTTCAATGGCGATCTTGTCACGAAGCAATGCTAAATGAAACATCAAAAGACAAATACCAGGGCCGCGTATTACGATTGAAACTCGAAGATTTAGTAACAGATCCTCAGATAGAGATTGAACGAATTGCAAAATTTGTAGACATTCCTTTTGATCATTATCTGCAATCTACAGCAGCACGCATGCCGATTGTAAATTCTCAAGACAACGACGTGTCACTTACCAAGTGGCGCGGGAAAAATCGCACTCTGATAGAAGAAATTCTGCCCACAATTGAACCGATGATGCAGCGGCTTGGTTATGAGATCTAAATAATGAACCAACGACTCGATGACTTAAAAACAGCGTGGGAACAACGCAGCGACGATCTTGGTTTATCGAAACGTGCCGTGCTATTCAAAAGATTGCCGAGTTGGGTAAACGAATTGATTCACCGCCGACATGTCAAATTCACCCGTGACAATATCCCCGAAAACCCGGCGAATGTGTTGGATGTCGGGTGTGGATATGGCCGTATTTCAATGGAAATAAAACAGCAGCATCCTAACTGCTCTTTCTACGGCGTAGATCTTTGCTCCCGATTTTCTGACGCATATGGGGAAAATATAGGACCCTGCTTTCAGGGACCGATACAGCAATTCGAGTCGAATGAACAATATGACGCAATCTTAATCGTTACAACTTTGATGTACTTAAACCCTGAAGAGCAAACCACTGTTTTACAAAAGCTATGGTCGATGCTTAGGGTCGGCGGTTGCATTGTATGCATTGAACCTGCATCAGAAATATTTTTGCTGTGGCGATATTTAACCAGGAAACCATCTGCGTCTCCGACTGGAGGAACGGTTTGTCATTTTTCCGCTAGTGAGTTAGTTGGTAAATTCTCTAAATATGACAGCGCCAAAGTTTGCCAAACAGAATCCATTAATTTGATCCCATTCCTTAAAATGACATCTTTGCACCATGCTGTATCCATTTATAGGACACGATAACCAATGCTACGTTAAACGGTCGAATAAGGATATTTATTACATGGAATATCAACACAACTTTACCAAAAACCCCGTCGCTGCATCTCATATGTACGATGAATCTGAACGAGATATTAAAGCACGGAAGATAATCGCAATTTTAAAAGCCTACTTAGGAGACACTTCACAACTATCAATACTTGATGTTTCTTGTTCCACCGGAATCATTTGCCAGCACTATTGCGACCACTTTCTAAATGTAACCGGCATAGACATCGACACCAATGCAGTAAACTTCGCCAAAAAGAGCAATAAACGCAACAATATCCAATTTCTCGTACAAGATGCACTGAACACATCGTTCCCGGACAAGCACTTTGATGTTGTGGTTTGCAATCAAATGTACGAGCACGTCCCCGATGCACAACAGCTGCTAAACGAAATTGAAAGAATTTTGGTGCCCGGCGGTATTTGTTACTTTGGCGCAACCAACCGATTAAAGGTTATCGAAACTCATTATGGTAACTTACCCTTCCTTTCATACTGCCCGAAACTGATAGCAAATCTTTATTTAAAATGCTTGGGTCGAGGCGATTACTACTACGAAAATCTATATACTTACTGGACCCTTAAAAAGATTTCAGCGAAATTTAATATTATTGATTATACGCAAGAGATAGTTGCATTCCCCGAAAAGTATGCACTGACAGACATGGTCAATCCCGGCGGTCTTAAGCAAAAACTCGCATTAATATTGCTAAAGTACGCGTATTGGTTATCACCTGGTTTTATTTGGCTTTTAAAGAAAGAAACCGTGAAATACTGAAGCGTTGTTTCAGTTAGTCCGTGAATATCGAAGCATAGCCGATTAAATCGATTTACTGCTGCTAACCCCAGTAAACAGTACGACAATTCCGCTCTAGATATTCACAGTTTGCGTCTACTGATTTAACAAGTTAAGGCTCAAAACCACAATGACTCAAAAACGTATCTACGATTTTACTTAAATTAAAATCGCCTCTTGCTTTTTTTAATCCCGGGTCGAAAACAGAAGGATTTTCATTGATAGCGGACTTAATAGCTTCACAATACGCTACATAATTCGCCTCGGTTGCCAAAATCCCATAGCGATACCGACTATACAATAACTTTAGGTCACCCACCGGGGTTGCAACCATCGGTGTCCCAACTTTAACTGCGTCAGAAAAAATGACGGGGATACTTTCGATCCTGGATGGCACCATGAGATAATCCGCCCAAGCGATAAGATCCACGGCTTGAACCTTGTCCAAGTACCCACCCAGCGTAATTGGTTTACCCAAACATTTAAGGGCATCGACTTTTTTTCTGACATCACTTTCCATTGGACCGCCGCCAAAGAATCGGACTTCATTTATCCGCTTCCAGTCCGATTCGGTAAGTAGCGCTAAAGCGTCGAGCAAAATGTCTGGTCCTTTATTGTGGTGCCACCGACCAAGAAACGCTAGATTATATGGCTTATTTCCAGAAGTACTAGTGTGAACATTCGAATCTATATTTCTTGTACTGGGAAGAAAATAGCATCTCCTTGCGCTTAGCGCCTCTACTTCGTCTTTAAGCAAATAGCCATCAGCAAAGCAAGATGATGCTCCGGCCAAAACGTGGCGCAATTTTGTCCGAACTAGGGGTATTTTTCCAAGGCTCCAAATATCACTTCCCAGTGCCCATGTACTATAGGGCACACCATTTTTTTTACCTGCGGCCTTAGCCCAGCCACCACACGGCAGAGTCCAAAGTGCAAAAATATGATCGGGCTGTTCGGATCTAGTAATAGCCGCTGTCGCTCTGTATCCCCGTATTAGGGTTATAAAAATAGCGAACCAATGGTTAGGTAAGTAAGGTTTCAGTAACGATAGCGGTAGCTTAGGGGCTGAAAATCGTCGAACAGTAATGTTTCCAAACGTCGAAACGCTTGCCATCTTGCTCGCTGTAATGACCGTAACTCGAACTCTCTTTGAAAGTTCAAGGACAAAATCTTCTACGAAACTACCTGCTGCCTCACTACCCGGTATGTCATCGGGATAGGATGTGCTGAGAACTAAGATATGCCGCATGGACTAAAGTTCATATCGATAGAACCTGGATGTTAAATCGCTAAATAGTCTGTTGGGATATCTATCTGAATGCGCGATTTTGGTTTTGTGTTTGTCGCATTCATATACGGCTAACCAATGCATCTCGAACAACTTCGACGATTCTTTCCACATCCGCATTAGATAGATGTGGCGCAAACGGCAAACTAACCGTTTGTCTTCCCACCCTTTTCGCCACCGGAAAATCGTCCGGTCGCCAACCATAGGCCTCTTGGTAATAGGGATGTTCCGCGATGCAAAGATAATGCACTCCGACACCGATGTTAGTCGCCGTCATTGCTGACAAAAACTCATCTCGATCAATATTGGCCTGGGTTTCGTCAATCTGGATTGTGAACAAATGATATCCATGTCGACTCTTCTTATCTGACTCCGTTGGTAATCGGATGGGAAGATCCGCAAACTCCTGTTGGTATAAGGCCCACAGCTTGCGCCTTCGGGTCCAAACTCCTTCTATTCTGGCCAGTTGATGGATTCCGATTGCAGCTTGTAAATCCATCATATTGTATTTAAACCCTGGCTCTGTGACGAAGTAATGCTTATAACCTTCATCGCCGAAACGATGCCATGCGTCTTTTGACATACCATGCAGAGAAAGTATCTTAATTTTCGAGATCTTTTCCGGTGTCTTTGCCAACACCATGCCTCCTTCTCCGGTCACGATGTTTTTAGTCACATAAAAACTAAAACATCCGTAATCCCCAAACGTCCCTACAGGTTTGCCGTGCCATTCAGCTTCAATCGCATGGGCACAATCCTCGATTACGATCAGTTTATGTTTTGCGGCGATGGCCATGATCACGTCCATTTCACAGGGCCGACCGGCAAAATGCACGGGTAAAATCGCGCGTGTTCTGGACGTAATTTTTGCCTCAATATCCTCGGGATCAATGTTTAAAGTATCTGGATTGATATCAGCCAAAACGGGTTTCCCACCGGCATGAATAATAGCGTTAATAGTCGCGCAGAATGTCATCGCAGTTGTTATAACCTCGTCACCGATGCTGATACCCGCAGCAATCATGCTTACGTGTAAAGCTGCCGTACACGAGTTTAGGGCGGCAACCTGATTTTGATCGAGGTTTTTGTATCTCGCAAAATCACGCTCAAACTGAGCAACTCGGGGCCCTGTCCCCAGCCACTTTGAATGCATGCAATCGATAACTTCCTGGATTTCAGAATCCTGAATATCAGGCTCACCGAAAACTATGAAATCGTCAATGTTAGCCACACTAATCCTTGCCTAATAGCCGTACTTGGTTAAGCTTATATCCGCAGGTAGTACACAATAATGCGAACTTCTTCTACAAGATTAGACAAATAAATGTGTGCTTGTAAGTAAAAGCAGTGGTGGATAACAGATTGCACTCATACAAGCTCATCCTGCAACAGCCTAATGATAAATCCAATCTGGTCTTCGATAGACGAGGTTGACTAGATCATCAAGCCAACGCCAACATATTATCCAATGCTTTCTTAGCCTGAACAGCCTCGTTAGTAGGAACGGTGATCTGATTCACGACTTGGCCTTCGACCACGTTTTCCAACACCCAGGCTAAATGCTGGGGATCGGTGCGGAACATGGTTGAACACATGCAAACCGTGGGCGACATGAAATGAACATTTTTACCCTGGTGTTTGCATTCTTGGTGCAAGCGGTTCACCAGATTTAGTTCTGTTGCGACTAACCAGCGGGTGTTGGGTTCAGCCGCTCGTATAGTTTTTAAAATAAATTCAGTAGAACCCACATAATCCGCTTTCTGGCAAACTTCGAAGGGGGCTTCGGGGTGCGCTATAACTTTGGTTTCCGGGTATCGCGCCAAAAAATCATCGATCTGTCCAGGCTGAAACATCTGGTGAACCGAACAGAAGCCTTTCCACAGAATAATTCTAGCACCTTCAATCTGCTGCTCGGTCAAACCCCCTTGCGGCTTCTCAAAATCCCAGACTACCATTTGCTCCAGCGGGATATTCATTCGGTAACCCGTATTCCGTCCCAAATGTTGATCTGGGAAAAATAATACCTTTTCCCGCTTGCTAAAACTCCAGTTCAAAATATCCGCGGCATTGGTCGATGTGCATACGATGCCTTCATGGCGGCCGCAAAAGGCCTTCAGGTCGGCAGCCGAATTGATATATGTCACCGGTGTAACGATGTTCTCGACATCGATGATTTGGGACAGTTCACGCCAGCAACGTTCGACATTGGCGAGATTGGCCATATCGGCCATAGAACAACCCGCCGCCAGGTCCGGAAGCATGACTGTCTGCTCCGGACGCGACAAGATATCAGCGACCTCGGCCATGAAATGCACCCCACAAAATACGATGGCGTCAGCTTCGGCTTCCGCAGCGTACTTGGAAAGCTTTAGCGAATCACCCGAAATATCCGCGTGCCTGAATACTTCGTCACGTTGATAATGGTGTCCCAGAATAATACACCGGTCTCCCAACGCTCCTTTCGCGGCGATAATTCGCTGTTCGCAGTCAGAGTCATCTAACAATGCGTAATCCTGAATCGCTAATGCTATCGCTACCATAACTTTGTTTCACTACTCAATACGACTGTGTAGATATTACCATACTCCACTAGTCAGATATTACGATTGATATGGGGGGTAACGTAAAGTGCGCCAGTTTGTTCCAAGTCTAACGCCACGCTGCCAAACGAGGCGATAGTTTCATCTGGCAGGCTATCTGTCTACAGCAACTTGCTAGTGAAAAAGCGGCTATTGTTGCTCGGTTTCACCAGTCGCGGTGACCTTTGATTGGCTGGACTTAGTCCTGAGACGAATGCCCAACTCCCGCAACTGCTCATCCGACACCCGCGCAGGCGCATTTATAAGCGGGCATGCAGCGCTTTGTGTTTTCGGAAACGCCATGACATCTCGAATTGAAGCAGCACCGGTCATAAGCATGACCAAACGATCCAAACCAAACGCGATACCACCATGCGGCGGACACCCGTACTTCAACGCATCCAGTAAGAAGCCAAATTTCTCCCTACCCTCATCCTCACCAATACCCAAGAGGCGGAAAACAGCCTCCTGCATTTCAGTTTTGTGTATCCGAATCGAACCACCACCAAGCTCGGTTCCGTTTAAAACCAGATCATAGGCCCGTGACAGTGTTCCACCGGGGTCTGCCTGAAGTTCCGGAATTGTCCCGCTGGGCGCTGTAAATGGATGATGCAATGCGTTCCAACGCTGCCGGGCTTCATCCCATTCAAACATTGGGAAATCGGTAATCCACACGAGCCGCCAAGCTTCTTCGATCAATCCTCGCTCAGAGCCCAGCTTCACGCGCAAAACGCCCATTGCTTCATTTACAACGCTGGATTTGTCCGCCCCGAAAAACACCAAATCACCCGACTCGGCATGAGTCCGCCGCATGATTTCATTAACTGCGTCATCCGGTATAAATTTCAATATCGGCGACTGCAATCCCGCCAATCCGGCGGATAAATCATTGACTTTGATATAGGCAAGACCTTTGGCCCCGTATATTCCCACAAATTTGGTCAACGCGTCGATTTCTTTACGGCTGAGGTCACATCCACCCGGTACGCGTAGGGCTACGACCCGACCTTTAGGATCCTTTGCCGGCCCCGAAAATACTTTAAATTCGACGTTTTCCAACAGATCCGCAATATCCACGAGTTCCAACGATATTCGCAAATCGGGTTTATCGGTACCAAAACGCCGTAACGCTTCCGCATAAGTCATACGGGGCAACTCGTCCGGCAACGTTTGTTGCAGAATCTTGCCAAATAAATCCCGCATCATATCTTCCATGATACTCATCACTTGGTTTTCGTCCGTGAAGGACATTTCTATGTCCAGCTGGGTAAATTCAGGTTGCCGGTCCGCGCGTAAATCTTCGTCGCGAAAACAACGCACAATCTGGTAATAACGATCCATTCCCGCAATCATCAGCAACTGTTTATACAATTGCGGTGATTGCGGCAACGCAAAAAATGCACCGTCGTGGGTTCGGCTGGGTACCAAATAATCGCGCGCGCCCTCAGGTGTCGCTTTGGTCAAAAATGGTGTTTCAATATCATAAAAACCGCGACTATCCAGAAAATCCCTGAGGACCTTGGTGATGTCTCGGCGCACTTTGATACGCTGCTGCATCTCGGTACGTCTCAAGTCGATATAGCGATAGCGCAAACGAGTTTCTTCGTTAACCTCGATATCCCCTTCCAAGGGAAACGGCGGTGTTTCAGCCTTGTTCAAGATCTCGCAGGTATCGGCCAGTATCTCCACTTGGCCGGTGACCATACTTTCGTTGATAGTGCCCTCCGGACGCGGCCGGACTTTTCCATGTATTTTTAGCACGTACTCGCTACGTACAGATTCCGCTATCGCAAAAGTTTCAGGCCTATCCGGATCGAATACAATTTGCATCAAACCCTCGCGATCACGTAGATCGATGAATATCACTCCACCATGATCGCGCCTGCGATGAACCCATCCGCATAAATCCACCTCACGGGCAACATCTAATTCTGTCAATTCTCCACACGTGTGGCTGCGCATAGTCTATCTCTTAAAACTCGAAAAAGCGGGAATGGTAAGAGCTCGCCCGTGCTTGCGCAAGCTTTAACTCAAATATCTATGTAAATCTGGTAATCGCCAACGTCTAATCCACAAAACCAAGCCTATGCATAAACCAGGGCACCTGCAAACAATCAGCTAGAATTGGCTGTTTTTGCCGTACTTTTAGATGAATCGCTTTTCTTTTTAGGTGATTCAGACGACTTATCCGAAGACTTATCCGAAGCCAAGTTTTTTTTCTTGTCACCGCCTTTGAAATCGGTTTCGTACCACCCGCCACCCTTGAGACGAAAGCCTGACGCCGAAATGAGTTTTTTGAGCTCAGGCTTACGGCACTCCGGACAATCCTTCAGTGGATCATCGCTAATTCGCTGTATCGATTCAAATTCGTGCCCACATGCGTTGCACTGATATTCGTATATTGGCACCCGTACCTCCTAAAATACAAACGGTGTGTAAGCTGATAAGTTAGAATGTTATTGGGGTTGAAACGGTATTTTCAAGCCCCAACTCAAATGTATCTTACGAAAAAACAAACATACCCCCGAACTATAGCCGACACGAGACTATGGAATCAATTACCCTAGGATGCCCGGATGATTGCCATCTGCATCTGCGTGACGGAGATGTACTACGGACAGTTGTCCAACACACTGCAATACAATTTGCCAGAGCCGTTGTCATGCCGAATCTAAATCCTCCCATAACAACCGTGGAGCTGGCTTTAGCGTACAGAGAGAGGATCCTCGACGCATTACCCAAAGGATCAGTATTCGACCCCCTGATGACGCTTTACCTCACGGATTCGACTTCAGCCCGAGAAATAGAACTCGCCGCACAATCCGCGCATATTATCGGTTGCAAACTATATCCGGCTGGCGCAACGACACATTCGGATTTCGGGGTGTCTGATCTGGAGAACATCCAACCCACACTGGAATCCATGGAGCGCAATAACACTGCGCTCTTAGTACATGGAGAAGTCACCGACCCCAGTGTCGATATTTTCGACCGCGAGAAGGCGTTTATAGACCGGCATTTGGTCTCAATAATCAAGCGGTTTCCTAATCTACGTGTGGTTTTGGAGCACGCCACGACCAAGGAAGCCGTGGAATTTGTGCGTGCAATGCCACCTCAAGTCGCGGCAACCATTACACCGCAGCATTTGCTGCTCAACCGAAATGCCATTTTTGCCGGCGGTCTAAACCCGCATAATTACTGCCTACCTGTACTTAAACGGGAGCACCATCGTACTGCATTGATAGAGGCCGCAACCAGCGGTAACCCAAAGTTTTTCTTGGGTACCGATAGCGCCCCGCACACTAAATCAAAAAAAGAGAATGCCTGCGGCTGCGCGGGCTGTTATACAGCGCACGCAGCCTTGGAGCTCTATGCGCAGGCCTTCGATTCGGTCGGTGCTTTGGACAAACTGGACAATTTTGCAAGCGTTTTCGGAGCCAAATTTTACGGCCTCCGCAAAAATCCCGGAACAATCAAACTTGAGAGGTCAAATTGGACTCTCCCCGACAACTACACCCTCGGAACCGAATCCATTACCCCATTTAAGGCTGGAGAGATACTTAGTTGGAAATTCTCAGAACAACAACCGCCCTTTAACGATTAAACGTACTTGAACAACCGCTTACTATTCAGGAGTTTCTTCGGGATATTCGTCGTCCAATTCCGCGTCATCCTCGAAATCATCGTCCAGCAAATCGTCCTCTTCGAATGGAGGATTTCCGTCGTAGACCAAGTATTCACGCCGTTGCAAATAAGCGTCGCGGAAAAACTCGTACCGATCCAACGCCGCTTCGTCAACGATTCGAGACGCACTTAGCTGATCTGCTCTCTGATCCACGTAGTTAAGCGCACTCAGACCCAAGGTCACAGCCGGAAAGTCTATGTAGAAAAGTGGATTAGCCACTGCGTCGCCAGCGAGTCCGAGCGTTCCCCGAGCCGAACTGGGACCGAAGAATGGAAGCACAAGATAAGGCCCGGTAGGCATACCCCAAGCCCCCAATGTTTGATCGAAATCCTCATTGTGAGCTTCGAATTCCAACCCCGTCGCAACGTCAAACAACCCACCCACACCCAGGGTGGAATTGATCAAAAACCGCGTAAAATCAGAACCACCTTGGTTAAATTTAAATTGCAACAAATCATTCAATGTAACCCGAATATCACCGATATTGTTGAAAAAATTTGTCACGCCCTGATCTACAAACGAAGGCGTTATCCATTGGTAGCCTTGCGCGACAGGTTTAACGAAATAATCATCTGCGCCGTCATTAAACGACTGCACACCCCTATTCCATCCTTCAAATGGATCCCTCTCATCATTAGCTGTTGTCGCGCAACCAACAAATACAAAACAAACAGCAGCTAAAAGGACGCACCTTATTGTTATTTGAGATCTGGTATTGTTCATTTTAGATTTCCAATCCACCGTTCCGCGATCCAGCCATTGCTTGCAGCTAAAAATTGGTTAACATAGCACAATGCAACAAAATGATCGATATTTGTTTGCCTATTCACTGGGCACAACCCTCGATTTGAATTGAGCCCCACTTTAGCCCTCAAAAATATCTATGGTCGCTAACAAAACAATCTTTGCGCAACGGTTTCGAGGCTATCTTCCGGTAATTATAGACATAGAAACAGCCGGATTCGACCCAAAGAAAAACGCACTACTGGAAATCGCCGCTGTATTCCTAAATATGGATATGCAAGGCAAAATCAGCATGGCGGATACTGTTTCCAGCCATGTGGTACCGTTTCCAAACGCAAAATTGGATCAAGCCGCATTGGAATTTAACGGTATCGATCCCTACCATCCGTTTCGCTTTGCTGTAGATGAGGAAGAGGCCTTACAAAAAATCTTCAAGCGAACTCGGCAGGCGGTTAAAGATAACGGCTGTACGCGGGCAATCCTGGTTGGACATAATCCAGCTTTTGATATCGGTTTTTTAAATGCCGCTGTCGAACGAACTAAGATAAAACGCAATCCATTCCATCCCTTTAGCACCTTCGACACAGCGACGCTTAGCGGATTGGTCTATGGTCAGACCGTACTGGCCCGTGCGGTACAAGCCGCGGAACTAGTCTGGGATCAAAAACAAGCACATTCAGCTATATACGATGCTCAACTGACCGCACAACTATTTTGCGAAATTGTGAATCGTTGGGCTGACCTGCTTGTCGCCGAGCAGAGCACTCAGTAAACGACACCGCAAGACCAGTAACGCTAACCCACATTACTCAACCAATGTGTAATTATTCGGTTTTTGAGCCCACCTTGGCAAGCAACTCCTGCAACTCACCTTTCT
>CAZVFR010000077.1:0-13322 GCA_964626505.1 uncultured Methylococcaceae bacterium
GGATCCATTACAGGGTGCTACCGAATCAGCCATACACCAGAATTGACTATAGCTCCAGCAGCGGGCCTCATATGTGTTAGGGTATTTGTTTCTCAATTTCTGAAAGAAGTTTGGTGATTGACTGTATATTATACTTTGTTCGGTCATCGTTTTGACTAGGAAGTCTAGAATATCCACGTTTAGCCTTGACAAGATATTCTTTCGCCTTTTCTTGATACTTTTTTCTATTAGCACTCTCAATTCCAGAGTCATCTTGAATGTCCCAATATACATCGCCTATTTTGTAATAAGCCTCCGCCCTCCAGCCTTTCCCAATTTCGATTTCCGTATACCTCATGGCGGCATCTTTATAATTCTCAATTGCTGATATTTTGTCAATCTCAGAAGTGATCTTCATTTTTTCAGGATAACTATATCTAAGTTCACCCAATTCCCAATATGTTGATGCATGCATATCACCATGCGAAAGTGATATACGAAAATACCCCTCGGCTTCATCTAGCAATTGATGAATGTGCTTGTCTTTATCTTCTTTTGAAATAGGTGATACGCTGTATAGCTCTGCAAGATTTACATAGTCTTTTCCATAATCATGAAATCGTCGCCATTCAAAATTGGCATCAGTTCTTATAATCTGTGATTCGTACGAAGATTCAAGGCGCTTGATCAATTTCTCATTTTCAGAAGAGAATTGTTCATTGACAGCATATTTAATAAAAATGAACCCTGACCCAGCTAAAAGAACAATTGCACCTAACGCCATTTTAACAATAAAAGCTTGAAGATCATTTTTTATTTGCTGCACATAATTTTCTGCAAATTCTTGATCTGTTTGCAGAGCCCAATGCGTTTTCATTCGCATTTCTATCGTCGCTAGTCTTTTGTTAATTTCGGTTATATTTTCTTCCACAGACTTATCCTCTGTTTGTTTTTATACCCTAACCAGTCATTATACAGGTCTGGCTATCTTACCTTTTGCCAGTCTCAGTTGACAAAGATGATCTTTCAATTCTCATTTTTCTAAACTGGATAACATGTAAATCACACAAGATAAACGTATCCAGATAACTTCGAGTGTAATCTGAAGGGCGGCTATTAGCACATACCCGACTGTAACCACCATCCCAAAAGGGTGCCCTTTTGACATGAAAAAACGGGTTCATAAGTTTTTGTTAAATAGACACCTTGAAGACAACAAAAGGGTCTGTCAATATTATTAACATGATAAAAAAACCGGGGCAGATTAATTTTACACGGTTCTGCATCATGAATCGGTCCCGGTTTTCCATTCAATTTGGAGAAGCAAATCAAAAAATAGTAGATGAATGTCAAAAGTATTTAAAACACTGTAATGGAGCAAGGAAGCTTAGGGGCATTCGAGAGCCGGCTATCTAGGGTGAGCAAAGTGCCTCCAATTTGTGCGGCTACCGCAACATAAAAAGCGTCATAGGCACTAAAGTTATTTCGGAGTGACCAAATGACCGAAACTAAATTCCGCGCACTGACTCGTTTAATCGGCCAGGTTTGTAAACTTTCAATTAAAATTGATGCTCGCTCAGGACTCAATAGCTTGAGACGCTCGTTTCGCCGGGCAATAGAGATAACTTCAATATCCATCAATCCTGTGGTAATGGGCAAACATCCCTGGATCAACGAATCAATTCTAAGTTCGGTAGGTGTACGAACAAGATATTCGAACGCAGCACTGGCATCGAAAACATACCGGCTCATTACTCCTCACGTCCGGTGAGTAAGTTTTTGACGGTTTCCTGTGGTGTATCAGTAATTGGGAGTTTCCGTAACGATTCTTCAAATGCTCGCAGCTGTATCTGCTGTTTTAACTGATTTAACACCAGGAAAAGAATGGGGTCAAAAGAATGGGGTCAGGTCTTGTAATGCCGCATTGTTGTTGATAATCTTCAACACTTTTACTCGCTATCCCAAGGTTTATTATCCATGCTGGATAAATCCCGACTCCCATGAATTACAGTAACAATATAAAAAGAGGCAAAAGTAGGTGCAAAGTAGGTGTCCAAAGTAGGTGTCAGGTCTTGTAATGCCACTACAAAATTATATTCAATTTTTTGCTGATGGGATGCAGCAGGCTTCGCCATGGTCTTATTTGAAGAACCAGATCTATTTGGGTAGCGACGGTTTTGTCGAACGCGTCCAAGCCAAGCTTCCGCAAGGTGATTTATCTAAGATTCCGAAAGCCCAGAGACGCCCCATTCCAAAAACCCTGGGCGAAAATGCCAAGAGGGCCAACAGTCGCAACGAAGCGATTAGACAGGCCTATCGAAGTGGGGCTACACGCTACGCCAAATCGGCGATTATTTTTCGCTGCATTATTCGACGGTGAGCCGTATTGTTCATCAGAATGCGCATGAATAAAGACCCTAGTTTTCTAGTTTTGGATGCTAGTTTTAACCCTTGACCCTAGTTTTTCGTGCGTAGTTTTTCCTCGTAAAAAAACAGCCCGTAATCCGCTCGGTCAGAAAATCCCTTGTGAAAACAAATCTCCGCGCGATTATCTTGCCCTCTGGTGAAAAATTCGGGCTAGATCAAAGCAACCGCGATTATTGAATAGCGGAACGCTTTTCCAATTGTTATCGCAATAACCGAACGAAGAAGCGGTAAACCTAACCATCCAGCCGCGAAACAGAGCGCATCCCCAATAACTGGCAACCAAGCGAAGAGCAACGCAGGCACCCCCCACTTCCGCACACGCCTAATCGCATTCTCAGCAGCGCCATTGGAAAATTTATCTACAGAATATCCCTTGGCGACCCACACACCCAGCAACCACGTTGTCAGGGCACCGAGCACGTTACCTAGTGTCGCAATCAAAACCAGCAGCCAGCCAGAATTATCCGATTGAGATAGCATTAAAGCCAACAGCGCTTCAGAGCCGCCGGGGGCAATTGTCGCGGAGACGAATGCACTGGCAAAAAGCCCCCAAGTGCCAACAGAAGAATCAAGTAGTTCCTGCATGCAATCCTGAAGCGGTAATGCGGCTTGCTAATAAACAATTCAAAATAGAACGTAACTACTCAGATTACAGGAATTTTTAAGTTCGTTGAGCAGTTACAATAGAACTTAAGCAAAAAGTCACCGCGCAAAAATAGAAAAGGCCCGGCACCCTCTACTATCGGGGAAATACCGAGCCTCAACACATTCGACTAAAAAAACGTTAGTTTGACTTCAGCTTATTAAAATACGATGTGACTTTCTGTATACCACGATTCAGCAACGCCAAAGATTCGTTTAATAGCATTTTAAATTGGGCAACAAAATCGTCGCTAATTTCGGATGTCCCCATGCCTTTATACCGCTTAGCGACCAAAGGAGTAATCAACAAGCCAAACGCCAACCCAATAACCAACACCCCGGAAAGCAAAGAACTGGATGCGGACGATTCGGCCCTCTGAACAATGGCCGGCGTAGTCGTTTTAGTCACCACTTTGGGTGTGGCTGGCTGCGACTGAACGGTACCTTTAGCCACATCACCCACAGCGTAAGTATCCGGGAATGCGTAGGCAGTCAACCCCGGTATACTGGGCAAATCGGTTCCACCTTTACCCACGACTAATTGGCCCTTCATGCCTTTTTCCATGTGCTGCGCAATATCGCAATGGACTAAATAAGTTTGGTCATTTGCGGGCACAATAATCGTACCGGATATTTTCCCGGGACCGGTTACCTCCAGATGGAACATGCCGCTTTTATAGATATATTTCGGAAGTCCATGCATCATGAACTGATGGCGGATACTATCCTCGTTGAAGAAATGCCAGGTTATTTTTGAGCAAGGCTTTACACGCCACTCCTGATTATTAAACGCATACATGGTTCCCGGAAACTTTTCGGCATATTTGTGCCCGGCACGAACGGTTATCTCAACTGTTTCCGATATACGTGAACAGCTGTCGGGCAGTCGATCAAGGTTTTGGCCCATGACCATACCCCCGCCGTAATCCATCATATGTCCGCCGCCATGATCCATCAGCATTTCATCGTGATCAACAAACTCCGGATCCGTTACGGCGTTAGCCGGGCCGACAAAACCAAACAGGTACAGGAGTAAAAATCCAACCCACTTAGTCATTTTCCGTCCTCACTTTTTGGCCCTTTCAAAAGACCAACCGCCTGCCGTGCTAATTGTTCAATCTGACGCCGGTTGGCCAACAACAAATAAATCATAACGCCTAGCAATAAACCCGCGATAAAATTGCCCAGCGAATTATTACTATCCGAATCAACTGGATCGACTGCCGATGCAACAGCACTTTGAGCTTTCTGCGACGCTGGATCAGCACCTACACTATCATCCGAAATAACCGCGCCCAGGCTGTTCCAAGCATCAAGATCTTGCCAAACTGGTATCCGTCGTTGAAAATATTCTTTTGTAAAGTAAGGCGTTAGGTCGACGCCTTGAACTTTTGGCATACCCATCTTGTCCAGGTACGATTTGTACACAACCGCGCTCACATTTCCTCCAGGATTCATCCCGTCGGTTGTAATACCTTTCTCGCGATGGTCATGAAATATCCAAATGCCTTTTCCATAACTGTGTAAACCATCGTCCGTTGTATCCAAGGTAAGATCTATTCGTTGCGCCGGCGCAATATCATACACATCGCGGGTAATCTGCGCTGAGGGGTTATGTTCAATACCGTCGTAATGCGTGATGGTTGCTTTATGCCCGTGGGTGTGCATCGCCAGCATTTCCCCGGAACTGTTCAATAAATGAAGTTTTATTTTTTGGTTAGGCTCCGCTGTAATAATCGATTCTCTCAGTGTATACGGAAATGATCGACCATTTAGCACATAATAATCTTCGGTCGAATCGGTCAAATCGTAAGACCGATTCATTTCCCTGGCGATCAAACGCGGGTCATTGTAGGCTTGAATCGTATTGTGCAACTGCTTATCCATGGCGTGATAATGGAGGTCGTATTCCTGGTCGAATTTTTCTTTACTCGAAACGGACTGATGCCGAACCTGCCCTGCGCCTACATTTAAAGTTTGCACCCAATTATTCGGCCGATTTTCCTCGATGATGAACATGCCTACCAAACCCATTGCCAGATGCACATGCGTTTGAACATGGCAGTGATAAGCCATTGTGCCAGTATGCCTGGGACGAATTTCATAGACTCGCCTCTTGCCCGGCATCAACAATTGCTCGCTGGTCTGCGGCACACCGTCGTTACCATTACCACCTTGATCGGCAAATGGATGATCAACGCCATGCAGATGTATGGTATGCGGAAAATAATGCGTGTTTTCCAGGACAATTTGAACAATATCACCTTGCTCAACCCGAATAACCGGCGATGGCGCACGCAGCAGCGGGTTGGCTTTTATACTTGCGAAACTACGCGTTGACATACCCCGAGTCTTGGGTGCAAACACCCACATACCCGGCTGTACACCCGGCGCAATATCGAACGTGGGTACAACACCTTTGAAATCAGGCGAATGACCGTTCAATTCCATCACTTCCAGCTTGATGGTAATCCGATCCGGATCCCCGTCCCCATCCAAATCATCCTTTTTAATAACGGCATCCGGAGCCAGAAAAGTATCCATTAGCGTAGCCATGGAAACATTATTGGTGCCTTTGACTACAGACGCGATCAACGCTGGGTTATCAGGACTACATCTTAGGGATTCTTGTATATCCACCTTCTCTAATTTTTGCGATTTCCGCCAACCAGCACCTATGTTTACACAAACCGGCTCCGGCTTTAGCGCTGCCACATCAACCTTTGCCGACTCGGGTAGAATCAACGAAGTTTGGCTCATAACAGTGATCGGTGCCAGCACCAAAGCTAGACATAATTTTAAAGAACGCATACGCATCTTTATTTACCTTGGCATGAAATGATGTGACTATCGGGGGAACGTATTGTTTTAGCCCAGAAATTTAGATTAGGGGCTGACTTGACTCGGCCTCTCCCGCCATGAGGAGAAGCGAGCTCCAAACAAAACAACAACTGGCTAAACTAAAGCGACGGTTTCTCAACCACCGAACGAATTATCAACTTTCTCCTTGACCGCGGGAACAAAAAAGTACGCAAGACCGAAGAGAGCAATAAGAATCACTATATAAAGTGCTGGATTCATACCCTTTTCACCCGTACCAATGGTAAACGGCGCGTGGGCATCAATTCTTTCCTCACCGTTGATCAAGGTAATATGCGCCAAGTAGTCACTCGGTCCGTGCGGTGTAAAATCTATCGGAATATTAAGGGTACCTGTCGGTAGTGTCTGAGCATCCTGGTGAAAGATTACGTTTCCGTCAGGTTCCTTCGTAATTTCGTATTCCACGGTCATTTTACGCAGCGCTTTGTCTTCGTAATCAATGACAACGTTGGTCATACCCGGCGCCGGAATCTCGCCGCAGTATTCTTTATCCGCCGTTGCCAACGGCGTGTAAACCGTAAAGTGCACCCAATACCCGGAAACTGGAATCCTACAGGTATCGAATTCGACGCTCACGCCTCCGTGCGCCCAAGCAGAACCGGTCGGTACAGTCCATGCTATTAACGCTGCCAGAACAAAAAGCAACCGTTTTAATTGTTTAAGAAGCATAGTATCCCCTCATGATGTTTTCATTATTGCACTCGGAACGGCTAGTCGGATTTATCTACAGACTCAGCGCCACACATCAACCAACCAGATCCACCTAAAGTCTTCAAGAACTCCGCACTCTAGCACATTAAATTTTACAAATAAAGATGACCCATTGGCTTATTCCAAGAATTACGGGTTATTACTTATGCGTGCTTCGCAGACCCAAAAGAGCACTCAATTCATCAAATTTTCAACTGTTCAGCATAAGCCTGTAGCTGTTCAGATTGCGGCTTATTTTTGTGAGCACAAGGAAAAAGCGCGGAGTTTATAAGCATAAATGAGCACTTTTTACGCAGCAATCGCGAAAATAAGCCGTGCGCTGAATCGTTACTCAAATTTTAGCTCTATTCCCCTTATGTTTTGACTACTAAAAATAGAATACTCCGTACTTGAAAACCCACTTCAAATGATTAAACCAAATACGCTAAGGTGTTGCTAAAGCGGCTTTCCAGATGGTAATCGTGGTCCTGCAAATAACTGGCGCACTCGCGTCTTTCGGCGCGGCTAATATGTTTATGCTCATAAACGATAACTTTGGGCTTGATGTTTACCAAATCGATCTGCTTCAAAATTTCAAAGTCGTAGCCTTCCGTATCGATCATGATCAAGTCGATTTTTTTGACCGCGTGCCGATTTAACAAGGAAGCAAATGATAGGCATTCGACCCGCTCTTTAATAATGTAGTCCTGAATATTTGGAATGATGAATTTATGTTTTAGCAAGACGTCGAGACGGAAAGAACCCAAACCCTCAGTCCACGCCGGCATGAAATCCAGGCCCTCTTTGATCCGATAGAATTCTTGATCACCATCGTGATTTGATATCGCAACGTTTTCAAATATAAGCCCGCTATTATTCGCATAATTTTGAATTAAGCGGTCGAAATAGTAACGCACGGGCTCAACCAAAATACCCTGCCAATTATTAGCAACGATATGTTGGTAAAGCGGATCATGAATCACCCCGTCATTCGCGCCGATCTGAACAAAAAACAGATCATCTACAACTTTTAGCTGCTTCAGGACGCGCTCGAGTTGTGCCCAGGAATGACGATTTAACAGCGGATCAAAGGCTTTAACCAAAAGAGGGATAATCGGTCTTTTCATCAGAATATACTAAGCATGTGTAATGGTGTCGGTTTAGAGGCTGTCTGGTTAAAATATTTTGTCGCGGAAACGATCCGCAAGGATGAGATGCACGCCTCGATTTCAACAACAAACTCGGTCCACATGGAATTCACTACCCGAAGACGCCTATAATATACGCTTTTTTCTTGCGGAAATTAATTTCCAATTCGATCGCCCCTATTATAAAAAAACAAACATGAGCCAAGAATCAATTGCGATCGTCGGAACCGGTGCGGCGGGGATGGCGTGTGGATATTTTCTCCACGACCGATATGATCTAACCCTATACGAACAGAACGATTACATCGGTGGGCATGCAAACACGGCAGTCTTCGAATATGCAGGTGAAATCGTACACACGGACACGGCATTCGTTATTTTTAACGATCAAAACTATCCTCTGTTTAACCGCTTACTAAAAGAGCTGAATGTCCCCAGCATACAATGCCCCATGGATTTCAGCTTGAACATCATTCCTTCCGGTTGGGAATACAATACCCGCGGATTGAGTTATGTCCCGTCCAACCTTAAAAATTTGCTCGACCCCAAATTCCGCGGCATGTTGAAAGAAACCGGGCGGTTTTACAAACAAGCCACGGAAATTCTTAACGAGCCGAAATATCACACGTACAGTATCGGCGACTACGTCAAGGAAAAAGGCTACAGCAGCAATTTCCTGGATAATTATCTAATCCCTATACTCGCCGTGGTATGGTCAATTCCACCCACCAAAATGCTGGAATACCCTGCCATCACCATGATCGAATTCCTAAAACACCATGGCGCTTTTCAAGGACTATTCGGGCGTAAGCGCTGGAGTACCGTTGCCAATGGCAGCGGCTCGTATCGGGATAAAATAATCGAGCCATTCAAAGACCGCATCCAAACTGAATGCGCTGTCACGCGGGTCGCACGAAAAAACGGCAAAATTGAGATCACTGATAGCCGTGAGTCGACAAAACATTACGATAAAGTGATTCTCGCCTGCCATGCAGACCAGGCTTTGCGTCTCCTTGCCGAACCAAGTCCTCTGGAAGCAGAAGTTTTGGGTGCATTCAGCTATACCCCATCAACGGTTGTATTACATACTGACAGCGGTATTATGCCAAGCAAGAAAAGCTTATGGGCCGGATGGAACTATATCGTGGATTATGACCAAGACGGCGAGCTCAAATCATCGTTTAGTTACTATATGAATAAGCTCCAAAAAGTTTCCCAACGGCAAGACTATTTCGTAACCGTCAATCCATGGGGACGCATCGAGGAAAGCAAGATCCTACGCCGCTACGAATATGAACACCCCTTGTTCGACCTAGAAGCGATCAATGCGCAACCGAAGTTACCTACACTCAACGAAAACGGTCACACATACTTTTGCGGATCATACACAAAATACGGTTTTCACGAGGATGCATTTAGATCAGGCGTGGAAATTTGCCGCAAAATAACCGGTGAACCCATTTGGGAATAATGTACGATGTGTTTCTCGGCTGAAGCAAGTTTTGTCTCTAGTGCGGTACTGACGGTAGGCGGCATCGCAACGCTAAGACAGGTACGTGATCCACACCAGCTATCGTTTGCAATCTTCCCCCTCATCTTCGCATTACACCAATTAATCGAGGGCTCGTTGTGGTTGACGCAGTCCTATTCCGTCTCATCCGATATCGTATCGTCTCTATCCCACGCATTTCCGTTCATTGCATACGTAGTCTGGCCGATTCTGATGCCCTTCTCGATTTACCGGCTGGAAGCATCACCCTTGCGCAGAAACCTCTTGATCAGCTGCATGATGGTCGGAACAGGATTGAGCGCTTTCTATCTTTATTACATTGTAAAAGGCCCGGTCACGGCGGTATTCGTAAACCAAAGCATCCACTATGAATTTTATTTTTCATTTTGGATACTAAGCCAATGGCTGTACGGATTTTCGATTATCGTCGCAGCTCTCCTATCCAGTCATAAATGGATCAATGTATTCGGAATCGGTTTGGTCATCGCTTATAACATTGCCAAACAGTTCTACCTTGCAAGCTATCCCTCGGTATTTTGTCATCTAGCCGCCTGGTTAAGCCTCATAGTCTATCTAGAGATACGATTCGGGCCAGTATCATCCCACCAATCAGCCATTGACGCAGCACTCAAAACGGCCACCCGATATCGATCGGAATACAAAAGCAGGTAATCTCTTTCCAAGATTGTCCCAATCAGTAACACTTGAGAAGTACTGTTGTAAGACCGGCCACCCTCTTGCAACTTGTTAGGGTTCGTGTAGCATAGACCCGTTCGAAAAATTCAGAGGCCTACTCAGCAGTAATTCTATTTCATACCGATGACGCGGCTTTAGATTGACGAATTTAATAATATGATATATTCTTCTCTAGCGGCCACCCAAACTGCACCGCGGTTAGGTTAGTGGGGCGGCTTTATAAGGATGCCTAGTACGCTGTAGTGGCTCGTTATCTTTAGGTTCTTGAATTAGGAAGAACCTAAAGCAGCGAACAACAGACAACTAGTTATTAGGGATAGATATATAATAGATAGCCGAGACATACTCTCGTGGTATCATTTTAATAATTCGGTTCTTTTTGAGGAGGTGCACCATGCCTGACTATTTTCTATTTTTCGCCGTATGGATTGGTGGTGGTCTTGCGTTTTTCTACCTAAATCGGGTAAAAAAATAAGAGTACCCAAGGGTAGTGCAAACCACCCTGAAAGTATGCTTTAAACTCTATCCCCTCGGTATTTCAGCTTAGTCTATCGATTTGATCTGAGCTTTTAGCAAAAAATGAAAAAGGCGGGCGCTTTAAAAGCCCGCTTTTTTTATGCTTAAAAATTGATGTGAAAGGACAAGCAAGACTGGCTTGTGTATGGAGGGGGGGACTGTTCGAGAATAGACTGATCTATCGCGAGTTAGCGATGCAATTTTTCAGCCCTGTCTTCAAGCCGCTGCAATTCGTTGCCAAGTTGGTTCATTAATTCACGAGTTTGTTCACGTGAGAGTTCAGCTGGGACCTTGACAGGCTTGCCCATTGATAAACCGATCCGGGTAAACCACCTGGGAAACTCCATTTTATCCCAACGCTTTCGGGCAATACGCGTACGCTCCGCATAAAAAGATGCAGGAACCAGGTGAAAGCCTAAATCCGAAGCCAGTCGAATAGCACCCTGTTTTACAATACGATTGGGGCCTAACGGACCGTCAACCGCTATGACGCCTGCGCTATGCTGTGACAAAGCACTACGCATAAGCTCATAAGAATATTTCTGTCCTCTATCCGGAATCAGGATACAGTCCAAACCAAAATTCCGGCAGATCTCCGAAATTACCGCGCCACGCGCTGACCGACTGGTAAATACACAAGCGTCTTCAGCACGTTTTTCTATCCATAACCAGTGGCACAGCGCCATGATCGGAATATACTTGCCATGCCAAAAGCAAAGCATCATTTTGGCACCTTGCTCACGGGCCTCGTCAATCGCATCGAACCCCTCAACCCGTTTGCGCCACGTTCGACACAACAACCGCAAGAACGTGGCCCAAAAAAATCCGACTATGCGTGCCCGGAGTCCGGGATCCGGACGCCCTTCCGCATTGTGCAATAACACCTCATCTGAAAAATCTGAAGACGCCGCCATCTATTGATCCGACGCACTAGCACTCGCGCCAATCCCAAAATTCAGCGGATCATCAAGACATTCCTTAGGACAATGGATGAGATTACCCATGGCCCTTCCGATATTGCTCATTATTTGCCATTCAGACTTAAGTCCCTGTTTTGCGCGCATAACCGGGTGGTTTTTACGTTGTTTTTTCTCAGCAAATAGCTCTATCAACTCCCGATATCTCGCCAATGTCCGGTTAGCCGTACGGCTAATATCGAACTCCCTGGCTGTCGCGTATACGGCTTCTTTTATCGCCACTTGTTGATCCGGATCAAGTCCGGCGATCCACTCCAACGCAGATGCAAACTGACTTTCATCATCGCCGACAAGCAGCCGACCATTGATTTTATCTTCGACCACCTCCCGAACACCCGAGGCGTCAATCGCAACAACCGGCACGCCAGCTGCCATTGCTTCCGCCAACACCATGCCCTGTGTTTCCGTATGCGATGAAAATGCAAACGCATCCATGGATTTATAAGCCGATGATAATTCCGTAGGCTGCAATAACCCAACCGGCCGAAATCGATCACCGACACCCATCTGGTCCATAACCTTGCATATCTCAGCAGTCATTGGCCCTACCCCAACCAACAGAAAATACGCATTTGGACGACGTCTCAAAAATAATGCAACCGCTTGGGCTAGAAACCCCAAATTCTTCTCTGTCGCCATTCGGCCAACGTGCCCGATAACAAAAGCATCAGCGGGAATATCACGTCTGCCCCGAAACGCGGCCCCGTCTCCAGACTGGTACAACAACGTTTCAACACCCGTCGGAATAACCGAAATAGGCGTTTCAACCCCACGACTGCGCAACAGAGTCGCAACACTTTCGCTAGGCGCAATAACCGCATCGCAATAGTTGCAATAACCCCTAACCAAACTAACGACATATCGCTTCAACCGCAACGAATCACCCGGTATGTAGTGGGTATATTTTTCATACATCGTATGGTGCGTAAAAACCAGCGGCACCCCTCTAGCGGAAGAAATCCTTAATGCGGTTCCTCCCAACGCAAACGGATGGTGCACATGAACGACATCGGGTTTAAACTGCCGCAAAGCCAAGCTACGACGCCCCGGAACAGGCATCGGCAACGAAAATTCAGTGCCGTTGAAATGCTGAATTGCTGGAAATCGAATAACATCGTGCTCATCTTCTAACAATTTTTTGTAGGACGGTGCCGCAACCAAGACGCGATGCCCTTGCCTGCGGTACTCATCTACAAATCGCTGCACACTTCTCGCTACACCGCCAACATACGGCACAAACGTGTTGGTCAGCATGAGAATATTCATAAGGCGTGATGTCCGCTCAATTTAGTTTTTGTTCTGGGGTAACTACTCAGCTTACCCTCAAATTTACCCGATTACGGTGTCGAAAATGCCCATGTACAGTAGTACACTGCGCGTTTTCTCCTTGTACTCGACTAAATTTGAGGGCAATCTGAGCCGCTATAGTAATTTTTATGTTCACTGAGTAGTTACGTTCTTGGTTTTATTGTTATTTTACTCACCGCGCACAAGAGCATACCAAATACGCGTTGCTGTCAACACCATTTGGCAGCATAATTCCAACAAGATTTCAGTGGGATTAAAGTACCCAATTTACCCAAGTTAGCTGAATTTTTCCAGCTTAATCGAATCTTGGCGGCACCTAATTGCAGCACATGGCCCTAAACCAGCCAGTTTAGTTATGGTTCTGTATCACAGAGAACAAAATCGGTGCAGGTTACTTACAGAAAAATTGTACGACGACAAACACCTGTTTGGAGGCGGTCCGAGAATAGATCGGTCTATTCTCGGACCGCCTCCAAACCCGCATTGTCTTTCTACGATTGGATAAATATAATCTGATTTTTAATTATACAATTACACCATGGCATACTG
>CAZVFR010000078.1:0-13243 GCA_964626505.1 uncultured Methylococcaceae bacterium
GCCATGGCACCCCGGTCAAAGTCACGGATGGTAAAGTTTTCGCCTTTACGACCGATACGATCAGATCCGAAATATCGGCTGATTACATCCATCAATACAAGATTGGCTAAGCACTAGTCGTCAGATTTTGTCTGGAGTTTGGGCTTCGATACGACTCTTATCGCCGCACCCTCTTGCGAAACTCTTGTAGATAATTCGGATGTGGATGGTGTGGAAGCGGAACGCGTACCCGACACAGTTACTGCTATCAAGAATCCGAAAAGCGCGCCCACCAACAGAATTAACAGCCCATAAACGCTTTTTTTGTGGTGTTTCAACGCCCGTACAACTGGGTTTTCGGAAAAACCACCTTGTAATTCGAGTGCCCCGCCGCTGCCCATACCGCCAGCGGATTGCGCATCCTCGTCTATCCCGTGTCTCAATTCAAAAACTTTGATTCCCCCCCGCCTATTATCCCACGGATTGGTTATCCGACATCCGAAAGCATCTATTTCTTGCTCGGCCGATCGTATTGAAACTTCCGACTCATTCCCAGTCCCATCGCGATCCGTTTCAACTTGCCCATCTACCTCGGGCACATCCAAGAATTTCAAATCACTGTCTACACCCACTAAATCATTCGAACCTTCGGACACAATCACCTCTAGGGCTCGCCTAATCGTGCTCCACGGATCGGCAGCATTCAAATCATCCAGAAGCGCAACAGCATCCGGCGCGCGCTCGGCTTCGACAATTTCTCGAAACAAGATAAGCCCAGCACGCGATAAAGTGCGCTCGGGAACCGGATACTCCTGTTGCACAACACGCCGTATAAACGGTACAGCTTCTTCCCAATCACCACGCTTCACTAACAAAGTAGCCCGGGTGTGGATACTATAAAGATCATTCAAGTCCAACTCGCAAGCACGTTCAGACAAAGCAACCGCGTCATCAATACGCCCCCCGTGTTGGTACAAAAACCAAGCGAAGTTGTTGTACATTGCCGGATTTCTCGGATCTAGTTCGATAGTTTTTTTATAGGCTTTTTCAGCTTCGTCAAATTGCTTAAAGTGGTTTTTCAAAAGATAAGCTTTTTGGTTCCACGGTGCAATATATTGTGGATCGAGTTCAATCGCAGTCCAATATGCTGTTTCAGCCTCTGTATAACGCTGCAAAAAAAATTGCAACAGGTTACCCATACTATTCCACACAACCGCGACGTTAGGATCTGCTTCAATACTTCGGCGAAAAACTTGTTCGATAGTGTCGATTTTCTGAGTTGATGGTTGCTCAACTGTATCAATCCAAACAGCCCAGCTAATCGCGGCAAGTACAGGATCCTGCCAATGTTCCGCTACCGATTCCGCGCCTTCGGTGTCGTTAAGCGCCGACATCTCTCCCGATGCTATCGACTTGTACAAGGCGGCTGCATGATGACCCAGCATACGTCGCCATCGTCTGCATTCGTCCATTAGAAATTTATCCAGAGCAGCCCATTGATCCGAGCTATAATCGGCCAGTTCGGCGACAATATCCACCTTCTCATTTTCGCTCAGAGTCGGCGACCCCATAAGTGCCTCGCAGAAGGGCTGGGCGACAATTGAAGTGTCCGAAAGTGCAGCTAAAACCCGATGTTCAAGCGCTTTTAGTCGTTCCAAACGCTCGATCTTAACCCATAACTTCGGGCTTTTTTCCTTCCAGTAAAATAACCGATAAATTTCTGTGGCTTGCACGCCTTCGTCAGTAAGCGCTTGTAATACCGAATACTCCAACGTAGCGCGCAGCAATTTATTGTCCACGGCCTGAATTAACGCTAAGGTATAATCCATTTCTCGCCTACTGAGCGAGGGCATCTGAATATGATCGCGCGCACGTATTTCCAGTTCTTCAGCACTAAAGAATTCTCTTAGAAAAAGCACCAACCAAATCAGTCTCCGTCGTGCTGGACGCCCGCTATACATCAAGTACCAAACATTGAACAACCGTTCGCTAATCTCAAAAGCCGTATAATTGCTTACTTGCGGGTCATTAACACGCGAGACAAACCCGTGTTGCTCCAAATAAGCCAGCTCGAATGCGATCTCTTTCTGCGTCAGCCCGGTTTTCGTGGTTATTTGAGTTTGCCCAATTGGATCCTGCCCGATCGCCACGATATCAACAATTTTCTGACGCAATACACTAAGACTTGCCATTCGCGCTAAATACGCTGGTGTTATGACATCAAGCATCAATGCAAGATTACTGCGTATATCGCCATCGACTCCAGCTGCAATAAAATTGTAGATAAGGGTCATCGTACGCAGATTTCCACCGCTTAACCGATGCAGCATTACAAAGCGGTCCGGGTGGTTATTTAGAAAGCTTTCAGCGCGTTGCGAATGACTCCCATTGGCGAAACAAAGCATCGCCTCGCGAATATCGTCTTCCCGCAAATCCTTAAATTCAATAACTTGAAAGATCTCAGAAAAATCAGGACCGTTACCGTAAAGATTCTGAATTCTGTTGGATCCGGTACCAATAACCAATACATCCGCTTCGTTTTGAAGAGTAGAAACCAACTTGATAACGATCTCTTCACCGCGGCTCAATAATAAATCCATGTCATCGATCATGAGCAGTAATCGCTTGTTCCTACCCTTAACTTCGTACATCAATAAATCCTGGAGCGATTTCGAATCAGCGGACGCCAAACCCAAGATTTTGGAACTTAATTCCGCGGCTCCGTTTACATCGGATAAATGGGTAAAACTGTCGGCTAAACGGTACAGACAGTTGCGCCAAAAATCCGCCATATTACTGACATTATATTGCGGTTCGGCAAGCAACAACGGCCACCATTGAACACTCAATTGGGCATCACGCGCTACTTTAAAAGCAAGGTGAGTAAGGAAGGTGGTTTTACCAATGCCTGAACCACCCAATAACAAATAATGCTGTGGGAAGTATCCAGGACCTTCCAAATCGATATCAGAAAGCAGGCGCGAAAACAGGCTTTCATGCGCAATAAACCCGCCAATAAGGTCGTCCGAATCCATCCTTGGAGCCGTGTATAACACCGGACCTTTAAACACGTTCGAATTCATCTGATGAGAAATCCGGGCTAACGTTCTTTTAGTCCCTCAGCGGGTTCGATACGCACGGCACGCAATCCTGACACACAGGCCGCAACTGTAGCGGCCAAGCAGGTTAGCCCTAAAGAAATAGCAAAGTGTTTGGTCAATAGATAGCAAACTTGCTGCCCCGGCCCCAATTCTATAGCCATCATCTGATTAATACCCACCGAAGTGAGGTTGTACAACACAATAGCGAGTATCCAACCCATCACCGCGGTAATCAGGCTTTGTACTATCGGGAATAAGATAATTTCAGCCGAACTAAACCCGACTAGGCGTAGTATTGACAGTTCGCGCCGCTTGCGGTCAACATTGGCCCACATATTAGCACCCAGCGAAAGTGAGAAACCTACTATTCCAATAAACGCAATCGCCCAATAGATAGCTGAAAGGTTTTTGTCCAAGCGCTGAACAGTTGCAATATCCTGGGCGCGAGTTTTTACCTCGACACCTTGTTCATGCAACCATTCCCGCAATGGGAGTACATCATATATGGTTTTCGCAAACAGACGAAAACCCGCATAACTGTCGGAATTCGCGTCTTTGCTACCCGGCCAATCAAGTTCCGGAACCGCTTGGCCATCGAAAAAATCTTCCAGTGCCTCTAGCAATTTCAACGAACTGAATGCACCGTCCCTGGCGAACGCAGTGGTTGGCGCAATTGCCTGTATCGTCAATTCCAAATGCACCCTTTCGACTCGGCCTTTATAGCGCCGAGCTAAGCTGCCATCTACAATATCTCCGGGATTAACCGCGAGTTTTTTGGCCGCTGAATTGGATAAAATTATGCTGTTGAATCCACTAGGAAACTCTACAATGGCCGGTAACATTGGGTCGCCGGTCTTGGTCGGTATGAGCTCAACACTCTGAAAGCGCGGCGACGTGTTACTTTTTAGCTGGATCGTGGCGGCAATATTACGGGTTCGCGGAATTACAAAACTTATATCACTTCGCCCCTTCAGCTTCGAAAACCAAGTACTGTCATACCGCCCACTGTTGATTGGTCGTAGTTCGCGATTTCTCGGGTCATCTACTAAATCATCGACCATGCTACCGACGATACCAAATTTCAACCCGAACAAAATAAGTATCGGCCCCAACACAGCGGCCAAACCTAATACAAAACAACTGGAGATTTGCCACTCGAAGAAATAATCTTTGGCCGCAAGTTTAGCTATTCTACGCATGAAAAATCGCCAAATTATCCGCTAACCGTCGCTTCGGTTATTTCCCCTAGATGTTGCGTTTGATGCTTCAGCGACTTGAATCCGAACGATTTTAGATGCTCCCAAGCGTGGCTGGCTATGATTAAGGTGATGCCCAGCTCATCGACCAAATTGATAAACAGATTCATAGTCGTTTTAGCCGCGTAAGGATCTAAAGATGCAGTGGGTTCGTCCGCAATAATGACCGCGGGTTTGTGAGCCAATGCTCGGCCGATAGCGACGCGTTGACGCTCCCCTATCGAAAGTGAATTCGGGTACTTATTAAAATGACGTTCAATCTTGAGATGCCGCGCAAGTTCTGTAACAGAACCATCATCAGGCAAGCCCAGTACGTTGCGAGAAAGATTCATGTTGTCTCGAACGTTCAGATAAGGTAACAGTCCGCCTGTTTGCATGACGTACCCAATATAATTCTTGCGCAAGCCGGTTAACACATTAATGCGCCGACGGCGCCACTGTGTGCCAATATCGACCGGCTCGGATTCCCCCATCGGGGAAAAACAAAACTGAGTACTCTGGGTTGGCCGGGACAGTAATGCAAGCATATCCAATAGCGTCGATTTACCGGAGCCGCTATCGCCGATCAACGCAATTTTTTCACCTTGGACTATTTGTAGCTTAGGGATTGAAAGGTGAAACGCGACACCTTCAGATTCACGGCTTTTTTTAACCTCTCCCAAATCATACAAAATAGCGGGCTTTTCAAACGGATTGGAGCGCTGATCGTCTCGCATTTTAATGATACTCTCCACACACGATATTTTAGCACCCAGCGCACGCACTCTTGCGCGGATAGCGGTGTTGGAAAATCTTGCTGTAGAATGGCGACTAGAGTTGCGATTTTCCGCCTTGCTCTCCACCCAACATTACGCACCCTAAATGCTAAAATATCATGTGCGAAGAGTATACTAAGGCAGCATATCCAACGGGATGGGAAATACAGCATCACCGTCGATAGCACCCCCGTCTAAGCTAATCCAGAGATCGGTATGATCATGCAATGCACGATAGTACGAAACCTTTTCTTCTAACCTATGCAAAAACCCCACTTGCCGTTCACTGGGCCAACTTTGCCAGTCGTCCAACGCGAGATTCATAACCTCTCCGGTATAAGGTAAATCTTCAATATACTCACGCAAAAAGCCCAGTTCAGCGAGACTGTTTCCTGTCCCGGTTGTCGTGGCAGTCGTCATACCTAATTGCTCGGGATCACGCGCCGTGGTCGCCGCGATGCTTTTCAATTCGTTTATAAAACTCTTGGGTGAAATCAAGCCCTGCTCGGCAGTTTCCAGAACTTGCGTTAGAACACCATGCAAATCCGACAACTGATCGCGCGTTAGCAATACGCAGACATCCAGTGTCTTTTTCTCCGGGTCTCGAAAATCTTTATCCACCAGCCATGCATGAAAAGCATCAGGCGCTACTTCATCGTGAGTCTCCTGCAGATAACGCAGTCGTAAAGCGTGCCCTAATTTCGCGACTTTTTTCCGCAGCTTACTATAACGCGAGGTCGAGTTACGCTCTTTTTCTTTCTGGGTCTCTCTAGTAATACTGCCGGCCTGTTGGATCTGAACGGCTATCTGCTCCGCCAACCCATCAACCACTGCACCAAACTCGCGCACGTTACCAGCGGGTACGCCATAATATAAACTCCCAATGCTGGGATAGTATGACAGTTGCCGATATTGCTTCGCAGCCGCCTCGTGATTCGAGCGTTTATCCAGTGTAAGCAGGTGAAGGACAAATATCGCCACATTTTTTTTCAGCGCCAGTTTATTCAGCGCAACGGCGTCCAAGCCTGTGCTGGACAAGGGATCATCGCCTTCTCGGGCACCCGCGTCCGTAATCAGAATTATGTACCTAGCTTCGTACGGCGACCAATCCATGCCATCCAGAGTCTGTTGAATACCTGCGTAGCTGTCTTCCACAAAACCCTTGGATGATCTTCGCGCCGCGCGCAGTTTTTTTACACTACGCATAAATGTCTTACCGTCCACGCCATCTTTTAGCGTCACGTAGCGGCGAGTTAAATACTGGATACCCGGTGAAACGGTCGGATTGTCTCTAAATGCAACCAGCCCGAAATTGACTCGCCCGAGAAACTCTTCACGTTGCAGCCTTTGAAATATCTTTTTAACCGCTTTGCGTGTTCGATTAATGTACCGTTGCATCGAAAGCGTTGAATCGATGGTAAATGCTATCCCAGCAGAATATGCATTTGGCGTAAGTTGCTCGTTCGCCAGTATAGACTTGTTAATCGGTACGCTGGATACCTTGAGTAACTTCGCGGGACTACCGTTCAAATACAAATCTTCAAAATCGTGAATCGGCAACAAGTAAAAGTTTTTGCGAATATTAATACCGGTCTCTGGTTGAATGGCAACCACGGGAGAATCTTTCAATCTCACCCCTTTACTGGCTGCAACATAGAACTTCTCGTATTGAGCCAAATCGTAATTTTCGATGATTTTTTTTATCGCTGTTTTATTTTCAAACAGTAAAACACGATCGTGATCAATGGGTTTTCGAAATTTTAGCGTTAAACCTTGATTCCATTTGATGGTTTTCTCGACTTTGATCCAACCCACTCGATTGCCATTTCTGTCGAATCCAATCTGCAACCATTCCTTTCCGTTGCGATCCTTGCTTTGATCATAAACATAAGCGATTGAAAACGCTCTGAGTTCGATCGGATCCTGGCGCGATAATTTATTATGCGGATACAACTTGGCATTGGGAAGCGAAAGTATCCGCTGGTAAAGATTTTTCTTATTGGGAATCAATAGCGGCTTGTCGTCTCGACCTATAGCTGCATGACTCACGAATACCAATGAAAATAAAACTACGACTGCTGTCAACCGATTTAGAATATGCATTTTCTTATTGCCACTGTAGGGTCAACTGATAGGCCCGTTCGTCGCCTGATGCCGCCAATTTCTCAACTTGGCTACGTAGTCGTCCCAAAGATTGTCTGGCTTGCGGGTGTCCTGCGAGAACTGCACTTTGATACCATTTGTGAGCCTGGTTGGAATTCGGTGAATCCAATAGGCTCCGCTCGACATCGAAGGTTTCAGGGTCGGCGAACTGGCCCAATCTAAAAGCTGCATTTGCATGCCCTTGCCTTGCCGCGTAAAAATACAACAAATAGGCATCTTTCAGCTTTAGCTCTGCATTCATGGACTCGGCTTTTTCGTAGATTGCATCCAAATTTACCTCGATTCCTGCGCTTTCCAATTGTTCAATAAACAAGCGTGCCCAGCCACCCTCGTTAAACAGTACAGGTGAGGGTAACCTATCAGTTAACGACTCAACTTTCCTGTCGATGTCCGATTCGAAAGAGGCTATATCGGAACCTTTAGCAGTTGACGCTTTATGCGTAGCCTGATCTAAGTCCCTTGCAACGTCAGAATTGGTGGATTTGCGAGCGTCAACAGCCACTACTTGTTCCACATCAACCGAATCATCGGGCGAATTCGATCGATTAATGAAAAACGCTATTAACAACACGCTAGCAGCAGCAAGCCCAATTGCCGCATGGCCCATCTGAATCCTGGCGAACAATCCCGCGAAAAACTTAGCAGCTGTGGCAAATAGCTGCGCTACTCTGTCCGCAAACAAAATTCCGGAAGCTTCGACCTGTTCAGATTGCGCGGTAACTTTCTCTGCAAAATAACTGCTGCTTACCGAATCCACCAATTCGCCGGACACGGTCTGTAATTCTTGCTCTGACACACGCTCCAAAGACAATCTACATAAGGCGTTAACTATTAACGGCACCCCTTTAGAGTGATTGGCAATTTTGGAAAGTGCACCCTTGCTAAACAAACCCTTTTTAGTGTACCCAACCGCATTAAGCCTTTGGTGAATATATTCACTCACACTTTTAGAATCCAGGCCCTTAAGCTTGTAAAGAAAATTCTTCTCCGACTCCAGAGCCAAAGACTTGCACTTCAGCTGGTTATATTTTTCTTCCAACTCAGGTAACCCCGATAAGACCACTTGAATGGACGACCGGTCCGTTGTCGGGGGTGTAGAAGTCAGCAGGATATCGTGTAAAACCGTATCGTCCAGTTTGTGAGCATCGTCAATCACGATAACAGTACGAATATTTTTGTCCTTTTTTAAGTAGGCATTAAGCTGCAACAGCTTATCGATCATCAATTTCCCGGTGACATCCAATCCCACTTCATCACATAAATTATCGATAAACTCTTCGTAGCTATCCGATGCCACATGAAAATACGCAAATTTTGCGCGATGCTGCAATTGGGCCACGACTTGGAACAATAACAAAGTTTTACCAGCCCCTTCTGTACCGATAAGCATCAGTACACCCTGTCTCGCTAGGACTTGACCACTAAACCATTCATAAAGCGACGTCCAGCTAGTAGACTGGTAAAAGAAATCAGGGTCTAGTTTTAGGCTAAACGGATCTTTTTTGAATTCGAAGTAGGCGGTATACATAATTTGTTATAGTTTTCTAACCTAACTATTCAGCCCACCACTGTTATTTAGCTCCATCGCTGAACCTCAAACGCCTGGAGCATTTTGAACAGCGAATAACTGGCCTGAAGAGCAGAACGCATAGACGCGCACCTTAAAATTGCGCTGCCGCGAAGCAACAAACTATTGCAAACTGCTCTGGTTTCCCGTGATTCTCAAGCCAAACACCGCTAATCTGAACAGTAAATTTGGAGAACTCTGAATAATTAATTTAAGTAGGGATAGTATGTCCAGCCAAATGGGGTTTGGAATTCTCAGAGGCTGTCTGGTTAAAATGTATTGCAGCGAAAACGTTCCAGAATGAGGCCATTTTATCGATTATTTGAGGCGAATAGTTAACCTATTTAACGAAAATAATCGGAAAAATGGGCCATTTTGGGGCGTTTGCAGCCAATATCACTTTTGACCAGACAGCCTCTCAGTGCCAATTCCCAAATTTAAATTGAACAACCAACCGTCGTTCGTTTCTCATCCCGAGAACGCTTGCTCTACAGGATTACTGTACTGCCATTTGCACAGTAACCCTCAAGACAATAATTTATTTCTACGCGTTATTATCTCTACTTCATCTAATCTGAGCAAACTTCTACGTAATCCAATCAACTATTCAGATTGATCTGACACAAGGTTATCCACAAGAAAACTACCCAACAAGATAAAATGCAATAATCGCACCATAGTATGTAAGCCGTTTATTTTATAATTATTTAGGATTTTACTTCAAACCAAAAATCCACATTCTGTAAAAAATACTGACACCAATACTGTGTATTATATAGAGCTGCCTTAAGCGTACCGCTGTACAGAGGGAAGCGTTGATTTCTAGCCGCTTGATGAGGAAGTGGGTTAGGATTTGTTTTATTGTAACTATTCAGTGAATCTTAAAACGCCCGTAACTGCTCAGACTGCCCTCAAATTTAGTCGAGTACAAGGAGAAAACGCGCAGTGTACGCAGGTACATGAGCATTTTTACTCCACGCGTCCCTGCGTTCCACCCTCCAGGGCCAGCCTTTGGCTGTTCAAAAACGCTCCCGGCGTTTTTGTGCCGCCGTAATCGGGTAAATTTGAGGGTAAGCTGAGCAGTTACGTTTTATTTTTGATCCTGACGACTGGTCAGGCAGCGCTGACTGGGTAGAACCCAACAAATCACTAAGGCGGCAAAATAGCCAAAAGGCGAAGCTACTAGACCCACAAGAATGGCCATTTTGACGTGTTCGAGGGAACCAACCAGTAAGCTTTGCATCGAAAAGAATACCGCGACGACCGAAAATACAAGTAAAGGTCCCGATATTCTAACAATTCTGTTGGTGCGGATCGCCGCATTCAATTCTAAAACCGATTCTGAACTTATAGACTCTTGGTTAATATTCGCTGCCATAATCAAATCCACTGGGTAAGTTAAAAGTTACATTGCTTTTTTCGGCCAGCCAGCCAAATGCTTTAATTTTCGATTACAATGCAGCACCCGTATACTTTAAGAGCCTGTCAAGTTAAAAGTAAGCCTCATAAGACACTTATATTCAGTTGTTAAATTTGGTATTCCAAACTAAATTAAGGGTACCTCTATTAAAATGCGCGAAACTTCATCCTCTAAAACGACCCAATAGTCGACAAAGCCCCTAATGCAGTTACCCGCCAACAATGCGGCCCCACCCGAAAACAATACGCCCTCAGACGATTTGCTCAGAGTGTTGGAAATTTCACGGCAACTCGCGCTCACTACCGACCTGCAATCATTGCTGAAAGAAATCGAAAACGCCGTATTAACGGTATTGGATTGCGAACGGGCCACTGTATTGGTTTATGACAAAGCGAGTGATGAGCTGTTCAGCTGCGTAAGTTCTCGTTCCGAAAACGTTCGATTACCTATTAACAGTGGTATTGCGGGCGCTTGCTTTAAAGGAAACATTCTTTTAAACATTCCAGACGCTTACCAGGATGAACGCTTTAATCAAACAATAGATCACCAAACTGGGTTCAAAACACGTAGTATGCTAGCTTGCCCGTTATCCGTCTCGGGGCAAGATACACTGGGCGTACTCGAAGTGTTGAACAAGAGTGACGGTTGCTTTGATACGCACGATGAAACATTACTGCAAACCTTTGCGGCCCAATCCGCCATCGCTATACACCGCCAGTTCCTAATGGAAGAATTTGGCGAACACAAACGTTTGCAAAGTGAATTGGCTATCGCGAAAACAATTCAGAAAGGCTTGTTCCCGTCCACGCCTCCGGTCGTAGCAGGATTCGATATTGCCGGGTGGAATAAACCCGCGGAGGAAACCGGTGGCGATTTTTTTGATTTCCAAATACTGGACGACGAGAAGATATTATTTGTTATCGCTGACGTGGCCGGCCACGGCATCGGCCCCGCATTGCTGGCCGCGGAATGTTCAGCCTTGCAGCGCGCGGTGTTCTCTCTCGTATCCGATCTGCAAACCGGTTTGGCCCATGTTAACCGGTTACTTTGCGCTCATTTTCCCTCCGACCGGTTCGTAACCGCATTCGTCGGTTTGCTGTCACCCAGCGATGATCGGCTCGCGTTTATATCAGCCGGACACGGCCCGGTTTTGATCTACCGAGCGCGAACCGGCAAAATCACGGAGTTGCCCGTAAACGGACTACCGCTGGGGGTCTTATCAGACACCAGTTACGAATCACTAAAAACAATTCGTTTGGAACCTGGAGATTCCCTGATTGCATTGACGGATGGATTTACAGAGTGGGAAAACGGCGATGAAGTTTGCTTTGGCTTGGAGCGGGTATACCGTGTGATCCAAGACAATCCCGATATCCCAGCTACAGAGTTAATCGATAAGCTCTACCGAACATTGCTGGTCCATGTACAGCACGCCAAACAAAACGATGATCTAACTGCGATTGTTATTAAAAAAAATCGCTAGGCGGGAATTCTTATCCAACAGTCATTCCGGCCCAATCGTAGCTAGCCACCTTCATGTCTGATCTTGCCACAACGCCCATTTTATATAGTTTTCGGCGTTGTCCCTACGCAATACGCGCACGCATGGCACTCGCGCATGCAGGCATAGAAACACAATTACGCGAAGTCGTATTACGCCATAAACCTCAGGAAATGCTGACTATTTCCGCCAAAGGCACCGTTCCTGTGTTACAGCTGCCAGACGGCACCGTAATAGACGAAAGCTTGGATATCATACGCTGGGCCTTACACCAAAATGACCCCGATGGCTGGTTGGACAACACGACATCCCCATCAGCTGACTCAGATAAATTAATCGCTTGGAACGATAATGAGTTTAAGTATTTTCTGGATCGGTATAGATACGCAGACCGTTACCCGGAATTTCCTCAAGAAACTTACCGGCAAAAATGCGACCCATTCCTCAGAGAACTGGAATCGCGGCTAAACCAAGCCAGCTACCTGTGCGGCAATCGGCAGTCGATATCTGACATTGCATTGTTTCCCTTTGTGCGTCAATTCGCCAGCGTTGACGCCAAATGGTTCCAAGAATCTCCGTATCGAGCGCTAGTCGAATGGATGACCGGATTTATCGCCTCGCAACAGTTTAAAAACGTGATGGTCAAGCATAAGCCGTGGCTGTCTGCGCTCTAGTAATATTCGAATCATTTATAACCTTATTAAGTGCTTATATGGCATAATTTCCAGATTCTTAATTTAAGCAGTCTAGCCCGCGCATGGCCGCTTGATCAGTAATCAACAACCGAGGCTCAAAATGGCAAAATATAGTTTCTCTAACGCTCCACTTACGTCAGCAAAATTAACCCAATTTCTTGTTGCAGCCATTTTGGGTAGCCTTCTAACTGCTTGTGGAAAAAGCGACAATACCGCGTCATTCGTCAAAGCCCCCCCCAAAACCAACGTCACCGCGGTAACGGTAAGTGGGACTGCGAGAGCAGATAGCGGCAAACTCAATACAGGCACAATAACGGTCAACGATAAATCCGGAAAAACCGTAGCAACGGCAGAGATAAAAGCAAAAGGCGCTTACGCTGTGGAAATTCCAGCGGGTACGCGCTATCCGATACTGCTTACAGCCACACCGGGTGCCGGTGAAAAACAAAAAGAACAATTACTGGTCGCAATTATAGAGCCCTTGTCTAACGACCATGATATCACTTCGACATCGACCAAAATTGCTAAGAAAGCCAAGTCATTGGGTGGATATTCCCGAAAAAATATGCTGCAGGCAGCGATAAAAACCGCCGCAATGCCCGACGGTGACAAAACAGTAGGCGGTTTCCGCGGCGATCCAACCAAACAATTTGGAGGCTGGCACTAGCCCGCATTTCTCACCAGAGGGCAAGATGATCGCGCGGAGATTTGTTTTCACAAGGCGTTTTCTGACCGAGCGGAATACGGGCCAGCAGATGCAGCGGAGTACATAACCGGGTCAGCTGTAACGTCAATTTGGCAATACC
>CAZVFR010000079.1:0-13189 GCA_964626505.1 uncultured Methylococcaceae bacterium
CTGTGACCTTCGGCTTCGGAGGCCGACACTCTATCCAGCTGAGCTACGGGCGCTTTTGAGTGAACTAGCTGATTCTACCGTTTTAGTCGTTACTTAACAAATTCCGAAGTTGAGCTAAATTGGCTTGCCCACGCTGCTTCTTGATCTCAGGATCTATTGCATTTTTATCGTTCCATTCAAGGTCCTCAATCGGCAACTCATCTAGAAAACGACTGGGTTCGCAGACTATCGATTCGCTGTAACGTTTGCGTTTTTTACAATAATGTAGCGTGATCAATTTCTGGGCGCGCGTAATGCCAACATAGGCTAGACGCCGTTCTTCTTCCAGATTGCCTTCATCCAGGCTGGTTTGGTGTGGCAATTGATTTTCCTCTACACCGACCATGTGGACGAATGGAAACTCCAGGCCCTTAGCCGCGTGTAGCGTGAGTAAGTGGACTTGATCACTGAGTTGTTCTTCCTGATTGCGGTCAAGAATATCCAACAGCATCATTTTGGCTACCGTTTCGGCCAGATTGAGTTTCTCTGCATGTTCACCGCTCAGGCGTTTTAGCCAGGCCAGTAATTCATTCACATTGCGGATTTTTCGTTCTGCTACCTTGTCGCTGGAACTAGTTTCCTTGAGCCATTGTTCGTAGTCTAGCTCTGCTATAAATGCGTCGACGACTGCAAATGCATCGCCTTGGGTACTGCGTTTTGCGGTATCGGCAACTAAGCGACAGAAGTTTCTGAGGCGTGCCACGGCTTTTGGCGGTAACGATTGTTCCAGGCCCAATTCGAAACACGCGGTATAAAGACTGGTGTTGCGCGAATTAGCATATTTGCCTAGCTTTTCCAGTGTTCCGGGACCAATTTCACGACGCGGGATATTAACGACCCTAAGAAACGCGCGGTCGTCGTTGGGGTTGATTAGTAACCGCAGATATGCGGTTAGGTCTTTGATTTCGGCATAGCCGAAAAACGAAGTGCCTCCCGACAAGCGGTAAGGAACGTTCTGTTCTCTGAATGCCTGTTCGATCAAGCGCGCTTGGTGGTTCCCCCGGTACAACACAGCGTAATCTTGAAAGCTGGAACCGCTTTGGAATTTGTGGTGGACGATCTCGGACGCAACTTGCTGGGCTTCGATAGTTTCGTCGCGGTGACCGATTACTCTAATTGGATCGCCCATGCCGTGGTTGCTCCACAGACGTTTTTCAAAAACGTGTGGATTATGCCCAATAAGCTGATTGGCTGCTTTAAGGATGCGCCCGGTAGACCGATAGTTTTGTTCGAGTTTGATGACCTTCAATCTGGGGAAATCGCTCTTCAGTTTGGCAAGATTCTCGGGTTGCGCACCACGCCATGCGTAGATCGACTGATCATCGTCACCGACCACGGTAAAATGGCCCAAATTGCCCACCAATTGCTTAACAAGTTGGTATTGGGCTAGATTCGTGTCCTGATATTCATCCACCAGCAAGTAGCGTATCCGATTCTGCCATTTTTCCAGAATATTGGGTTGTTCGCTGAATAGCTGTACCGGTTTGAAAATTAAATCGTCGAAGTCTAGCGCATTGTAAGCGTTCATATGCTTGCGGTAATCCTGGTAGATTAGCGCCATGCCGGCTTGTTCGGGATCGGCCGAATTCAAGACTTGATCCGGCGCCACAAAATCGTTTTTCCATCGGCCGATCTGACGCGCGATGACGTCGCAATCATCCGCGGAGCAGCTGTGAGAATCGTGTTCAATCAGATCGCGAATCAAGGACAGACGATCTTGTTCGTCGTATACGGACAGTGCGGATTTTAGTCCCAGCGCATTGTGTTCACGCCGCACTATATCCAAGCCCAATGCATGAAAAGTTGTTACCCGCAAGCCACGCAGTTCGATATCCCGAAGTAGTTTACCAATGCGCGCGGTCATTTCCCGAGCGGCTTTATTAGTAAAGGTGATTGCCGTGATATGACGAGCCGGTGTTCCATGCTCGATCAAATACGCAATTTTTTCGGTGATGACCCGGGTTTTACCGGTACCTGCGCCAGCTAGCACCAACAAGGGTGTGTCGATGGTTTTTACGGCGGTTCGTTGTTGGGGGTTCAGGGATGACAATGGTCCGCTTGGCTAAGAAAAAGCGCGGATTCTAGCAGTTTGCTACCTATGTAGATACGGCAAAATAGAATGTTTACATCCAGTCGTTCGCTAACAATGGAGTGTGCCTGAAGCAATCGAGGGTATGATCGTTGACCATGCCAACAGCTTGCATATACGCGTAACAAATTGTAGGACCGACAAATTTAAAGCCGTATTGTTTTAATGTTTTGGACATCCGCTCGGATGCGGGTGTTGAAGTTGGGATATCGCGTTTGTCTGTCCATCGATTAACAACCGGATTCCCGTCCACAAATTGCCAGATAAAATTCGCAAAACTATCGTGTACCTGAATAACTTCCAGAAATGCTTTGGCATTGGTAACCGCCGCTTCAATTTTTAGCCGATTCCGAACAATGCGCGCGTCTTGTCTAAGTGACGCCTTCTTATGTGCGTCGTACCGGGCCATTTTGTTAGCGTCAAATCCATCGAAAGCCAATAGATAACCGGCTCGCTTGTTGAGTATTGTCGCCCACGACAAACCGGCCTGAGCACCTTCCAGAATCAACATTTCGAACAATAGAAGGTCATCGTAACACGGTACCCCCCATTGAGTGTCGTGATAGTGGATTTCAATTATTGAAACATTTGTTGCCCATGCGCAGCGGGTCAAATTATCTTGCATGACAAGGATTTTACCTATTGGGGCACTCGGAGGGGAAGGCTATTATGCAGATCTTTCGATAAACTCGACAAATCCAGTAGCTCAACTCTCGGTTGTCGTAAAGGCTAAGGGTCTCTGATTACCCTAGACATCATGTTTTAACTTCCCTGTCGAAAACATGATGTCTAGACCGGCAACGCGAAATATGTGCGCCTATAGAAGCACGAAGGCTTTGTCCAGCTTTCTCACCAAACATTACAACCCTTGTCCATAACGGTCAGATTATCGACGAATTGGCGTGCGCAGCTTTCCCACGAAAATTGCAACCCAAAGCGTCTGCAGTCTGCTGGGTCCAACTTCAAACAGGCCAAAGCCGCATGTTCAAGGTTGTTATCCAAAACACCGATTGCAGGGTCGGTTATCAAATCCTTGGGACCTTGTACCGGGTATGCCGCTACCGGTACGCCAGATGCCAGTGCTTCTAGGATTACCAAACCGAATGTATCGGTGCGACTCGGAAATACGAACACGTCGGCCGCAGCCATATACTTGGCAAGCGCCTCGCCCTTTTGATAGCCCACGAAGCGTACGTTAGGATACTTAGTTTCCAGCAACTCACGCTGCGGTCCGTCGCCGACGACATACTTGGTTCCAGGTAGCTCCAGCTGCAAAAAAGCTTCGATGTTTTTCTCGACCGCGACTCTGCCCGTATACATGAATATGGGCCGCGCATCCTGGATAAATGTTTTGCTACGCGGATGGAATAATTCAGTGTCTACACCCCGCGACCAACGTGCTAGCCGACAATAGCCTTTACCCGCCAGTTCGGTTTCCAGAGACTCAGTCGCAACCATGACGCGGAAGCTTTTTCTGTGAAACCACCACAAATAGGCTTTGCTGATGCTTAAAGGAAATCCTATTCGAAGGTTGAGATATTCCGGAAAGCGACTGTGGAATGAGCTGGTATAGTCGAAATCTTTGTAACGGCAATAACGTCTTGCGGCATACCCAACTGAGCCTTCAGCCACGATATGGATTGTATCGGGTTTGAAAGCTTCTATGATTGGTCTCAGTTTGGGGCCGCACAAAAAGGCTAATCTGACTTGGGGATAACCCGGGCATGGATAGGATTTGAAGTAGCTGGGGTCTATGACTTTGACCGTATGCCCAAGACGCGTTAACGCATCACGGGTGTTTTTTAATGTCGTTACTACGCCATTGACCTGCGGGTCCCAGGCATCCGTAATTATGACGATTCTCAAGACAAAATCTTTATTAGAACAAGGTTAGCTCGTATTTTTCACCAGAGGGCAAGATGATAGCGCGGAGATTTATTTTCACAAGGGATTTGCTGATCGAGCGGATGCAGGCTGTCTTTCCGGGGCAGTTACAGGTATTTTAAGGCCACCGAGCGGTTACTTCTGGAGTAACACTACAATGAAATTTATCAACTTGGCAATATTAGTTGTAAGTATTGGGTTATCACTAACGGAGCCCGTGACGGCCTCGCCTATTGACGCAAATCTACCGGAGTATCAGACCGTAAGTGGTATCTCGGGTAATTTGTCCAGCGTTGGTTCCGATACCTTGGCCAATTTGATGTTGCTTTGGATTGAAGCTTTTAAAAAACATTATCCAAATGTAAATATTCAAGTGCAGGCTGCGGGTTCATCAACCGCACCACCCGCATTGACTGAAGCAACATCAAATCTTGGGCCTATGAGCCGAAAAATGAAAGCTAAAGAAATTTCAGCTTTCGAAGATCGCTATGGTTATAAGCCAACACCCGTTCCTGTTGCTATCGATGCATTGGCGATTTTTGTAAACCAGGACAACCCAATCAAAGGCATGACAATTCCTCAAGTTGATGCGATATTTTCTTCTACGGTGAGATGTGGTGGCGGTCAAAGCATTGGATATTGGGGGGATCTGGGCCTATCCGGTTCCTGGCATAATCTCAAGATTCAGTTGTTCGGTCGGAACCCCGTTTCCGGGACCTACGATTATTTTAAGAAGAATGCGTTGTGCAAGGGCGACTTCAAAAATATCGTCAACAAGCAGCCTGGTTCTGCCTCGGTTGTTCAATCGGTAAGCAGTTCGCGAAATGGCATGGGTTACTCGGGTATAGGTTACAAGACATCGGGTGTACGGGCAGTCCCATTGGCGAAGGATGAAAGCAAAGCGTTTATTGAAGCAACGCCGGAGAATGCGCTAAAGGGTACCTACCCACTTGCACGTTTTCTGTATGTTTATGTCAACAAGCACCCAAACGGGCCGCTTCCACCGCTGGAAAGAGAATTTCTGACAATGGTTCTTTCAAAAACCGGTCAGCAAGTTGTGGTTAAAGGCGGATACATACCACTGCCCGCTTCAGTTGTTGAAAGGTACACTGGTAAGTTGTAACTCTCGCTAAGAACTTGTTCGAGATCTCGCTGAGACACGAGTATTGGCGGCCATCCCAGAGCATTTCCGGTATTGTCGTGATTACTCCGAAGGAGCCTAATACAACGTTTCGGTTCCCTGCGGTTTCTGAATGCTATCAGAGACGCGTTGTATTTGTATCCGGCTAAGCAAAGATATCAGGTGATCAAGGTCCAGTGGTTTTTCTATGATGGTATAGGCTGTCTGCTGTACTGCTTCTTGGGCGATTCGCACGAATTCTTCTTCTCTTCCACTGATCATAATGGATACGGACGAAGGTGTGATCTTTTTGATCGCCAGATACGTATCCAGGCCATTCATTTCAGATAATTCGACATCAATGAAAATGATATCGAAATTGATTTGTTCGACTAAAGTCAAGGCCTCGTGAGGCGAATCGCACACGCGCACCCAAAAGCCCCGATCTTTTAAAATATTGCAAATGGGGCTTGAAACATCAACATCGGCTTCAATCACAAGAATGGAGGTTTCTTTCTCCTCCTCGATCAATCCAATAACGCTTTCAATTTCCAGGGGCTTGGACAAAAATGCGATTGCGCCTTCTTCCAGCGCTTCCTGCTTAAGATCATCAAGACTGAACGCGCTCATCATGATGACCCGAAGACCTGCGTTGGAACGTCGAATCCGACGAAACGCTTCCACCCCATTTATTCCCGGCATCCGAACATCCATCAAGACAACATCGTAGGCATGCTTGGCGCACATTTCCACTGCTTCGGCGCCATCTACGGCAACATCTACATCATAACCTTCCTCGCTGAGTATATCGGCGAGCGTAATACGCAGGTTTTTTTGTCGTCTACGATTAGGACTCTTCGTTTTTGATTCATTTGCTTAACTCTTTTGCTTTTCCGGCGGTCACGAACGTCATGCAATTAGGTATTTCATCAAACTAAATGTGACTAGATAGCACTGGAGCTTTGTTTGTAGCCAAGATGCCGAAATAGGCGGATAGTGAATTATCTAATTATTGTGCGGCGCAGCATAATAACAGAAAAAAAGTGACCTGGGAAAACTATTTGCAGAGGTATACTTTAACCCGCTTGACGATGGGGTAGTCGGATTATAAAACGAGTGCCGTGATCTTCGTTATCATCCAGCTTAATGCTTCCATCGTGGCGTCTGATGATTTCGTTGCAGATCCATAGCCCCCAACCCGATGCCCTTGGTTTTTGTGCTGTAAAGCGGCTCAAAGATAAAGTTTCGGTGTTCTGGATCGATGCCAGAGCCATTGTCTTGAAAAGTAATAATATCATGATCACTGTAGCGTGAAGCGGTTACGATAATCTCGCCATTGGCTTCGATTTCTTCCGAGGCATTCGACAGCAGATTTTCGAAGACCTGTTTCATCTTGGTCGGATCACATTCTAATTCGAAAGGATCCGGGTTAAAGTCGAATCGCCAGGATATCCGCGCCGAATTCTTTGCTTTGAATACCTCATCAAGCAGTGCATTCAGTGACGCGCTACTCCAAATTAGGTTGACCGGTCTCGACATTTCGAGCAAGTTGGTAATGATTTGATTCGATGCTTGCGCCTCATCATCGATAATCCCGATATATTCACGCCACTTAGGCTCGGAATCAGGCACTTTTCGGCCCAGATAATAGACCGCGTTGCGAATACTGGCCAGGGGATTGCGCAGCTCATGGGCGATACTGCCGGATACGCGTCCAATGGTTGCCAGCTTTTCATTCCTGACCAATTCCGCCTGCGCATCATGCAGCTCTTGGGTTCGCTCATCAACCAATTGTTGCAGGCCATTTTGATAACGTTGTAATTCCGCTTCTATTTTCTTGCGTTCGTCAATTTCCGTTTCCAGTGTCTGATTGCGTTCGTGCAGTCCGGTTTCCGCCAGTTCACGGCTTTCCTGTAACAGGACGATCCACCAAGAGCCCACACTGATCAATAGAGTTAAGACGAAAAATATCTGAATATAGTTAGATTGAAGAGACGCTAACGCATTTGCGGTCGTTTGCTCGGACGTCGCAGTATACGTGAGCCAGAGTGCTACACCGGTAATGGTTAACAATAGACTGGATAAAATAATGAAATTTGCGGTACGACCGCGTGCATCTTCAGAGATTTTGTTCTTAAATGCGAGTGTCAGGAAGTCAATGATGGAATGCCGAATAAATTCTTTCTTTTCCGGCTTACAAACATCATGGCAATCGGTTTCCAGGGTACAGCATAGAGAACAGATGGGCGCGTCATAGAAGGGGCAATAGGCAAATTCAGGCTGAGCGTAGTGCTTTTCGCACAAAGTACAATCATCAGTTCCATCAGCGTGTGGAATGTGTGGGTGATCAGATCGGGCGATATAGTATTTGCCCTGCGTGATGAAGGCGATCAACGGTGAAAGTATAAAGCTCAATGTTAAAGCGATCAGTGCTGAATAAGCCTGAGCGTAATCACCGAATAAACCAGAGAAAGCCGCAATGGAAACAATTGAAGCGATAATCATACTGAAAAATCCGACCGGATTAAAATCGTAAAGATGAGCGCGTTTAAATTCAACGATGGGTGGGCTTAGTTTGAGTGGCTTATTGATCACCAAGTCAGCGACAATAGCCCCGATCCAGGCGATTGCGACGTTGGAATAAAGCCCGAGAATCTTTTCCAATACGCCAAATACACCCAGTTCCATCAACAGCAGCGCGATGCCAATGTTAAAGACCATCCAAACCACCCGGCCCGGATGGGGTCTGTGTCACCCGGGAGAAAAAGTTTGACCAAGCCAGCGAGCCGGCGTACGCATTTGTCACGTTTATCTTGATCTGGGAAATAATCACAAAAAGGGTGCTGATCGCGAGCGCTGTTTCCGGGTTCTCAAAGACATAGCGATAAGCCATGTAATACATCTCAACAGGTTCTTTTGCCTGGCTAATCGCAAGTCCATTGGTGATTACCAGAAAAGCCAAAAAAGCTCCGCCGATTTGCTTGGCGAAGCCAATGATGATCCAGCCGGGTCCCGCCATGATCATAGAAAACCACCAACGCCAACGATTACCCGAATGCTTGTCTGGCATGAAGCGCAGATAATCCACTTGTTCGCCTATTTGGGCGATCAGGGCAAGCGATATGCCCGTAGCAATGCCGAAATAATAGGGGTCGAATTCATGACTGCCGGAAATCCGGCCGGAGAACTCGGTAAAACCAGCAATGGCATTAGGATCTTTGCTTAATACCGCAATAAACGGCCAGACCATCAAGATGATCCAAATGGGTTGGGTCCATAACTGCAGACGGTTGATCAAGGTTACCCCATAGAAAACCAGGGGTATGATAATGATCGAACAAAGCAGGTAACCGAGGTAAAGTGGCAGTTGGAAATAGAGTTTCAGCGCCTGTGCCATGATGGCGGCTTCCAGCGCAAAAAAATGAAACAAAACGACGCATAGATTAGAGAGGTAACGGTTGATCCAACATAACCAAAACCGGCGCTTCGCGTGAGCAGATCAATATCGATATTGTAGCGCGCCGCGTAATAGGTGATCGGAAAGCTGGTCAGGAAAATAATGACCGATGCAAATACGATGGCCCAGAAGGCCGTGCTGAAGCCATAGTCAATGACAATAACCGCACCGATTGCTTCTAATGCCAAAAAAGAAATACTGCCTAAGGCGGTGTTGCAAAGTAACAGTGCGGGCCACTTACGGTAACTGGATGGTGCGTAACGTAGCGCGTAGTTCTCTAAAGTTTCTGTCGCAACCCATTGGTTGTACTCGCGCCTGGTTTTTTCCATTGCCTATCTCTTGGTATTTTTTGATGCTTGTTGCAAGTTCAGACGGCTAACAGTTAATGCTATCATCATTCGATCAAATCTTACTAAGATATTGAAAATACCAAAAACATGGATATTAACTGATGGAAATAAAAGAAGATACTCCATCTGATGCCCGTTTGCTCATTGTCGATGATGACCAGGCACAGCTCAAAATTCTACATGATATTCTCAAGGATGAAGGTTTCGAGGTGGTGACGGCCGTAACCGCATCGCAGGCGATCGAATATTTTGAGCAAAGCTGTTTCAGCGTTGTGGCCATCGATTTGCGTTTACCGGATCTTGACGGTACCGATCTGTTGCCCAGACTGTTGGAGTTGGACAATCGCGTAAGGATTATCATTTATACCGGCTATGGCTCGTTCGAATCGGCAAAACAGGCGGTGAATCGAAGAGCTTTTGCCTATGTAGAAAAGGCCAACGATCCAGGCGTGTTTCTTGCCACAATCCAGCGCGCCTATCAGGACTATAAGAGTCATTATATCCGCGACCTGGAAACAGCCGTTTCTGAAAAAACCAAAGCGCTGCTGGAATCCGAAGAACGTCTCAATCTAGCGCTGGAATCCGCTCATGGTGCCGCTTGGGATTGGGACGTGGCCAGCGGCAGCGTAACGTATAGCCGGAACTGGTACAAAATGATCGGCTTTGAAAAGGACGAGTTGGCGTCGACGATTGATGCTTGGCGAAACCGCGTGCACCCCGATGATATTTCAAGACTCACTGAATCGCTCGAACAATATTTTCGCGGTGACAGTAAAACTTATGAATGTGAGTACCGTATCCGCACCAAAAAAGGCCATTATGTATGGTGGTTGGATCGCGGCAAAATCATTGAACGCGATGCGGATAATCGCCCGTTACGGATTATCGGTATTGATACTGATATTACTGAACTTAAACGCCAAGAGGAAGCTCTGCGTCTGGCCGCCATTGCCTTCGAATCACGTGAAGGCATCTCAATCACTGACAAGGATGGCACTATCGTCCGCGTCAATCGGGCGTTTACTGAAATTACCGGTTACCGTTCAGAAGAAGTCATCGGGCATACCCATGCAATCTTACGCTCCGATCTACAAGGCGACAGTTTTTATAAAAAAATGTGGACCGAACTGACCGAGAAAGGCCGCTGGCAGGGTGAAATATGGGATAGACGAAAAAACGGTGAGGTTTATCCGATATGGTTGGGTGTGACCGCGGTTAACAATGCACACGGAGAAATGACTCATTATATCGGCCATTTCATTGACATCAGTGAACGTAAGAAATTCGAAGACCGAATTACCTATCTGGCCTATCATGACAGCTTGACCAAACTTCCTAATCGCACGCTGCTGTATGACAGGATTAATACTTGTCTGAAAGCCGACAAACGCTATCGAGATGTTTCCGCATTATTATTCCTGGACCTTGACCGTTTCAAAAACTTAAATGATGCACTGGGCCATCGCATAGGCGACCAGCTTTTGGTACAAGTTGCCGGTCGGCTTGAAGGTGAATTGCGTGATGAAGATACGGTTGCCCGATTGGGCGGCGACGAATTTGTGGTACTCATTGTCAACCTAAGGTCTAACGATAAACAAGCATCCATAAACCACGCGGCGACAATCGCGGAAAAGGTTCAGAAGGCGTTCAATCCGCCTTTTTTTCTGGAAGGGCATGAATTTCACTGCACCGCGAGTATCGGTATCGTGTTGTTTCCGGATAATCATCGTAGCGCTGACGATATACTCAAACAGGCGGATACGGCAATGTACCGGGCCAAAGCAGAGGGCGGCAATACCATACGATTTTACGAACCCGCAATGCAAGAAATTGCTGACGCTCGGTTATCGATTGAAAAAGATCTTAGGCACGCGATTGCTAATAATGAATTGACACTTCACTTGCAACCGCAAGTTGATTTCCAGGGTCGGTTTATGGCCGCGGAGGTTCTGCTGCGTTGGAATCATCCTGAACGTGGGCTTGTCTTACCCAATGAATTTATTCCGGTTGCGGAAGAAACCGGTTTGATTATAGATATTGGGGAATGGGTGTTAAATGAAGCCTGCCGTATTCTACGAAGGTGGACAGAAAGGAATATTTCGCTCAGTTACTTAGCCGTCAATGTGAGTCCTCGTCAATTTCGTCAGCAGAATTTTGTCGGCATGGTAGAAAGCCTATTGCAGCGTAACGAAGTGGATCCCGTTACGGTGATGCTTGAGATAACCGAACAGGCAGTTATTCACGATATTGAGGATACCGTTAAAAAGATCGAGCTCCTGAAAAATAAGGGCGTCCAATTTGCTATCGATGATTTCGGTACGGGTTACTCCTCACTTGCCTATCTAAAACGCTTGCCCCTGGGCGTACTTAAGATTGATCGCTCTTTTGTCTCAGGTATTGGGGAGAACTCCAATGACCGCGCTATCGTGGAGACGATTATTGCGATGGCGATTCGACTCAATCTTGAGCCCGTCGCTGAAGGCGTGGAACAACAAGCCCAACTTGAATTTCTGCATCAACAGGGTTGTCACAAGTTTCAGGGCTTTCACTTCAGTCGACCACTACCGGTGATTGAGCTGGAAAGTCTTTTGCACGAAAAGCCGGAGTTTGCTTTCCCTTCCCATTAGCCCGAATTTCTCACCAGAGTCACAATACCTCGCCGGATCTCACCAAATTCGCTTTAGAGGATTTTTACCATTCTAGCTGGTGAATAGTCCACAGAGCTCACAGAATTCTACTGGTACAGTGTCAATCAAGGATGGCGGCTACCAGACGAAAGTATCCAGTTTGGTAAGTCAATTCGGTCACTGCGAGTAATTCGAAGCGTACCGCATCTCTCTCAAAGCTGTCATGTGTTTGAGTAACTCAAAGAAGAGCACACAACCACGGTTTTTGCTTTTCGAACCTACAAAGCCCCAGTGGGAACTTTGCAACGCTTTATGGAGGAGGCTCCGGTAATGAAAAACACGTTATTAAACTCGTACCAAATTGTTATGGCAATTTCGTTTTTAATCCTTGTACAGACATCCGCACTGGCTGCGCAACAAAGTGCCGCTGAATGGAGGGTTTCGCCGCGAAAGGCAAAAATTGAAAATCCGGTTGCGGCGGAAGATGCGTCTATTACGCTAGGAAAAAACCTGTATTTGCGGGAATGCCAACAATGCCACGGAGAAAGTGGCAAAGGCGATGGTCCCGTATCCGCGGCGCTTGAAAAATCGGCGGCCAATCTTACAAGTGCCGGTGTATTACAGCAGACTGACGGTGCAATTTACACGAAAATCAGGGTAGGCAGATCTCCGATGCCGAGTTTCAAAAGCCATCTATCGAAGGAAGAAATATGGCATCTGATTAATTTTATCCGCCACGACATCGGATCTAATATCGAACTGTCCAGTCTGCAGTAATCTGATGTAAATCACTGCTACATACTGGCCTACAAGGAAAAGGAGCCAACTATGAACTTACTTATGTCTTCAATATGTGGAATCGCCATTTTTAGTTTTTTCGTTTCTGTGTACGCGATTAATATTGCGTAAATGAAAAAGGAAGTACTAGCGTTACGCTCGGCGGAGATCATACAGATCAAGACAAGGAAGCCTAAACAATAATTTGTAACCCTTATCGCCTATTCCACCGTAAAACTTCGTGTTGCGGTGGAATGGGCAGTGTAGAACACAAAGAAACTGGCAGTATAAAAAACAACAAGAAATCGTATCTTTACTAAAACCAAGGCTCTGTTCGCGTTTACTGTTGGTTTCCCCTACAAGGCCAGTAAATAAGCCATTTAAGGAATATCTACAGAAGGCGTATTTATTGGGTACCAACAACGAACGCGAACAGAGCCAAAACCAATTTGAAGACAATGTGTAACTACTCAGCAAACTTGAGGGTAAGCTGAGTAGTTACGAAAATGTTTGGATTTAAGGCGCCGTATCCAATGACTAAATCAAATCAATTCCACTCTTTTGCCGCGGTCGTTCGTCTGCTGGTGGCGATTAGTATTTTCTCGGTCACCACAGCATCCTTCGCAGAAGATATGCTCGGCCACAACGCCGGTGCGAAATCAGGTGATGAAGCGCATGACGAATTGTTTAAGAAGGCCGAGTTTCCATCCGCGCAAGAGTGTGGTGGCTGCCATCTGCAAATTTATCGTGAATGGTCGGTCTCGCGACATGCGTTTGCCCAGATAAGTCCGACCTTCCTTTCTTACCAGGCGACTTTGGTGAAACTCACCAATGGGACCTTGGGTG
>CAZVFR010000080.1:0-13164 GCA_964626505.1 uncultured Methylococcaceae bacterium
ATCGAAATACCGGTTTGCTGAAAATCCTGCCATAGTTGCACCAGCCTGAGTACCGGGCCGCTGACGCGCCCTGCCAGCATGTTGAACGCGATCAGTTGGCCGACGCTCAAATTGCCCTCCATAACCGCTTTGGCGCCGACCCACAGAATCAACAATACAACGACTTTGTTGATGAAACCAGCGATCTGATTGGCGATGTTGTTCAGATTGGACGCCTTAAAACTGGCTTGAACATATGCCGCGAGTTGCTCGTCCCAGCGGTTTTGCATCTGTGGTTCTATGGCCATGGATTTGAGTGTTTCCACACCGTGGATGGACTCGACCAGGAACGCTTGGTTTTCAGCGCCGCGGTTAAATTTTTCGTTAACCCGCGCGCGCAGGATCGGCGTAATAAATAGGGATAAAAGGATATAGGCAGGGATGGAGCCCAGGACAATATAGGTCAGCAGCGGGCTGTAGTAATACATAACGGCCAAGAAAACGACCGTGAATAGTAAGTCGATTACCAGAGTTAATGCCGAGCCGGTGATAAAACTGCGAATGTTTTCCAGTTCGCGCACGCGAGCCACTGAGTCCCCGACGCGGCGTGCGCCGAAATAGCTCATCGGCAGGCTGAGTAGGTGACGGTAGAGTTTGGCGCCCAACTCAACATCCACCCGATTCGTGGTGTGCGCGAAAACGTAGGTGCGCAGTCCGCCCAAGATTGCCTCGAATAGCGAAACGACCAGCAGTCCGATGGCCAGAACGTCCAGCGTGGTTAACCCTTTGTGGACCAGCACTTTATCGATTACGACCTGAAAGAACAGTGGCGTAATCAGCGCGAACAGTTGTAGAAAAAACGAAGCAGCCAGGACTTCGATGAACAGTGCGCGGTATTTGATCAGTGCTGGAATGAACCAGCGAACGCCAAAGCGGGTGTTGGGACTGGTTAGCGATGCGCGGCGGGTGACCAGAATCAGCGTTCCGGTCCAGCCGGATTCAAAATCTTCTTTGGATAATGTTTGTGGCCGGGCTTCAGAGGGGTCGTGAATCAGTATCTGCTCGTTAGTGATCGAAGCCACCACAACCCAATTCCCGGCACTATTTTGGGTCATGGCAGGCAGTGCGGTTTTCCCAAGTTTCTGCCAGTTACTGGATATAGATTTAGCTTTCAGTCCCAAATACCGGGCTGCGCGAATGACTTGGTCGACCGATATATCCTTGTCTGAACATGCAAAGCGGTGCATGAGCTGTTGGGCATTGGCGGCGAGCCCGAAATAGCGCGAAATTAGGATAAGGCAGGAGAAGCCTGTTTCCATAGAGCTGTTGGATGGTGTTTCATCTGGCATGGTGGTCGAACGATACCGGTGTTGGAGATAGTTAACAGGATGAGTCTGATGTAATTCGTAGCGCAAGCATGTGATACATTGCTCAATAAAGAGAAATCGGGAGCGTGTCGCTGATCGATTTGGGACGGTCTTAACGGCTAAGAGGCAGTAGACTGTGAAATTACGAATGATTTAGGGAGCGCTATTGAAATGGGGAAATCCCAATCTTCGTCATTAGATTATTTGGCTTTGTTGCCCGAGTGGCTGCACGAAGTATTGCTGGAAGCTGATGATTTCGGCGAACATGAACAGCGCATGAAATTTGTAATACGGCTCGCACAGTTAAACGTTGATAATGGAACGGGGGGGCCGTTCGGAGCCGCTGTGTTCGAAAGGTCAAGTGGACGCTTGGTTGCAGTCGGAGTAAATCTTGTAACTATACTCAATTGCTCGCTTGCACATGCGGAGATGGTGGCCATTGCCCTCGCACAGCAAAGCCTGGCCAGCTACGATTTGGGCAGACAGGACTTACCGGAGCATGAATTAGTTACCAGCTGTGAACCTTGTGCGATGTGTATGGGCGCTATACCCTGGTCCGGGGTCAGGCGTGTTGTATGCGGTGCTCGTGACGAGGATGCGCGGAGTATTGGTTTTGATGAAGGACCCAAGATCCACGACTGGCCAGTCGAGTTGGACAAACGGGGTATTGAGGTTGTGCGGGATATCTGTCGAAATTCCGCGGTGCAGGTGATGCAACATTACCATGCGGTTGGCGGCGAAATTTACAATTCGCGTAAAGAATAACGCTATATATAAGGATCAGGTCTACACGTTTCCTAAAGAATTGATTACAATTCTTTTTTTGTGACAAATTTTTATCGTGCAATTTTCTACTGAATATGACGTAATCGTGGTCGGCGGCGGGCACGCGGGTACTGAGGCCGCAATGGCTTCGGCGCGCAGCGGCGCAAAGACGCTGTTGCTTACCCAGAGTATTGATACGCTGGGGCAGATGAGTTGCAATCCCGCGATCGGTGGAATTGGTAAAGGTCATTTGGTTAAAGAAATTGACGCTTTGGGCGGCGTAATGGCTGGCGCCGCGGATTTGGCGGGCATCCAGTTTCGTATTCTAAATGCTCGAAAAGGTCCCGCCGTGCGAGCAACGCGCGCGCAGGCGGACCGTTCATTGTATAAACAAGCGGTACGCCAAGCTTTGGAAAACCAACCGGGTTTGTGGTTATTTCAGCAAACGGTAGCGGATCTTAAAGTCGAAAACGATAAGGTCGTCGGTGTGAAGACTCAAATGGGGCTCGACTTTGCGGCACGCTGCGTGGTGTTGACCGTGGGAACTTTTCTGGGCGGTAAAATCCATATCGGCTTGGAAAATTTTTCGGGTGGTCGTGCCGGAGATCCATCGGCTAATGCTTTGGCGCAGAGATTAAGGGCGCTTCCGTTTAGAGTAGACCGCTTGAAGACGGGCACTCCGCCGCGTTTGGATGCGCGTACTCTGGATTTTAGCCGGATGGAAGTACAGCTCGGCGATGATCCCGTTCCGATGTTTTCGTTTATGGGAAGTCCCGAACAACATCCCACGCAAGTGCCTTGCTACATTACCCGTACCCGGTCTGAAACCCACGAAATTATTAGCTCCGGCATGGATCGCTCACCCATGTATTCTGGGGTTATTGAGGCCAAGGGGCCGCGCTATTGTCCATCGATCGAAGATAAGATCGTTCGATTCAATGATAAGGATTCACACCAGATTTTTGTGGAGCCCGAAGGATTGGGTACCCACGAGGTCTATCCGAATGGTATTTCCACGAGTCTACCATTCGACGTCCAGTATGAATTTGTTCAGTCTATCCCGGGTTTCGAGCGTGCGCATATTACTCGCCCCGGATACGCGATCGAATACGATTTTTTTGATCCCAGGGATTTGCGCTCGTCGTTGGAAACCAAGCCAATGAGCGGTCTTTATTTTGCGGGCCAGATCAATGGTACCACGGGATATGAAGAAGCTGCCGCGCAAGGTTTAATCGCGGGACTTAATGCGTCACGTCAGGCCAGAGACTTGGATCCCTGGTGTCCGCGTCGCGACCAAGCTTATATTGGGGTAATGATCGACGATCTGATTACCAGGGGTACGCAGGAACCGTACCGGATGTTTACCAGCCGGGCCGAATACCGTTTGATGTTGAGGGAAGACAACGCGGATTTGCGTCTTACCGAAAAAGGCCGGGACTTGGGCTTGGTGGATGACGATCGCTGGCAAGCTTTCGGCGCTAAACAAATCGAAATCGATAATTTACGCAAGGCATTGTCGAATCGTTTGATTAGACCCGGCACGCCCGATGCCGCATTGCTGAATGAATCTCTTAAAACCGAATTGGCGCGTGAGACCCGGTTGATAGATATTTTGCGAAGACCCGAGGTTGGTATAAACGATTTGACCCGTTTTTTGGAACAGCCAGGAAATGATTTCGATGCTCAGATTCTGGAACAGGTTGAGATCCAAGAAAAATATTCGGGCTATATCGACCGGCAGAAAATCGAAATTGATCGGAATATGCGCTACGAAGGACTGAAGATGCCGCGCGACATTGATTACAGTAATGTCGTGGGATTATCCAAGGAGGTTAAAGAGAAGCTACAGCAGCAAACGCCTGAAACGCTGGGTCAAGCTGGACGGATTTCGGGCGTTACTCCAGCCGCGATTTCATTATTGCTGGTTCATTTGAAAAGGCATAGCGCCAATTAGCAGTTGCGGAATTGTCTGAGCGGGGCCATCAATATGATACGCAGAATAAGCCCCTTCTAAAAATTTTGGAGGACGGCGTTAGCGCGCTGGGCTTGTCTTGTCCGGATAACAGTCTGGCAAGGCTAATCCAATATTTAGCGTTGTTGCAAAAGTGGAATCAAGCGTACAATTTGACCGCGGTGCGCGACCCGCTAAAAATGGTAAGTGTGCACCTATTAGATAGCATCTCGGTGTCACCGTTTTTAGTCGGCCGCAAAATTTTGGATGTTGGGACGGGCGCGGGCTTGCCGGGGATTCCTTTGGCGCTTATTAACCCTGATAAAACCTTTGTATTGCTGGACAGCAACGCAAAGAAAACCCGCTTTGTGCGACAGGCTAAAATGGAGATTAAACTGAAGAATGTCGAAATTATTCGCTCAAGGCTTGAGGAATTCCATGTCGATCACAAATTCGATACTATCGTAACGCGCGCCTTTGCTGATCTTTGCGGAATTGTAACCGGAACGCGGCATCTTTTACGCCGCGGTGGGCGGATTGCAGCAATGAAAGGACGGCTTTCCGCGGTTGAAATTGGACAAATTGCTGAGTTCGAATCTCGCATCGTGCCGATAATTGTACCCGGCGTCGATGCCGAAAGGCATTTGGTGTTAGTGTCGCCATCGTCACAAGACGCATAAAAATAATTGGCCAATGGTTTAATCCATGGGAAAAATAATAGCGGTTGCGAATCAAAAAGGTGGGGTTGGCAAAACAACAACCAGTGTGAACCTGATCGCGAGTTTAGCAGCGATGAAGCACAAGGTATTGTTGATCGATTTGGACTCCCAGGGCAATGCGACCATGGGTTGCGGTGTCGACAAGATGGCACTGGAGAAATCGTCTTGCGAACTGCTGCTGCAGGATGCCAATGTGCCGGACGTTCTTTTAAAGTTGGAAAACCTGGGCTTCGATTTGATACCGGGTAATGCTGACTTGACGGCCGCGGAGGTTGAATTAATTAGCGTTGACCAGCGGGAGCGACGTCTGAGCGCGGCTCTGGCAGAGTTCAGACAGGATTATGAATATATCCTAATTGATTGCCCTCCATCACTTAATATGTTGACGTTGAATGCGCTGGTTGCGGCTGACGGCGTGCTAATACCCATGCAATGCGAATATTATGCTTTGGAAGGCCTATCGGCACTCGTGGATACACTCAAAAATATTCGCGCTAAGATCAACCCGGGTCTGCGTTTGGAAGGCTTGTTGCGAACCATGTATGATCCACGTAGCCGCCTGACCCGAGAAGTTTCGGAGCAGCTGATGGGGTATTTCAAAGACCGGGTATTCCGAACCTTTATCCCGCGAAACATACGTTTAGCGGAAGCGCCCAGTCATGGGTTGCCGATTCTCCAATACGATAAATCATCGCGTGGTGCATTAGCTTATCTGGCCTTGGCCAGTGAGATAGTGCGCAAAGACGCTAAAAATTCTTCTGAAGAGGCTAAATAAGCAAAAATGGCAGTGAAAAAAAGAGGTTTAGGGCGCGGGTTGAATGCATTACTGGGTGATGTTTCCGCGGTTGAGCAGGGCGATACCGCGAAGACATTGCCGCTGGAATTCCTGCAGCGGGGCAAATATCAGCCGCGCCAGGATATGAATTCTGAGCGCCTGCAGGAGCTGGCTGATTCGATTAGCGCTCAAGGGGTGGTACAACCCATTGTTGTCAGGTCGATCGACGAAGGCCGCTACGAAATCATAGCGGGCGAGCGGCGTTGGCGTGCTGCGCAGATGGCCGGGTTGCATGAAATCCCAGTGACCATACGCGATGTGTCTGACCAAACCGCGGTGGCATTGTCGCTGATCGAAAATATTCAACGCGAAGATCTGAATCCTTTGGAAGAAGCCCAAGCGTTGCAGCGCTTGCTTAAAGAATTTTCAATGACTCATCAGCAGGTCGCGGATGCGGTGGGTAAATCCCGCACCGCGGTTACCAATTTAATGCGCTTGATTGAATTGCATCCGGATGTTAAACATCATTTGCAAATCGGGGCGCTGGAAATGGGGCACGCGCGTGCTTTGCTGGGCTTGGAGATGGCTCGTCAAGGTGACGCGGCAGACAAGGTCGTTGCTAAGGGTTTGACGGTGCGTGCTACCGAAAAGTTGGTCAAAAATATTCAATCAGGGCAAGTCCGCGTAAAACCAATGGTTGATCCTGATATCGCCCGTTTGCAGCGCGAAGTGGGGGATAAGCTTGGCGCAAAGGTAGCGATTAATCATCAGCAAAGCGGCAAAGGAAAGCTAGTCATCGGCTATTCGTCGTTAGATGAACTTGAAGGCATTCTGGGCCACATTCGGTGAATTGGATGGGCTCGAAAATCTCTTGTGAGAATAAAGATCAAGCCAGGGATTGTCATTCTAGGGAGAAATGCGGGCTAATAGTCTTGATCAAATAAGTTACCACCTATATAATTGCGCGTTGTCTAGATGTGGGGAATAATTTTGAGGGCTAGCGATCCATTTTTCGCGGTCGGCAGAGTTCTGATCATCCAGGCGGGAGTGCTGATCGCCGTGCCAGCTATAATGCTGGTTTTTTTCGGCTGGTTGGAAGCTCGATCGGCCCTTTTCGGCGGATTAATTGGGTTTGTACCCAATTGTTATTTTGCGTACAGAATCTCGGCTTCACGCGGTAAGCCCGTCAAGCAGATTGTACGCGGTTTTTACGTTGGCGAATCGGTAAAAATAATGCTAACTGCCGGTTTGTTTGCAATAGTTTTTCAAATACCGAATATTTTGTTTTTGCCGCTATTTGCAGGATTTCTAGCGGTTCTTTTAGTGTTTTGGTTTGCATTGCTTTTTAGCGAACCAAAGAGCGAGTAATATAGATGTCGACTGAAACACATGATACCGGTGGTGCGACTGGATACATTGTCCATCATTTGACCCCATTATCCACGGGCGAAGGATTTTGGGCGTTGCATCTGGATACGCTTTTTTTCTCAGCCGTGTTGGGTGCATTTTTTATTTTCTGGTTCTACAAAGCTGCTTCAAATGTAACCGCGGGTGTGCCTGGAGGCTTGCAAAATTTTGTTGAAATGATGGTTGAGTTTGTCGACACGCAGGTCAAGGACAGTTTTCATGGAAAAAGCAATCTGATCGCGCCGCTTGCATTGACCATATTCGTCTGGGTTTTCTTGATGAATTTCATGGATTTGTTTCCTGTTGATTTGCTGCCAATGATTGCATCGTTTATCGGCTTGGAATATATGCGGGTCGTGCCCAGTACCGATTTAAACGCAACGTTTGCGCTGTCAATAGGCGTTTTCATTTTGATCATTTTTTACAGCATAAAGATTAAGGGCGTGGTTGGCTTCGCGAAAGAAATGCTGCTACAGCCTTTCGGTCCCTGGTTGATGCCCTTTAATTTATTGTTGAAGGTTGTCGAAGAAATCGCCAAACCCATTTCACTGGGATTGCGGCTGTTCGGAAACCTCTACGCGGGCGAACTTATTTTTATCCTGATTGCGCTGTTGCCGTGGTGGATTCAACCGGCGCTAAGCTTTCCCTGGGCAGTATTTCATATCCTAATCATCACGCTACAGGCGTTTATATTCATGGTGTTAACGATCGTATATCTAACTATGGCGCACGAAGATCATTAGGTGTTTGACTAAGCAGTCTTTCTTTTTTCAGTAACTTTATTCAACTCTTTGGGAGGTATCATGGAACTCGCACAATTAATCGCTGATGTACAGGGGATGACGGCTATCGCCGTAGGTCTGGTGCTTGGAATGGGTGCTATGGGCACAGCTATCGGCTTTGGTTTACTGGGTGGGCGGTTTTTGGAAGGCGCTGCGCGTCAACCTGAAATGGTACCCATGCTGCAAGTAAAAATGTTTATCGTAGCGGGCTTGCTTGACGCGGTAACAATGATCGGTGTTGGTTTGGCCTTGTTCTTTACATTCGCGAACCCGTTCCTGTCTGCTGTGACGGCCGCGGCCGGCAGTTAAGCAGGTCTTGGAATTTTCTATTCGTTATAAGCTTACGAGGACAGTATTGTGAGTATCAATGCTACTCTGATTGGACAAATGATTACGTTTGTACTGCTGGTGTGGTTTACCATGAAGTACATCTGGCCGCCGTTGATTGGGGCCTTGGAAGAACGTAAGAAGAAAATTGTGGACGGTTTGGCTGCCGCGGAACGCGGTCAACAGGACATGGTTAACGCTGAAGGCAAAGCCAAAGACTATCTGAAAGACGCCAAAAGCCAAGCCGCGGAAATAGTCAGCCTTGCACAAAAACGAGCGGCCGAAATCGTTGAAGAATCCAAGCAGGATGCGAGGAAAGAAGGCGAACGTTTGATTTCCGCTGCACAAGGTGAAATAGAGCACGAAGTTCAGCAGGCCAAAGATGATTTGCGCCAACAGGTCTCCGTGCTGGCGATCAGCGCCGCGGAACAAATCCTCAAAAAAGAAGTGGACAAATCCAAGCATGTGGAAATATTAGAGACCGTGTCCGATCAATTGAGTAAGGGATAACATGAGCGAATTAGCCACGTTAGCCCGCCCTTATGCGGAAGCTGTCTTTAAGCGCGCGAAGGAAACCGAATCTTTAGCGGAGTGGTCGGATAACCTTGAGTTTCTGGCGATTGCGATGACAGATCAGGAACTCGCGGCCGCTGCCGATAACCCCAGGGTCGAACAGGCGCGTTTTTCGGACTTACTCCTGGATATTTGCAAGGGGCAACTCAGTAAAGAAGGCGAAAATTTTGTTCGGCTCTTGATTGAGAATGGTCGTCTGAGTCTTGTCTCCCATATCCGCGAGATTTTCGAAGCTTACCGCGCCGAGGATGAAGGTTACATAGAAGCTAATGTCAAATCGGCTTTCCCTTTGTCAAAAGCGAGTCAAGACGCGCTGGCGAAAACGCTAGAAAAACATTTAAATCGGGAAGTTCATCTGCACGTCGAAGAAGATAAGTCTTTAATCGGTGGTGTTTTGGTCCGTGCCGGAAATACGGTAATCGACGCATCGGTGAGCGGGCAACTTCAAAAATTATCCAAAAAACTCTACAGCTAGAGTGAGAACAAATTATGCAATTAAACCCATCAGAAATTAGTGATCTCATTAAAAAGAAAATCGAGAGTTTCGATTTAAAGGTAGAGGCGCACAGTGAAGGTACTATTGTCAGTGTGACTGACGGTATTGTCCGAATCCATGGGCTGGACGATGCCATGCAAGGGGAAATGCTTGAATTTCCGGGTAATACCTATGGACTGGCATTGAACCTGGAAAGAGATTCGGTCGGTGCCGTGATACTCGGCGCTTATGAACATCTCTCGGAAGGTGACCGGGTCAAATGCACCGGAAGAATTCTGGAAGTGCCGGTGGGGAGAGCACTGCTGGGCCGTGTCGTCGATTCTTTGGGCAATCCGATCGATGGTAAAGGGCCTATTGAATCAACCGAGTCGTCTCCCATTGAAAAGATCGCACCCGGAGTCATCGCGAGGCAATCGGTGGATCAGCCGGTACAAACCGGTTTGAAGTCTATCGATTCCATGATTCCGGTCGGTCGTGGCCAGCGCGAATTGATTATTGGTGACCGCCAGACGGGTAAAACCGCGATCGCCGTGGACGCGATTATCAATCAAAGAGACAGCGGCATTAAGTGCATATACGTAGCCATCGGCCAGAAACAGTCTTCTGTTGCCAACGTGGTTAGAAAGTTGGAAGAGCACGGTGCGATGGACCATACGATTGTAGTTTCCGCGTCAGCATCGGATTCGGCGGCATTGCAATTTATAGCGCCTTACACGGGTTGTTCCATGGGTGAATACTTTCGCGACCGTGGTGAAGATGCGCTTATCATTTATGATGATTTGACTAAGCAAGCCTGGGCCTATCGTCAGGTTTCTCTGCTGCTGCGTCGTCCGCCGGGTCGTGAAGCTTATCCGGGCGATGTGTTTTATCTGCATTCCCGTCTTCTTGAGCGCGCTTCCCGGATCAACGCGGACGAAGTGGAGAAATTAACCGATGGAAAAGTCAAGGGCAAAACCGGTTCTCTGACCGCATTGCCGATCATCGAAACCCAAGCCGGAGACGTATCGGCGTTCGTACCCACTAACGTGATCTCCATTACCGATGGCCAGATATTTTTGGAAACTGATTTGTTTAATGCGGGTATCAGGCCGGCTGTAAACGCTGGGTTGTCCGTCTCCCGAGTAGGCGGCGCGGCACAAACCAAGGTAATCAAAAAATTGGGTGGTGGTATTCGTCTGGATTTGGCTCAGTATCGTGAGCTTCAGGCGTTCGCGCAATTTGCTTCGGATCTGGATGAAAACACCCGTGCGCAAATTGAACGGGGTCAGCGCGTTACCGAGATGATGAAACAAAACCAATATTCTCCGATGACAGTCGCACAAATGGCAATCTCACTCTACGCGGTGAATGAGGGCTATTTGGACGACGTAGAAGTAGCGAAGGTCAGAGACTTCGAAGACGCCATGCAAGCCTACATGAAATCGGAACAGACGGACTTGATGACTAAGGTCGATTCAAGCGGTGACTATTCAGACGAAATTGCGGGTGAGTTTAAGGCCGCGTTAGACGATTTCATAAAAAACCATTCGTGGTAAAGGGCAAATAAATGGCCAGCGGTAAAGAAATACGAACCAAGATCGCGAGTATTAAGAATACTCAAAAAATAACCCGCGCAATGGAAATGGTTGCTGCGAGTAAAATGCGTAAGACCCAGGAAAGAATGCGCGCAACACGTCCGTATTCCGCAAAAATAGGTCAGATTATTAACCATCTGGCGCATGCGAATCCTGAGTATAAGCATGGTTTTCTGATACCAAGAGAAGTTAAGCGTATCGGTTTGATCTTGGTAACGTCTGATCGGGGATTGTGCGGTGGATTAAACGCGAATCTGTACCGGCAAATCATTCGTCAAATGAAACAATGGGAAGACGATGGCCTCGAAATTGATCTTTGCTGCATCGGTCAAAAAGGCGTCGGATTCTTTAGTAATATTGGCGCAAAAATCATCGCTCAGGCGACAAAGCTTGGCGATACGCCGCACCTAGACGACATCGTCGGTGTCATCAAAGTGATGCTGGATGCGTATGATGAAGGTCAAATCGATGCGTTGTATGTCATGTCTAACGAATTCGTTAATACCATGACTCAAAAACCAACATTAGAGAAACTGCTTCCGGTTTATTCGGACGAGCTGGAAGAGGATATGGGCGGTCATTGGGATTATATTTATGAGCCTGATGCAAAAGAAATTTTGGACGCTCTATTGGATCGCTACATCGAATCTAAAGTTTATCAAGGCGTTGTTGAAAATAACTCGTGTGAGCAAGCTGCGCGTATGGTCGCGATGAAAAGCGCGTCCGACAATGCCGGTAAACTTATCGACGAGTTGCAGACCATATACAACAAAGAACGCCAGGCCGCAATCACGCAGGAAATCTCGGAGATTGTCGGCGGAGCCGCTGCGGTATAGCGTGTCATTTGATTAATAAATTTAAAAAAGTCTTTATGAGGAACCAATCATGAGTTCGGGTAAAATTGTTCAAATTATCGGCGCGGTCGTCGACGTTGAATTTCCTAGGGAGTCTTTGCCGAAAGTATATGACGCGCTCAAAGTCGATAGTGTCGATCTCACGCTAGAAGTCCAGCAGCAGCTTGGCGATGGCGTGGCCAGAACAATTGCAATGGGCAGTACTGACGGTGTACGGCGCGGTTTGGCCGTATCCAGTACCGGTAGTGCGATTCAAGTTCCTGTTGGAGAGGAAACATTAGGCCGCATTATGAATGTGTTGGGCGAGCCCATCGATGAAAAAGGTCCAATCGGTGAAAAAGAAAAATGGGTGATTCATAGAAAAGCGCCTTCCTACGACGAACAGGCCGCGACCAACGAGTTGTTGGAAACCGGAATTAAAGTTATCGATTTGATTTGCCCCTTTGCCAAAGGCGGTAAAGTTGGCTTATTCGGCGGTGCTGGTGTGGGTAAGACCGTTAATATGATGGAATTGATCCGCAACATCGCTCTTGAGCACAGTGGTTTTTCGGTCTTTGCGGGCGTCGGCGAACGTACACGTGAAGGGAACGATTTCTACCACGAAATGACAGACAGTAACGTACTGGATAAAGTATCCCTGGTCTATGGGCAGATGAATGAACCGCCGGGTAACCGTCTGCGTGTCGCACTGACCGGTTTGACCATGGCCGAGTGGTTCCGCGAAGAAGGCAACGATGTACTGTTTTTTGTCGATAATATCTACCGTTATACTTTGGCTGGTACGGAAGTATCCGCGCTGTTGGGCCGTATGCCTTCGGCAGTGGGATACCAGCCGAATTTAGCCGAAGAAATGGGCACCTTGCAAGAACGGATTACCTCAACCAAAACCGGCTCGATTACGTCCATCCAGGCGGTTTATGTGCCGGCAGACGATTTGACCGACCCATCACCAGCAACGACTTTTGCGCATTTGGATGCAACCGTAGTCTTGTCACGCCAGATTGCTGAGCTGGGTATTTACCCGGCCGTAGATCCGCTTGACTCCACGAGTCGCCAGCTCGACCCGTTAGTTATTGGTCAGGAGCACTACGATGTGACTCGCGCGGTACAGGGTACCTTGCAACGCTACAAGGAATTGCGGGATATTATCGCTATTCTGGGTATGGACGAATTATCTGAAGAAGATAAATTGACCGTATCTCGGGCTAGAAAAATTCAACGTTTTCTATCTCAGCCATTTTTTGTCGCTGAGGTCTTTACCGGCTCTCCCGGAAAGTATGTATCACTCAAAGATACGATTGCTGGCTTTAGAGGTATTATCGATGGTGAGTACGACCATATTCCGGAACAGGCGTTCTACATGGTTGGAACCATTGATGAAGCCGTCGAGAAAGCCAAAAGTATGGAAGCGGCTTAACAACAAGGTATTTCTATGACAATGACCATCCATGTTGATATTGTGAGTGCGGAACGCGAGATATATTCCGGTTTGGCGGAAATGGTGTTTGCGCCGGCCGCGCTTGGAGAGGTAGGCATTGCGCCACGCCACGCGCAAATGATTACGCGATTAAATCCGGGTGAAGTCAGGGTCAAGG
>CAZVFR010000081.1:0-1024 GCA_964626505.1 uncultured Methylococcaceae bacterium
GGTTCTTCTAGACTCACCAGCTGTTTGGCTTTGGTCCTAGACATTACCCGGCCCGCTCCGTGGCTGCAGCTACAAAAGCTTTCTGGGTTTCCAAGCCCTCGGACAATGTAGGATTTAGCCCCCATGCTACCGGGAATAATTCCCATTTCTCCGAGCCGCGCTCGTACCGCGCCTTTTCGCGTTACCCATACGTTGTTCCCGTAGTGATTCTCACGTGATACGTAGTTGTGGTGGCAGTTCACTGCTTCCAAGCGTGCTTCGAATTCCAGCTTTAGGGACTGTTTGGCGGCTTGAATAACTCGAGTCATCATGACTTCCCGGTTCAGGCGCGCAAACTGCTGTGCCCACTCAACCGCTTCGACGTATTCGTCGAAATGGTCGGTACCCTCCGGCAAATACGCCAAGTCTTTATCCGGAAGTTGGATGTGCCATCTCTGCATATCTTTTTTAGCCAATTCGATAAAGTAGCTGCCGATACGGTTACCGACTCCGCGTGAACCGCTGTGCAGCATTAACCAAACGTTGTCGTGTTCGTCCAGGCACACTTCGATGAAATGGTTGCCCGTGCCCAAGGTACCCAGATGCTGCACATTGTTGGTGTTTTTCAACACCGGGTGTTTGTTCTTCAAATTATCAAACTGCGTCGATAATTTTCTCCAGCATGTTGCGACGTCGGCAGGAACGTCATGCCAGGCACCTTTATCACGTCCTTTACGCCGCTGCGCAGATCGACCATGTGGAACAGTTTTTTCGATCGCGGCTCGTAGTGCGGATAAATTATCCGGAAGTTGCGACGCATTCAGTTCGGTACGCACGGCTATCATTCCACAACCGATATCCACGCCGACCGCGGCCGGAATGACCGCGCCAGCCGTAGGTACCACACTGCCGATGGTCGCGCCCTTGCCCAGGTGAACATCCGGCATTGCCGCAACCCAACGGTAGATGAACGGTAATCGTGCGATATTCTTCAGCTGCTGTTTTGCTTCTTCTTCTAAACGCAGTTTCTCTGCCTCAGCTTCTG
>CAZVFR010000081.1:1034-13119 GCA_964626505.1 uncultured Methylococcaceae bacterium
ACGCCGCCGTCTTGCATTATTTCGTAGGAATACTGTGTCATTGGTTTTGCCTCTAAGTCTTGGCGCGATTTAAACGCATTGTAACTGTACTTGGACAAACCGTAACTATTCACCACCAGGGGTGTAGCTGTTCAGATCGCCTCTATTTTTGATACCTTATTATTCAAAAATAAAATCGAACCTTGTCCGCTATTGTGTTAGAGTGTACGCGTCTGTGATACCGCAGGGTCTCCAGAGCGACATCTCTAGTTGTTAACTCGCCTCACTTTTGTTGCCTGTCTTTTATGTAGCAACACATAGATCGAGATCTGCTACACCTCCCGTTAGAGAGCCAATTATTGTATGCCGCACGTGCGATTAGCACACGCACCGGCAAAGCTAACTTCATGCCCTAGACTTAAGGGCACCTCTTTTAATCCATAAAGTAAGCATCTTGAGTTCAAAATATCCAAGTACCGCGTTGCCCAATGTTCCCAATAGAACAACTATTGCAAACATCGTGTACCTTGCTCTTGAAAATTTTAAATCTCAATCTTTCTTACCCAGAAATAATAATAGAGGCCCCTTAAATCTGCGACATTGCATGCGCAACCCAATGGGGTTGATTTCACTTAGCCTAAGACACACATGCCATCCGCCCTGGCTTTTTGCTCTATGCGGCAGCCAGCGCAGAGGTCTAACAAGTTTTGATTTAGGAAAAATAAATTTATGACATTTGAAACACTCGGACTCTCCGAAGAACTACTACGTGCCGTGCGCGCCACTGGCTACACCACACCAACACCGATTCAGGCACAGGCTATCCCGGCCATATTAAATGGCACGGACATCATGGCCGCGGCACAAACCGGCACCGGTAAAACCGCTGGTTTTACGCTGCCCCTGTTACAGCGGCTGAGTCGCAACCCCGCTGCAAAAAGTAACCGTGCACGCGCACTAGTGCTGACGCCAACCCGGGAACTCGCTGCGCAAATACACGATAGCGTGTTGACTTACGGTCAATACTTGCAAATGCGTTCCACTGTTGTCTTTGGTGGTGTCAAAATCAACCCGCAGATGATGAAGTTGCGCCGTGGCGTTGACATCCTGGTGGCGACACCGGGCCGTCTGCTAGATCTGTATCAGCAAAACGCCATCCGCTTCAATGATATTGAGATCCTGGTGTTGGATGAAGCCGATCGCATGCTGGACATGGGGTTTATACATGACATTAAAAAGATTATGGCCCTACTACCCAACCAGCGTCAGAATCTAATGTTTTCGGCCACCTTCTCTAACGAGATTCGGCTACTTGCCAAAACCATCACCAACAACCCGATCGAAATCGACGTTGCCCCGCGGAATTCTACTGTTGAGAGCATTTCACAAAAGGTCCACCCGGTAGATAAGTCGCGTAAGACGGAATTGCTTAGCCACTTGATTCGAACGGAAAACTGGCACCAAGCGCTGGTTTTCAGCCGAACCAAACATGGCGCCGATAAGCTGGTGAAGCGGCTGATACGCGACAAAATACATGCTGCAGCCATCCATGGCAATAAAAGCCAACCCCAGCGCACTAAGGCACTGGCCGGATTCAAACAGAATAAAATCCAAATACTGGTCGCAACCGATATCGCGGCGAGAGGCATAGATATTGACCAGCTCTCTCATGTCGTCAACTTCGACTTGCCAAACGTGCCGGAGGACTACATCCACCGCATCGGCCGGACCGGCCGCGCCGGCGCCAGCGGCCACGCCATTTCGTTGGTCAGTGCGGATGAGATTAAACAATTGCGAGACATAGAGCGGCTCATTAAAAACAAGATCGAACGCGAAGAAATAGAAAACTTCGAACCCGGTCACCCAGTGCCTGAATCGGTTTCCAGTAAACCGGCAAACAACAATCACAGACCTAAAAGAATCCGCCATAAGAACAATCAGCGAAAGGCTAATAACGAACAAGGCACACGCAACAGATACGGTAAACCGAATGGTTCAAACACTAGAAACCATAAATCCGGTAATCGTGTCAGAAAAACAGGATCAGCGGCGGCCTAGTCATTTAAACCAGTCATCGCTTTGTGCCCATACGTATTTGTCATCCTACTTTAAAAAAACTTTATTAAGATCAGTCTCTTTATAAAGCTTATTTCTATTCTATTGACACAGGACTACCCCATTGATCTCTACAGCAAACATCACAATGCAGTTTGGCGCCAAGCCTTTATTTGAAAATATTTCGGTCAAATTTGGCGATGGTAATCGCTATGGCCTCATTGGTGCCAATGGTTGTGGCAAAACCACGTTTATGAAAATTTTGGATGGTAGCCTGGAACCGACAGCCGGCAATATCTCAATTACTCCCAGCGAACGTCTGGGTAAATTAAGCCAGGATCAGTTTGCTTTTGAAAAACACACCGTGATCGACACTGTCATTATGGGTCACGCAGAGTTATGGCGAGTAAAACAGGAGCGCGAACGCATTTATGGGTTGCCGCAAATGTCTGAAGATGATGGCATGAGAGTCGCTGCACTGGAGATCCAGTTTGCGGAAATGGATGGTTATAGTGCCGAAAGCCGTGCGGGCGAATTACTCATGAGCGCAGGTATTGGGCAAGAACTGCATGACGGCCCCATGAGCGAGGTTGCACCAGGATGGAAACTCAGGGTTTTACTGGCCCAAGCTCTATTCTCAAACCCTGACATTCTGCTGCTGGACGAACCGACCAACAACCTGGATATCACCACCATTCGCTGGTTAGAAGGCGTGCTCAATGAACGCAAGAGCACCATGATTATTATTTCCCATGACCGGCACTTTCTGAATGCTGTCTGCACCCACATAGCGGATATGGATTATGGTGAATTACGCCTATACCCGGGCAACTACGACGATTTCATGATTGCTTCTACCCAGGCGCGTGAATTACTGCAGTCGGAAAATGCCAAAAAGACAGCACAGATCGCCGACCTGCAGCAATTTGTAAGCCGCTTCTCGGCCAATGCATCCAAAGCCAGACAGGCAACGTCTCGCGCTAAACAAATTGAAAAAATAAAACTCCATGACATTAAACCGTCCAGTCGGATCAGCCCTTTCATCCGCTTTAACCAAGATAAAAAGCTGCATCGTGAGGCATTAACACTGGAAGGGATGGGGCATGGGTTCGACGGCGAACCCCTATTCGACAATGGTAATCTTATTTTGGAAGCAGGCACTCGTCTAGCCGTGATCGGCGAAAATGGCGCGGGTAAAACCACCTTTCTTCGTTGCCTAATGAATGACCTTGTGGTTAATAGAGGCACGGTAAAGTGGGCAGAAAATGCGACCCTTGGATACTGCCCTCAGGATGCCGGTGCTGAGTTCGATAGCGACCTAAACTTATTTGACTGGATGAGTCTGTGGCGCAAGTCCCACCACGCTGATCAGATCGTGCGTGCCACGCTGGGACGTCTTTTATTTTCTGCGGATGATTTTAAGAAACCGGTTAAAGTGTGTTCCGGTGGTGAGAAAAATAGGCTGCTTTTTGGCAAGTTGATCATGCTGGCAAGCAATGTAATGTTGCTGGACGAACCTACCAATCACTTGGACATGGAATCCATTGAAGCGTTAAACCTGGCATTGGAGCATTATGAAGGCACCCTGATCTTTGTGAGTCACGACCGTGAGTTCGTTTCGTCACTAGCCAATCGGATCATCGAAATCAAGGAGCAACAACTCATAGACTTCCGCGGTACCTATGAGGAATACCTCGAAAGCCAGCAAGATATAAGAAAAGTTGCCAGTTCAAGATAACTAGCCGTTCGGCTGTTGCGGCCCCTAATCTGTCATAAAGCATATTATGATGCGAGCATTTCGGTTAAAGCCGGTTGCAGATTGTCGCGCACAGTAGAAAGAAGACAAAGTCAGCCACAGGATCCAGGCGGTATCTTAGCCGGCTCGATCTGAACTTCGAGGCGCTTAAGCCTGAGTAGGTGCCAGCATAATGTATACTCTCGTTTAGATTCTGACCGGTAAGCCTACAGTTCTGTTGTTACCTGATAACGATTCTATCGTATAGCTGTAGCGGTTCCTGAATTTAGTTTTCTAATGCCTCATCATGAACAACGAATGGCCCGCCCAAAATACCGAGTTTGACCGCCAGCATATCTGGCATCCCTACGATTCCATGGTCGACCCGTTTCCGGCTTACCCGGTTACTGAAGCACAAGGGGTTCGATTAAAGCTCGCCGATGGGCGGGTGTTGATTGATGGCATGGCGTCCTGGTGGAGCGCTATCCATGGCTATAACCATCCACAACTCAACCAGGCAGCCCAACAGCAGATCTCGCGCATGGCGCATGTTATGTTCGGAGGGCTTACGCACGCGCCCGCTGTCGAGCTTTGTCAGCGTCTGGTCGAATTGACACCCACGGGTTTGGATACGGTGTTTTTGTCGGATTCCGGATCGGTTTCGGTGGAGGTCGCGCTAAAGATGGCCATACAGTACTGGCAGGCACGTGGCCGCAAGGAGAAACATCGCTTTCTCAGCTTGCGCGGTGGTTATCACGGCGACACCTTCGGTGCGATGTCGGTGTGTGATCCCGTTGCAGGTATGCACCAACTGTTTCAAGAGGTAATGCCATCACAGCTTTTTGCACCGAAACCGAGGTCGCGCTTTGGTCAGCAATGGGAGCCCGAAGACTGTGCGGAACTGATACGTATTGTAGAGCGACATCACGATGAAATCGCAGCTTTGATCCTGGAACCGGTTGTACAGGGCGCGGGCGGAATGAATTTTTATCATCCCGAGTATGTGAGAACCGCACGCGATCTGTGCAACCAATACGAGCTTTTGCTGATTGCAGATGAAATCGCCACCGGGTTTGGGCGTACCGGCAAACTGTTCGCGTGCGAGTACGCGGCTGTTTCACCAGACATCCTGTGTTTGGGTAAAGCACTTACCGGGGGGTATATGAGTTTGGCCGCAACCCTAACCCATGATGAAATAGCCGCAACAATCTCTTCCGCCGAGGGCGCTGGGTGCTTGATGCACGGTCCAACCTTTATGGCAAACCCGCTGGCGTGTAGTGTTGCTGTAGCGAGTATTGATGTTTTGTTAAGTAGTGATTGGCGACAAAAACTCATTGCCATCGAACAACAGCTCACACGGGAATTGGCACCGTGTGCGGTTTTGGAGACGGTGCATGAGGTTCGAGTGCTTGGCGCTATAGGTGTAGTTGAAATGCATCAGCCAGTCGATCTACGCGGGCTGTCCGAACAATTTGTAGCCGCGGGTATTTGGCTCCGCCCGTTTGGTAAGTTGATTTATATGATGCCGCCCTATGTGATCGATTCTGAGGATTTATCGCTCCTCACCGGAGCGTTAGTTCGAGTGCTTAGGGGCGCTACGGTTTAGTTCTTGGCCTATTACGGGAAAAAGTCTTGCCAAGCCTACGTTGCTCGCGGTACTGTTCAGCCTCAATCTTTTCAACCATAAGTTTTTGTAACTATTTAGCTTACCACTGCATAGCTTCATAAGTGTGTCAAACAGGCTCATTTATATTGGAAAAATGCGTGTTTTTTCTTGTCTTTAAGCCAAGCAGTGGCAGACACAACAGTCATGCCGGCACTGCTGAATTGTTACAAGTCTTTTTAAATTCTGGAGATGAAAAATGAGTAACGATTCAAAAATAGCGTTGATTACCGGGGGCACTGGGGGTATTGGTGCTGCGATTTGTTTGAAGCTGGCCGATTCGGGATTCAAAGTGGTCACGAACTACAGAAATGAAGAGAAAGCGCAGGCATGGAAGTCGGCGGTTGCGGCACAAGGTTATGATATCGGCGTCTATCAAGCGGATGCGAGTGACTTTGATCAATGCGAACAGCTGATTAAAAAGATCGAGGAAGAGCACGGTACGGTTGAAGTATTGGTCAATAATGCGGGGATTACGCGTGATACTACGCTGAGAAAAATGTCGCTGGAACAGTGGAACGATGTAATCCACGTCAATCTCGATAGTGTTTTCAACATGAGTCGCCAAGTAGTTAATGGCATGTTGGGAAAAGGTTGGGGCCGCATCATTAACATTTCTTCGATCAACGGTCAGAAAGGTCAGTTGGGGCAATCCAATTATTCGGCCTCCAAGCGTGGGATGCACGGATTCAGCATGGCGCTGGCACAAGAAGTTGCGCGTAAGGGCATCACCGTGAATACCGTGTCACCAGGTTATATCGCTACTGAAATGGTGATGGCCGTGCCGGAAAAAATTCGCGATATGATCATTGCGGATATCCCGGTCGGACGTTTGGGAACGGTTGATGAAGTGTCGGGCATCGTTGATTTTCTGGCTTCCGATACCGCCGCGTTTATTACCGGAGCGGATATTGCCGTGAATGGCGGTCAATTGATGTTCTGATTTTTTTCGTTGCCCTGTTTGACGGTTTCCGTTCGGGCTAGTCCGAACGTCTCACCAGAGGGCAAGTTGATTGCGCAGAGATTTGTTTTCACAAGGGGTTTTCTGATCGAGTGGAATGGACTGTATTTCCGCGGGAAGAAAATCCCTTGTGGGGAGTCTCATGTGGAAGCAAGGATCAAGCGAGGGGTTGTCATTGTGGTGAGGAATCTGGGCTAGAGCTTGAATAGCATTAATGATAGTCTTGACAAGGGGCGTTTAGATCGTGGTTCCTGACCTGATATTTTCAACTGCTCTTTTTATATTTACGTTGCTCAGTCAATCAGGTCCTCTCTATTCCACAGACCCCATCATTCCACCTATATCCCGCACTGTTATTTGATAATTTTCCTGTGGCGTGCGGTTTTGTAAAATCGCTGTTTGTAGATTCAGGATAAGCAAATCAAATCGTCGTGAATATTCATCATCCTCATCTACTGATGGCAAACCACTGAGTTTGTTTTCCAGCGTAGCCTGATCTTCATTAGTCAAAGAGTCCCAACGTTCACGTTTAGCAAAAGTCTCGACATCTTTACGCTGCTTGCGGACAATAAAATCATCCAGATTCATTAATGCTACACCTTCATGCATTTGATCTTTTAAGCTGATTCCAAAACTTACAGCAGCCTGATCCTCTGGCTTAGCGTTTTGTATTGCCACAGCCAATTCCAAACGACGCTTGAATATTTTCTGTTTAACGGGATACTGAATACCGGAATCATAGCCATCAGGATTGGCATCAAAGAACTCAAGATTTTGGTAATAATCAAAAACAATAAACTCTTTTTTATCCTTGCCCGGCTCAAATAAGTCTTCGCACAATCGCGTACCTCGCCCGATCATCTGCCAGAATTTGGTTTTGGACCGCACCAACTTGAAGAACATCAGATTAACGACTTTCGGTACATCTATACCCGTGTCCAACATATCGACTGATGCAACAATATAGGGGTCTTTGCCGAATGGCACTAAGTTAAGGGTGTTTAGCATGGAATTTATGGCTGCTTGATGAGGTCTGAAATGAGATAATAAGGCATGAAAAACACGACCTTATATCTCCCCGGTTTTCACCTGGCCACGTTGCGCCGCACACCGCGTTCAGCCCGTCAGATATTCGCCGAAAAAATGGCGGATTTGAAGCAGAAAACGTTTAGTCAGCTGGGCGAGTGTTTTGGACAATTTATTCCGGTTCAACATTTGCGACCGGCAAAGTCGGGCCCATCGAGTCGGCGAAGATTTTTCAGTAAAGAAAATACTTTCTGGGCTTTTTTCTCTCAGATGCTGGATGCCGATGGGGGCTGTCAGGAAGTCGTTCGCAAGCTCCAGGCCTTTGCTGCAATGCAGTCAAACCCTTACCCTCCTCATCAACGGCAGCGCACTGCCAGGCACGGAAAAAGTTTGAACACGCCAGCCTTGAGGCGATATTTCAGCATACGTCGGAACGATTTCAGGCGATGTCGGAGAATGGTGTATTAAATAGTCGACGAGTTGTCGTGGTGGATGGGACCGGTATCAGTATGCCCGACACCCTAGAAAATCAGCAGGTGTGCCCGCAGCAAAGCCACCAAAAACCGGGCTGTGGTTTTCCACAAGCTGCCATCTGTGCGTGTTTTTTCTCGTTCCCACGCTCCTGCGTGGGAATGCATACCAACCTACCATTGCGTACATACCTCCATTAATCCATCTTGCCCCAAGTAATTCCGAGCACTGGAATAACGCCAATGCTCTGGTAAATCAACATAACCACGCGTAACTGGATTCTGATGGATATAATCCACTTTTTGTTTCATCATTTTGTCATTTTGAATCCATTCAGGATGTATGCCTTCCTGCCAGAATTGATAAGCTCGATTATCTTTATGCGCTTTCTTATAAAACGCCAACTGTTCCAAAATCCGAGTAACCTTATGCTCGTCGAGATACTGTATTAACTGTTTGGCTGAAAATGACTTAAAGCGCGCCATATCTCTATCCAGCTGCTTACTCTGGACCACAAGATGGAGGTGGTTTTCCAGAATAACATAAGCGTATAGCTTCAAGCCGTCTGCCATCAAAAAACGCAATGAATCCAGTAAAATACCCACAGTAGCCGGACGGGTAAAGACAGGAATCCAGTGCAAAATCGTACAGGTCACAAAATGAGGTAACTTCAGATCAGTAATTTTATATCGGCTTCGGCCCATTATTAGCTTTTACTCCCTTTAGCGATTCGTCATGCGTTGCTAACTACCCTGGTTCCCACGGTCCTCCGTGGTAACCCATACCGAGTCTGCAAGTAGCGTATGCATTCCCTTTTCTCGTTTTTCTCGTTCCCACCGTCCTCGGTGGGAATGCATACGATGCTTTGTATCGAGCCGGTATACATTCCCACGCGGGAGCGTGGGAACGAGGCCGGAGGCTGGCGAGGCTGGAGCACCCCCCCTCACAACTCAATCTCCTCTTGCCGCTGGACTAATTCCACCAGCGGTTCATTCACATAAAAATTTGTGCGGCCGACTTTGTGTTTGCTGACAAAGCCCTGCTCGGTTAATTCATGCAGATATTTAGTCGCCGTGATACGGCTGACGCCCAGTTGCTCGACTAAAAACTGTACTTTGGTATAGGGATGAAAAAACAGGTTGTTGAGTAACTCTTGACTATAAATTTTAGGAAGCTCGCTGCGCATTCTTTGTTTAGTTGCCATGATCAGTTGACGAATTTGGCTGACAAATTCTATGCTTTCTTTGGCAGTGATTTCGATCCCTTCGATGATATAAAGCACCCAGTCTTGCCAGTTATATGTATACAATTATCCATTTTCTATACATATTCGTGATTTAATGTATAGAAAAAGAAGTAATTCTTTTCATCCTGGTTCCCACGGTCATCCGTGGGAATCCATACTGAGCTTGAAAGTCCCGTATGCGTTCCCACGCAGGAGCGTGGGAACGAGATGTATACGGCTTTATTTCAACATTCGCTTTAATTCTACAAGATCTTGTAGAATTTCAGATTCCAACGCTTCCAATTGATGCAATATCTGGTCAACCTTATTTTTGATTTCTCCTGTGATCATATGACTCTCTGTATTCCGTTCGAATGCTACGCCCCAAGAAATTTGTACAAATACAGGTGCAAGTTTCTTGGAGCTTAGCATGACATAAAGCGGTCTGAAGAGTCCAGATGATAGCCCGCTATACGCTATATCTTTTTGTTTTTAAGGGGGTTAAGGCTTTGCTTGTTGCAGGGTGACTCAGAGGCTTATTGCGCGGAAAAATAAATGTCGCCGTAATAGGCGATTGCTTTGCCCTGGGTATTGTCGCTATCGGTCATCAGGGCGACCGCGTCTATTTTTGTAATCGTTTCACCAAATGCTTGCTTGAGGTCGATGAGCAGGTTTCTTTTTTCGTGTTGCCATTGACCTGTTTCTTCGCTGCCTGACCGTATCGCCAGCATGATGACATTTTGCCCCGCAAAAGCATTCGGCCAACTTTGATATTGTGGAGTACTACTGGCCCACACATAATTTAAAGCGCGGGTCCGCCAGAACGCCCATCCGCCGCTGATAACGACATAGATTCGGGCCGGGTAGTCATCGCCGTTTTTCTCTTGCTCGTTGGTGGTATCCAAAATGTTCTCAACGCGCCACGACCAGTTCAAATAGGGTGTTTGGCTCAGGTTTATCGGGATTTTACGCGCCAACCCGGACGCACTATTGTCACTGATGGCTCGCAAAACTTTGTTGCCGTCCAGATTGACGAGTGAATAGTCGGTTTTACCCGAGAAAGCTTCCGCTTCCCAGGTATCCAGGCTGCCCTCGGAAAAATCGCCGACTGAAATATTATCGGCCGCTGCTATGGGTGCGATAGCTATACTGAAAAGCGTTGTCCATAGCAAAATATTTTTTAACCTGTGAATCATTTGCGCCAGCTACCGCGTGTAATCAAAGTCGGTGGTTTAGCTTAAGATGAATATTTCATCCGCCATGCTTCAAATCCACCGTCCATGCTGTAGACATCCGTAAATCCCATGGTTGTAAAATATTCCGCCGCCGATTGGCTGCTATGGCCATGGTAACAATAGACCAACAGCGGTTTGGTTTTATCCGCGCTAGCGACAAATTCCTGAACATTGCTGTCGTTGATCTGTACCGCGTCTTCTATGTGTGCGGCCTGGTAGGATTGAGGGTCACGAATATCCGCAACCGTAACGGTTTGTTCATCGATTAATTTTTTTACTTGTTCGATGTTGATGGCTTGAACGCTCATAAGGGCTCCTGTACGGCCATGAACTGAATTATATTTTCGAATGGGTGGATATTATCGCACGCTTATTTAATTGTTCACATGTTTCCCTAGGCGTATCATTCGGCTGGAGCGATCAGTCTGTCCAGTAAGTCGGGATCGTCAAAATGCCTGCGCCCTACAAATGCGATCGCATGTGTTCCCCATTGCCGCATTGCGCCGGCACTGGGTACGCCCAAAGGCCACAGAAAAAAGCGTTCCAGCCGTTGGCTGTCTGTAACTAGACCTTGCGCATCGAAAAAACTGATGCGCCGGTCAGTGTCAGTTTGAAGCGATCGCAGCTGGGAGTAATTTATCAACCGGTAAATTGGGTCGTTAGCGTTTACCGGTGCCGGGTAGATTCCGTCGATATAATGGGTGCGGTGCGCAATTCGAATGACCAGGCGTTCGTTAATACCTAGTTTGGGTATTGGACCCGGAAACAGTACAGGTTCATCCGACTCGCCGGGTGGAATTAAGGTGAGCCCCGCGCGTGGAAAAATCAGATAATAGCAGCCACACGGATGTATACTGTCATAGACCAATGGGCGTCCATCCCGGTCCAAGGTGACCCGCCAAATTAAACCGTCGAATGGCCCGCCGTAAAGATCAAAGGGCGATTCTTTCTGCCGCGATGGGAACCAGATTATGTAATTCAATTGCAATAGAATGCTGCCCGCAAATCGGGTGTAGGAAACTTTTCGGTAGACTTGAGCTCGCGTGGTGTCCACGATGAACTGACCGTCGTGATCGACTAAAACAGTGCCAATTTTGTCATTTTCATTAAGACTGTCGATTTCCCAACTTGGAGCGTGGGTATCGAAAATGGCGTTTAGTTCGTCCGGGTTCGGATCCGGAATCCCGAGCGGATTGTGCGCCGATTTGGTGAGAATAGATTGAATCCGAGTCGCAGTGAGCCGAGCATCTTGTTTCGGACCATAACGTATTAGCTGTCCTTTGAGCGGGAGTTCATTGGGCGCAATATTGAAGTTTGCCGACAGTTCCTCGTGCAAATTTTCAACGCCGGCTTTGGCAATAAGCCGCACGATAGGGTACAAACCAACCCAGCGTTGCCATTGCACGTAGGCGTCGGGGACTACTGCCCCGCGCATAAGTGCTGTGGTTCGCTCCGTATTATTGAGTAGCAGTGAATTTAATTGTTGGCCGCAATAGGCCAGTTGCTCGTTTAATGCCTGTGTATTATGGATTTGTACCGTGAGATTTTGCTTGTTCTGATCCGGTAGATTCGAAAATTCCAGTATTCGCGTCGAGTGGTCAAGCTGGCGCATCCGTTCAAGCCAATCTGCCAACGAATCATTCGACAGCGCCTGTTTAGCGAATATGGATAAAAACCGATTTACTCTTAAGTGTGGAAATCCGGCTATTTTAGCGCTGCCTGCGTCGCCTATATC
>CAZVFR010000082.1:0-5773 GCA_964626505.1 uncultured Methylococcaceae bacterium
GGAGTACCAGCTCTTTTTATTGTCTGGTGCATTCATCATCATGATGATCGGCAAACCTTCCGAAATGCCGCCGGAACCGAGGCCCTGACCGATACGCGCGATGCAGAGTAGTATCGGCGCGACAATGCCGATGTCAGCGTAGCCCGGTATGAAACCGACGATAATTGTCGAACCGCCGAGCACGAACATCGCCACCGTAATCCTCGCGGCACGTCCGACCCGGTCGTCGAGGGGCCCGAAAATCAATCGTGCAAAAAGGCGCGCGATAAAAGCCAGCGAAAATACGCCGAAGGATATGAGCGTAGCGGGAATCAGGTCGTAGTTCGGAAAGAATACTTTGGGGAACACCAGCGCACAGCCAATGGCAAAAACAAAAAAACCGAAGTATTCGGAAACGCGAGTCATGATGACGGTCGCGACGATCTCGTCGGGGTGCAGGGTATCAGGGTCTGCCGGAGGCAAATCCTGGTCCTGATTCGCGGTACTTATATTCATATTCAATGCCCTAGACTCCTGGCTTGTGAATTCAACCAAGCTCTGCACTAGTCATTGCCGCGCCAGGCTGTAATTTAGCGGCGCACCAAGGAACTATGATCAATAATACTATGACTTACCATTTTGTTGCGTGATTGAGTTGTGGAGACTTTTCAGATGCTGCGGGAAACGCCGCTTTTCGTAGCGAATGCTTCTAAATGTTAAATACCATTTTCCTCAAACACGATTTGTCCGGCTTGCATTTTCTATCATCCGCCTTATTATCGTTCGCGATCAACACAGTTTTGCCAGTTTAGCCCAACAGCGTACTAATCAACAGTAGAACTTGGACTAATATCAGCGATCATGTTTAAATCAAGTATTATCGTATCGCAGAATACCGCTTCGCCTTGCATCAACCAAAACATCGAAACGAGTAAAGTTGAATCAAGTCGGTCCATCCGGCACAGGGCTGGCGCATAGAGAAAATTCGAACTAAGCGAATTAAATGCTTATAGAATCCGAGGGCAAAATTAAAATGGGGATAAACCAGATGCCGACGAAAAATCGGCTTGTCGCCAGCTTGCTATTGCTGGTCAGCACACTAGCACTGTCCGGTTGCGATTGGGTGGTGATGAATCCTTCTGGCTATATCGCGGAACAAGAGGCGTTCCTGATCAACCTCTCCACGCTGCTGATGCTGATCGTCATCGTGCCGGTGATCGTCCTGACCATCCTGTACGCCTGGAAATACCGGGCATCGAACAGCAAAGCCGAATACGACCCTGATTGGCACCACTCAGCCACGCTCGAGACCATTATTTGGACAGCGCCGCTGGCGATTATTCTGATGTTGAGCGGTCTCACTTTCGTCGCCACCCATCGGTTGGATCCCTATATGCCGATTTCCCGGATCAGTGCGGACAAACCCCTTCCTGAAAATGTCGAAACCCTCGTCATCGAGGCAGTGGCACTGGACTGGAAGTGGTTATTTCTCTATCCCGAGCAGGGTGTGGCGGCGGTCAACGAGGTCGCGGCGCCGGTCGACCGGCCGATCCGTTTCAAGATTACCTCGGGTTCGGTGATGAATTCACTCTATATACCCGCGCTCGCGGGGCAGATTTACGCGATGTCGGGCATGGAAACCAAGCTGCACGCGGTGATCAACGAAAAAGGCGTATTTGACGGCTTTTCGGCCAACTACAGCGGCCACGGTTTTTCGCAGATGCGTTTCAAGTTTCACGCCATGGACGAGACGGGATTCGACAGCTGGGTCGAAAAACTACGCGCCTCGGGTGAATCACTTGTCAGCACATCCTATCTCGAACTGGAAAAGCAGACCATAAACCATCCTGTAGTCTATTACGGAGATGTCGAAAGACGTCTTTATCACGATATTCTGAATATGTGCGTTAAACCGGGAACCGCCTGCATGGACAAGCTTATGCACCAGGATGCGCATCGGTCTAAACACACAGCCAAACACGAAGGAAATTAAACGAGCATGTCTAAGGATTACGCAGCAATTTACGCCGATGATCGCTGGTCTCCACTGTTCGGAAAACTGTCCTGGGATGTCATACCCTACTACGAACCGCTTCTGGTGATGACCTTCATCGGTGTCGTCATCGGCGCTGGCGCGGTGTTAGGTCTGATCACCTACAAAAAACTCTGGGGCTATCTGTGGCGGGAATGGTTTACCAGCATAGACCACAAGAAAATCGGAATTATGTACATCATCCTCGGCCTGGTCATGCTGATGCGTGGCTTCGCCGATGCCTTGATGATGCGCGCGCATCAATCCATGACGTCGAGTGGGGGCTCAGGTTACCTGGACGCGCATCACTACGACCAGATATTTACCGCGCACGGCATGATCATGATCTTTTTTGTCGCTATGCCGCTGGTGACCGGGCTCATGAACTACGTGATGCCGCTACAGATCGGCGCGCGCGATGTCGCCTTCCCGTTCCTCAACAACTTCAGCCTGTGGATGACAATCGGTGGCGCCATGCTGGTCAATGTCTCCCTGTTTATCGGCGAGTTCGGCCAAACCGGCTGGCTCGCCTATCCGCCGCTATCGGGTATCAATTTTAGTCCCAGTGTCGGCGTCGATTACTATATCTGGTCGTTGCAGATTGCGGGCATCGGCACCACCCTGTCCGGTATCAATCTGCTGGTGACCATTATCAAGATGCGCGCGCCGGGCATGACATTCATGAAAATGCCGGTGTTCACCTGGACCGCCCTGTCGACCAATGTCCTGATCGTCGCATCCTTCCCGGTTCTGACCACGGTGCTCGCGCTGTTGAGCCTCGACCGTTTCGCCGGGACCCATTTTTTCACTAACGATCTCGGCGGCAACGCCATGATGTACATCAACCTGATCTGGATCTGGGGTCACCCCGAGGTGTATATCCTGATCCTGCCCGTTTTCGGCGTCTTTTCCGAGGTGGTTGCTACGCATTGCCGCAAACAGATCTTCGGCTACGACTCGATGGTCTACGCGATCGTAGTGATCACGATTCTGTCCTATATTGTGTGGCTACATCATTTTTTCACCATGGGATCGGGCGCCAGCGTCAACGCCTTTTTCGGTATCACGACCATGATCATCTCGATCCCGACCGGAGCCAAGATATTCAACTGGTTGTTTACCATGTACAAGGGTCGTATCACTTACGAGTTGCCGATGATGTGGACGGTTGCATTTATCATCACCTTCGTTATTGGCGGCATGACCGGCGTGCTTCTGGCGGTGCCGCCGGCGGATTTTGTGTTGCACAACAGCCTGTTTCTGGTTGCGCATTTTCATAATGTCATTATTGGGGGGGTATTGTTTGGCCTGTTCGCCGGCATCATCTTCTGGTTTCCGAAAGCCTTTGGTTACCGTCTCGACCCCTACTGGGGCAAGATATCCTTCTGGTTCTGGGTGATAGGCTTTTACCTGGCTTTCATGCCGCTCTACGCACTCGGCCTGATGGGCATCACGCGACGCCTGAGCCAATTTCCGGATACCACGCTGAGCGCCTATTTCAATATCGCCTCGGTCGGTGCGATATTCATCATGATAGGCATCGCCGCCTTTTGCATGCAAATGGTTGTGAGTTTCCGGAAACGGGACGAATTGCGCGACGATAGCGGCGATCCTTGGGGTGGGGACGGGCGCACGCTGGAATGGTCGACCTCGTCGCCACCGCCGCAATACAATTTCGCGTTTACGCCGCGGGTTTACAATTTCGATACCTGGTGGGACATGAAGCAGCGCGGCTATGTGCGTCCTGTTGACGGCTTCAAGCCGATCCACATGCCGAAAAACACCGGCGCCGGATTTATTCTCGCGATGCTCTGCACGCTGATGGCCTTCGCTTTGATCTGGCAAATCTGGTGGCTCGCGGCAGTTTCTTTCTTCACCGCGATCATTGCCGCCATTATCCATACCTTCAATTACGACCGGGAATACACTATTCCGGTGGAGGAAGTCGAAGCCGTCGAGGCCAAACGCAGCAAGCAACTGGCTAAACGGAGTCTAGCATGAGCAGTGTAAATCCAACCGTCGATCAGACCGACGACGTACCCAATTTTTACCTGCAAGAAGAACCGCACCATGAATCCGGTACCCTGCTCGGATTTTGGATCTACCTGATGAGCGATTGTCTGATCTTCGCGATGTTGTTCGCTACCCGCGCGGTGGTCGGATCCAATTTCGCGGGCGCACCGTTACCGAAGGACGTATTCGATATCAAGTTGATCATGGTTTCGACCTTTTGCCTGTTGTTTTCCTCGATTACCTACGGGTTTGCCGTGTTGCAAATGCAGGAGAGTCGGCTCAATTGGACCCTGTTTTGGCTGGCGATCACTGGACTGTTCGGCATCGCGTTTGTCTCCATCGAACTGTACGAATTCAGGCATTTGATCCATGTTGGTGCCTCGCCTCAATCCAGCGCCTCCTGGTCCTCGTTCTATGCACTGGTCGGCACCCATGGCCTGCACGTGTCCTTTGGCCTGCTGTGGATGATCGTCCTGATTGTGCAGGCCAGGATGTACGGTCTAACGGTCGCCAACAAGCGCCGCCTGTTTTGTCTGAGCATGTTCTGGCATTTTCTCGACCTAATCTGGATCGGCGTTTTTTCACTCGTATATCTAACGGGAGTCATGTTATGAGCGTACACGACGGTACAGAGCAGCATGTTGAGGGCGCTCCGCACGCCAGCTTCGATGAATATTTGACCGGCTTCTGTTTGTCGGTAGTACTGACTGTCATCCCATTCTGGCTGGTTCTCGGCGATGTGCTCGACAGCCCCGGTCTGACCATTTTTTTAATCATAAGCTTCGGTACCGTACAAATGGTCGTGCACATGATCTATTTTCTGCACTTAAACACGAAGTCGGAGGGTGGCTGGATTATCATCTCGCTTTCCTTCACCGTGATGCTCGTGGTCATAGCGATCGCGGGCTCGATATGGATTATGTTCCATCTCGATCGCAACATGATGCCGATGATGCTGGAAGCTGCTCGCGCGCTGCCTTAGGAATTGTCCAAAAATAACTTCCCGATCTTGCTTGCCCTATCGCCCATCTTCTGCGTTACGGCAAAGGTTGCGTAGTCCACTATGCGCCCTTTGCCGTGCCTTGAATATGGACAACATTGCGGCGCAATATCAGGAAGTTATTTCTGTTCAACTCCTTAACCACGGCGGGCTTCCTCTATGACCGCGTCGAACCGGGGTGGTATACTGCTGCTATCATTATCAGGATTACCGAAGCTGCTGATTCTGGGCGCGATCGGCATCGCGATTCTGGGTCTGGTTCTGCTTGGCAACTGGCAACTTAGGCGTCTCGACTGGAAACTCGCGCTAATCGAGCGCGTAGAAAGCCGCGCGGTCGCAACGCCGGTCGCCGCGCCCACCTCTGCCGCCTGGTCCAGCATTACCCAGGAAAAGGAGGAATACCGGCGTGTCCTGATCCATGGGCAATTTTTACACAAGCGAGAAACCCTGGTCTGGGCATTGACCGAACGCGGCAACGGCTACTGGGTGTTAACGCCGCTGCTGACTCCCGCCGGTGAAACGGTTCTGATCAACCGTGGCTACATACCCGTCGTGGCCGCGAATCCGGCAAAACGCGGGGCCGGGCAGATCGACGGAGAGGTCTCGGTCACAGGCTTGCTGCAGGTATTCTTCGGCGACCAGCAAAAACGTCGTGCGTGCGTGAGTCTCCGCTTCAATTTGATCAAGTCGTTTCTGAACTGCAAGGTCGCCACCTTGTGCAAGCAATGTGCGGGCCGCGTCCCTTTTCT
>CAZVFR010000082.1:5783-6031 GCA_964626505.1 uncultured Methylococcaceae bacterium
CGGTCACAGGCTTGCTGCGCATCAGCGAACCCGGCGGAATCCCGCTGCGCGACAATGATCCGGCCGCGGAACATTGGTATTCACGCGATGTCGACGCAATCGCGCGAGCCCGGAAGCTGGCCAATACCGCGCCGTACTTTATCGATGCGGACGACACCGCCACTCCCGGCGGCTTGCCGATCGGCGGCCTGACCCGGCTGAGCTATCGTAATGCCCATCTCGTCTACGCGCTGACCTGGTATGGTCTG
>CAZVFR010000082.1:6041-12952 GCA_964626505.1 uncultured Methylococcaceae bacterium
GTCTGGCCCTGTTGCTCGCCGCACTGACCCTGCACGTGATCTGGCTCGAGCGCAACGGGCGGGCACAAAACGGTTAACCCGCGGTTTGAATGTAGCTGTGCTACACCCTTAACCGAAAAACTGCCCACAATCGCCATCAATTAAAGGGGCTACTCCATCTGGCCGGCCTTGTCAGCAGGCAAAGACTATCCAAAAGCTAATTATTTTACGTTTAAAACTGTCTGGTGGGTGGGTAACTATCTCTCTTGAAGTGGTTACACAACGTTATTCAGAGTACCGTAGGACTCGCAACAGTGGTTCTTGGGTTGGCCGTCATATACGAAGTCGGAATCGTAGGAAATACCTAGCTTTTTATTCTCCGATTAACTCCATTACGCATACCCAAATAAAATCACACTTGACATTTAAGACGACCGGTCATATATTTCCCGATATAATGCGAGCACATCAAAAATCGCTGAATAAAAAGAAATTGCTGGATCAAGGCGTGTTGGCCCTCATGGAGCAGGGATATCACGGCACCGGCATAAACGAAATACTAAATTCCGTCAGTGTCCCGAAAGGATCTTTTTATAACTACTTTCAAAGTAAAGAAAATTTTGGCGCTGAGATTATCCAACATTACATCACCCCATTTATAGTCCAATTAAATGAGCACCTTGATACACCAAGCCAAGACTCCCTGACATCTCTTCGATGCTATTTCGACGAACTAATCGATACCCTCGAAAAGCAAAATTTTCTTGGGGGCTGCCTCTTGGGTAATTTGATGGGCGAAATCGGAGATACCAGCGAAATCTGCCGCAAGGCATTAGATTTAGCGGTTAGACAGTATCGAGACACTCTGGCGGAAGGCCTTAGCCGCGCTCAATCAGAAGGCACAATTAGACGGGATTTATCCGCGGAATCGATGGCTGATTTTCTGTTGAATGCCTGGCAAGGCGCCTTGTTAAGAATGAAGATCGAAAAATCAACATATCCTTTGATCCAGTGCCGCGAACAGTTACTTGAAGGATGGTTCAAAGCCTAAATTTTGTAACTACTCTGCATAACCTTGTAGCTGTTCAGATTGCGGCTTATTTTTGTGAGTACAAGGAAAAAGCGCGGAGTTTATAAGCATAAATGAGCACTTTTGACGCAGTATTCACGAAAATAAGCCGTGAGCTGAATAGTTACTAAATTTTTAACTTTTAATTAATACGACCGGTCAGTTTTTATGAAATATTCACACTTTATAGGGGGCTTAACATGAATATCGAGTGGGACGAAAATATTTGTACGCATTCGGGCACATGCGTACAAACCCTTCCAAATGTTTTCAAAATCGAAAACGGCGAATTTGTCATAGGCACATCGCAGGAGGATGAAGCCGTAATTATTGACACCGTCAACAAGTGTCCATCCGGTGTGCTACGAATAGCCCAATAACAACTGCAATATCGCAGAGTCACCCAACCGCAAATCCAATCCAAAAGAGGTCATGCTATGAAAAACAAGCAACCCACCCCAAATGCGAATCTATTTTCGAGATTCGCTTCAATGACTTTCAGCGCGGTGATTGCGTCACTTATCACGCTCACGATCTCACCGACAAATTCATATGCCGATGAGACTTGCATGTCCCCCTATATGGCGAAAATTGTTGGCCAAGAAGATTTCATTTATGTTTGGACGCTGGGCATCGAAGGATTGGGCGATGAACAGGATAAGCTGGTAACCATTGACGTCAACCCCAAGTCGAGTCATTACGGAAAAATCGTCAATACGATTTCGGTGGGTGGCCGCAATGAGGCACACCATTCCGGATTTACAGACGACCGCCGATATTTATGGGCGGCGGGACTTGATACGAATAAAATTTTCATCTTTGACGTGCACAGCAACCCCGCGAAACCCAAGATGCACAAAGTTATCACTGATTTCGTCTCCAGTAGCGGTGGCGTTGTTGGACCGCATACCACCTATGCATTACCCGGTAGAATGATGATTTCAGGACTGTCCAATAATAAAGATCACGGCGGACGGACCGCTTTGGTTGAATATACGAACAACGGCGACTATGTTGCAACTCATTGGATGCCGACTGACGGCAACCTGCAAAACGCAACCAAATCGGGAAAATATGCCGATGGCTATGGCTACGATGTCAGAGCTCTTCCGCGGCGCAATGTTATGGTCACCTCTTCATTTACCGGCTGGTCGAACTATATGATGGATTTCGGCAAGATGTTGAACGATGCGGAAGCCATGAAACGATTTGGTAATACGGTAGTCGTTTGGGATCTACACACACGCAAACCCAAAAAGGTTCTTGACGTACCCGGAGCGCCATTGGAGATTCGATGCGCATGGGGCCCAACCAATAATTATTGCTTTACCACGACCGCATTGACATCCAAAATTTGGTTAATCTATGAAGATAGCGACGGTGAATGGCAGGCCAAAGATGTTGCAACGATAGGCGACCCCGCAAAAATTCCACTGCCAGTCGATATATCAATCCAATCTGACGATGGATTACTGTGGGTCAACACATTCATGGACGGAACCACGCATGCATTTGACATATCCGATCCCCATGCGCCCAAGCAGGTTTTCGAAAAAAAGATTGGCTCGCAACTGAATATGGTTTCGTCCAGTTGGGATGGAAAACGTCTTTATTTCACCAGTTCGCTTCTGGCTAACTGGGACAAAAAAGGCAATGACAACGACCAGTTTCTAAAAGCCTACAGTTGGGACGGAAAACAGTTATCCGAGCAATTTGCGATCGATTTTATGGCGCAAAAATTGGGTCGGCCCCATCAAATGAGGTTTGGCGCACATTCGCTGTACAGCCAAATAACTATCGATCGAAAAACACTGCTGGCTGGCCGCGTTCATTCTGCATTGGATACCCGGTAACAAATTCATGTCGGGTCACTCGCTTTTCAGCGGGTGACTCGTATGGCAAATTGAATGCGCCGACTAATTCCGATTTCCCTGATTACGGTAGTAGCTATTATTGCTGGCTACCTAGTACTTGCAGATGAATCATTACCCGTTCAATCAAGATCGCGCGATACAAACCAAGTTCTCGCCCCAGGGTACGGACCACTTGCATTTGAATCGCCTGAACCCGGCAGCTATCAGCTACCTAGCCTGGGGATTGCAGCGGACGGAAATGTCATTAATTCAGACGGACAGCCATCTTCTCTATATGCACTCTATGACAACAAAACGATCTTACTAAGCTTCATTTATTCCACCTGCAGCGATGTGAACGGTTGCCCACTCACTACCATGGTTTTTCACAAGATCAAACAGCGTCTGAAACAAGAAAGTGATTTCGCCGAACAACTTCGCCTTATAACGTTGAGCTTCGACCCGATTCACGATCGCCCCGAAGTCATGCACGAATACGAACAAAGATTCCAAAACGCCGAGATCGATTGGCGGTTTTTAACCACCCATTCGGAAACCGAATTACAACCGATACTCAACCACTATCAACAAACTGCCAATAAAAACCTTGATGAAAACGGAAATTTCCTGGGGACCTACTCACATATCCTACGTGTCTTTCTGATCGATAAAGATAAGCAAATTCGAAACATTTACAGCGTTTCGTTTCTCCATGCAGACACCTTGATCAACGATATCAAAACATTATTACGTTCTCAAACTAACTCGTTGGTTAGTTCTACCAACGAGGTGACAGAGGACAAACCGGCAAACCCTACGGCTTTTACCGCTCCTGGAGATAATAAGGCCGGGTATAATCTGCCGAACTATGAAACACGATCCAACGCGTTAAGCGACAGAAAAGGGCGGCAGGCAAACCTCGCGGAAATCGCAAAACACCCACCACTGGGGCTACCTAAAATCGATGTCCCACACGATAACCCAATAACCCCTGAAAGAATCGCCCTGGGACGAAAACTTTTTTACGACCGACGCCTTTCGCTTAACAATACGGTTTCGTGCGCAATGTGCCATATTCCCGAACAAGGATTTTCCAATAACGAGTTAGCAACCGCGGTAGGAATCGAAGGCCGGACGGTTAGACGCAATGCACCGACAATATATAACGTTGCCTACGCGACCCGCTTGTTCCACGATGCTCGCGAAACCACCTTAGAACAACAGGTGTGGGGACCGATGCTTGCCAAAAATGAAATGGCCAATCCGTCCATTGGATATATCGTTGATAAAATTACCAAGCTCCCGGACTATGCGGATTTATTTGAACAAGCCTTCCAACGGGAACCGACAATGGAAACCATAGGTATGGCAATAGCCGGATACGAGCGCACGATCATTTCAGCCAACTCAGCCTTTGATAAATGGTACTACGGCCGGCAACTCGATGCGCTTAGCCCGCAGGCACAACATGGATTCAGTTTATTCACCGGCAAAGCGGGTTGCGCACACTGCCACATTGTCGGAGAAAGCAGCGCGATTTTTTCCGATAATCTGCCTCACAATACGGGCTTGGGATACAGAGACTCGATGTACCAACAACCCAAATCCCGCCCTGTCCAGGTTGCGCCCGGTATATTTGTGGAAGTCGACAGAAAAATAATACAGTCAGTGTCCGGCAACAAACCTAACGACTTGGGATTATACGAAATCACCCAAAACCCGGATGACAGGTGGAAATTCAAAACACCTTCGCTACGAAATATCGCTTTAACTGCACCATACATGCACAACGGCAGCTTCAGGACGCTTAGTGAAGTCATTGATTTTTATAACCAGGGCGGCGTACCCAACGATAATCTCGACCCAATGATAAAACCCTTAAACCTGGATAACGCCGAGATTACCGACTTAACTGCATTTCTGAACTCTTTAACGGGCGATAATATCGACTTACTGGTCGCGGATGCATTCTCGGCACCCATAGGCGACACAAAATAATGGATAGGAATTTTAATGCTCTTTCCCTGTTTATGGCAAGAATTTTACCGATCAGCCGCTCTATGCAAAACTACGCAGACAACAACGCAGCAGGATTTTTAATGGCAATTTTACACAGCACCAGCGCGCTACCCACAGGCTTAAAACGTCCCTGTTCCCAATCGCGCAGCGTCGCCACCGGCGTACCGATCAGCACGGCAAATTTCGGTTGTGACAAATTCAACGCCTGCCTGGCAGCACGCAGCAGCAACTGCTCCGGCGTGTATTCCCGTGCAAACTTGCCAGCCTTCATTTCCGCCAGCGATTCGCGCAAACCCTCAATGGACTGGCCTGCATCATCCTCGATAACCTTTGCAATACGATCAATATCCATCCTATTTCACCTCTTTGATTTCATTCGGGAGCATATTTTCCCGTTCCGCCTTCTTGTAAATAGCAACCAGACAAAGCACCTCGGCATCCAGATTGAAATAGATCACCCGAACGCCGCCGCGCTTGCCGTGATGACCAACAGACCAGCGAATCTTTCTCGCGCCATCCGCACCGGGGATCAGATCACCCGCCTCCGGATTGGCCGCGATAAAAGTTACAAACTCAAGCCGCTCATCTTCAGACCAAATCTTGTCGGCCTGCTTCTTAAACGTTGCTGTTTCGCGGACTGTTTTCATAGGTCAAATTATACGGGATTCCCGTATAATGGATAGGAATTTTAATGCCCTTTCCCTGTTTATGGCAAGAATTTTATGGACAAAATGGAGAAAAATCTAACCGGGAAATGGATATCGGGTTCGTGACAGGCAACAAAAATGCTTATTGATGAACTCTCGGTCCAATAAAATAGTGGTGAAAGCGGATTCTGAGTGCGGGAAAGCTGAGAGCAGTGTCTCACGATAGGGCGAAGTTGGTAAAGAAATGCAGCGGTTAGTCGATAGAGTGGGAACAAAAACTACCGTTCCCGAAAAACGATGTCGGCGGTTGCGCCCTGTTCCCAAGACAAACTCAAACCCCACCCTCGAACCACTGTTTACCGACGCAGACGGCCAGAACGGACGGTGGTTTATCAGGTGGTGCAGCAGCATTTGGAGACATGGCTTGCGTGTTCTGGGACCGATGTTCCGGACGGTCATCCCATCACATGTCGACCAAGACTTCCGCAACTATCTCCAGTGCGGCATCTTAGTCCACGGTTTTGCTCGCGCCTACTGTGCCGATTGTGGACATGACTTTCTGGTGGCGTTTTCTTGCAAAGGAAGAGGCTTCTGTCCTTCCTGCAACACGCGGCGTATGGCGGAGACGGCGGCTCATTTGGTCGACCAGGTATTTCCGCGGGTGCCCGTTCGTCAGTGGGTGATGGCATTCCCTAAACGCTTACGCTATTTTCTTCATCACGATGCCGATCTGGTCAATCGCGTCTTAGGTATTTTTTTAGCCATCGTAGAGAACGCACTCAAATCGTGTAGTCCGGGCGCGCCGAGCAATGCTCGCATTGGCGCGGTCACCTTTGTCCATCGCTTTGGTTCGGCCCTGAATGCCAACCTTCATTTCCATTGCTGCATTATTGACGGCGTTTTCAGTGTCGAGAACGAGCAGGTACGATTTGATGAGGCGGTTTTGACGGATGAGGCCATGGTGAAGGTGCAAGCGCAGGTCAGAGAACGCGTTCTGCGTTTGTTCAAACGCCGTGGCCTGCTTGCTCCAGAAACCGTGAACGACATGAGGGAATGGCGTCATGGCGGCGGGTTCTCGTTGAATGCCGATGTCACTGTACCGGCCTGGGATCGAACGGGACTGGAACGGTTACTCCGCTACTGTGCGCGGCCGATCTTTGCCAGTGAGCGGCTTCGATGGATTGAGCAGAATCAACGGCTGATTTATCAACTTCCCAAGCCTCGACCCGATGGCCGGACGGTTCTGTCGCTCACACCGCTGGAGTTTCTGGACAAACTCACCGTGTTGACGGTAGATGTCAAGGTAGTTGTCGCATAAAATAAAAAAGTTAATGAACCGATTGG
>CAZVFR010000083.1:0-12923 GCA_964626505.1 uncultured Methylococcaceae bacterium
ACACAAGGCGTATTTATTGGGTACCAACAACGAACGCGAACAGAGCCATTTATTAATAGGGTAATCGTTTTGCGTAGACATAGCGTCTTGTTTAATCGTCAACTTTCCTGGGTCAGTAGTCGCAATACGAGGTTGCGCGGCATTCCAGCCGATGCAATATCGTGGATTTTTGAAACCGCATCGTTGACCAGAAGAATCAAATCCAGCTGTGACGCGGGTTTTGGCGTAACCGTTTTGAATCAAAGTTGGGCAAAACCTTTCCTGGACGAAGCAAGGGCGTTGCATCTTGCAAGGTATCAGTGCGCTCTAATACGGGAAGTAGAGCTGCACTGTGGCGAGAGGTCGGTAATAATGGCGCGCACGGTTATGCCGCTGGCGACTCTGCGAGGTGCTCAGAGACACTTGTCCAACTTGGGTACGCGACCTTTAGGCGAAGTTATTTTTTCGTACCCCGGTTTAAAAAGACTAAGGTTAGATATTGTCTGCGTCGACAGTAAGGAATGGTGTGAGGCTTCGGCCAAATACGTGAGTATTGGCGAGCCGATTTGGGGACGACGGACGGTTTATTCGATAGTAGGAAGACATCTGTTGGTTTGCGAATTTTTTATGTCTGAGGCTTTATCTATGCCTTCCGAGTCTAGGAAGCCAACGTTTACAGCCCGCATCTTTTCGCAATAAGCGTCGCTCTAATATTTTGAAATAGATTGCAATTCCTGCGGTTTTACCTTCAAACAAGAAAGATATTGATAGAAGAAAAATAGTGCAAAATAATTTAAGTATTACAGAACGACTCTATGATCGGGCTTATCAATATTGGCATTTAATGCGGTTCGATAGGCCTATCGGCATATTTTTATTGCTTTGGCCGGCAATGTGGGCTTTGTGGATCGCCGGTAAGGGACAGCCCGATCCTCTGATAATCGCGGTTATCGTAAGCGGAGTTGTTGTTATGCGAGGCGCGGGTTGCGTTATTAATGATTATGCCGACCGTAAATTTGATCCACTGGTTTCGCGAACTCGGCAAAGGCCGATTGCTGCTGGGCGGGTGACCGCCAATGAAGCGCTGATTTTGTTTGGGTTACTGGTAGCGTCGGCATTTGCGCTGGTTTTTTTGTTAAATTGGATGACCATCATGTTGTCGTTTGTGGGTGCGATCTTGGCAACATCGTATCCGTTTATGAAACGCTACACCTATTTCCCTCAGGTCTATCTGGGTCTGGCGTTTGGATGGGCGGTCCCGATGGTTTTTGCGGCTCAAACCGAATCGGTTCCAAAAACCGCTTGGTTGCTTTACATTGCTACAATATTGTGGGCAATGGCCTACGACACGATGTATGCAATGGTTGATCGCGACGACGATATAAAAATAGGCGTTAAGTCTACCGCGATATTGTTTGGCGACCTGGATCGGATGTTTGTCGGTATCATTCAGGTCCTGGTGGTACTCACATTGATCGCTGTCGGAAATCAGGAAGCCATGGGTTGGGCCTATTTTATGGCGTTGTTTGTTGCAGTTGGGTTTGCGGTTTATCAGCAGATATTGATATCGGATCGTTCCAAGGAGGGTTGTTTTAAAGCGTTTCTGAACAATAGCTGGTTCGGTGCCGTGATCTTCGCCGGCATAGCTACACATTATTGGCTCCAATAATCGATCAATTCAGCTTATCGTCAAAACTTCGCATCAAACGGTGAATATTTGTGTCCTCTGAAGCACGGTTCAAGTGTTGTTGGTAAATGAGTTGTCTGAACTTATGCGCGAAAGAATACGCCGATGTCTGCGGAGTTATACCGAGTCAGACAGTGTTTTCTAAATTGATAAATGCATAAGCGTACTCTATTCTTTGTTTAAGCCCTATCGATGACGGGTGTTGCGCGAGATCTGACGAATCCTGATTGGTTTGAAAGTTTGGTTCAGTTGGAACTTCCCTAACGCTGGAAGTATCCGTGTGGTGTAGGTAACTGAAAATATGTGTTTTTACGGTTGCTTTCTGTGAAAATGTTATGGATTGGATTTTAATAGGTTCCCTATGGATTTGCAGCTTCTAGATTAACCGGTTCGATTGGGTTTTTGACCGCGGGGCTGAATAAGTTACACGGCGGAATTATACGAAGGCCAAAATGAAACGATCAAAACAACGCTATCAAACGATTTTGCCGACTGATTCGGTGGCGGCTAATAGCGCCCTGGCGAACGGTTGGGGGCGCTTAGCACCGGATAATGACCGGCGGTTTTTGAATTGGGCGACTATGCTTTTTCATCTTGGAGCGATATGCGTCTTTTTCGTTCTGACCGCGTGTATACCAACTAACCATCCTCCTGGAGATGCGGTACGAATCGCGCATCTTGAGCAAGATGCTTTTTTTACCGAAGACGGTGTGCGCCTTCCGGTACGTAGTTGGATGCCATCTAACCAATCTCCCAGTGCTGTAATCATCGCTTTGCATGGATTTAACGACTACAGTAAGTTTTTCGACGGTCCGGGTAAATACTTAAGCTCATTGGGTGTTGCGAGTTACGCGTTTGATCAACGTGGATTTGGTGAGTCGCCGAACCATGGGCTGTGGCCTGGAATTTCAGCGCTAGTCAATGATTTGGTGCAATTTACCCGAGAGGTCAAGCGGCGCCATCCATCGTTGCCCCTATACCTACTGGGTGAAAGTATGGGCGGAGCCGTTGTTATTGTAACCTCGAACGAAGCTTTATTGCCCGAGGTTGATGGCGTGATTTTATCGGCACCCGCGATTTGGGGTCGGCAGACCATGCCTTGGTATCAACGCGGTTTACTTTGGCTTACAGCGCATACCGTGCCGTGGATGTCATTTACGGGTGAATCGCTAAAAATCAAACCGTCAGATAATATTGAAATGCTACGGGCACTGAGTCGTGATCCATTGGTGATAAAGGAAAGCCGTGTCGAAACCATCTACGGGTTAGTCGATTTAATGGATGAAGCTTTGGATAAGTCTGCGAAATTGGGCAGCAAAACCTTGCTACTTTACGGTGAAAAGGATGAGATTATTCCCAAAGAATCTACATTCGAAATGCTTAAAGGATTGCCTGAAGTCGGTAAGTTGGGTGATGGTACCGCTCGCGTAGCCTTCTACGAAAATGGTTATCATATGCTGTTAAGGGATTTACAAGCTAAACTGATTTTAAACGACATAGCCGCTTGGATAGAATCGCCCAATAACCCACTGCCGTCCGGTGCCGATTCGCGCGCAAACCTGGCGTTAAAGGGTATCGACCTGGCTCAACTTTGATTTCGACTTCAAAGATCGATTATTCAGCTGTTTTAATTTCCCCTACATTCTACGAATTTTGACTGGAGTAATCTCGGGTTAACGCTTAACGGGGATGTTGAATCTGGACCTGACTGATAGTAAACGGAATACGCGCTCTGTCTGTCCGAGGAGAGAAGACCACAAAGATTAATCGAGGGGTGTTATTCTGGTAAACAATGTGGAGTAACCCGGGGTTCTCGTTTCAGAGGTTCGGGTGATAGCGTAGAATTTTGTTTGACCGGGGGGAGGAAAGAGCTCTACTTGTGGAAATAAAGATCAAGCAAGAGATTTAAATGTTGGCAGAGTTAAGGTCGAAACTCGACCGCTGCCGAGCGATCGAGTTATTAAATCCTGCGTTCTAGGTCAATAAGACATGCCTTGAGAAGAGCTTGGGTGATCTTCAGAATCGCGTAGTCTAAAATACGGGCCGTAGGTGGTGTCGTTGTCAAAGTTACGCCAAACGTAGCCCTGTTTGATCATCGGCTTAGTTGGGATCGGAAAAGTAACCAAGTCAAGCACGCCAGTCAGAGTTCGTCCCACTGCATGCAATGTTCCTTTTATGGTTCCTCCGATTATACCGAAAAGCACGTATTTGGTATCCAAGTCATTGGTTGTGTTGAGCGCATTCTTGGGTATTTCTATCCAACCGGTGGTTAGGTTGGCAATCCCCGTTCCGAGCTTTCTACCGACATGGCTGCCATAACTGTCTTGCATTTCTTGCGCTATAGCAAACGGAGAAAACACAAAGCCTAGGAGTATAATCGATATGAAAAATTTGCCGATTCTTTTATGCATGAAATATGTCCTACGGTTGTCAAAAAATCCTATTTGATTATAGCAGAGCCCGGAAAAATTGGTCTTGATTGGTACGCGTCTTGGAACTGTAATCGTGAATTAAGTCGCAAGTTATGGCATCGGGCGCGCAGTTAAGCCATTATTACAAATTAGTACTGTTCGATTTGTTCCCACTAGGAATTTTCTTCTTTAAGGCGGTAAAATAACCCCTTATAGATACAATTCTCTGCGCGATCATCTTGCCTTCTGGTGCGAAATGCGGGCTAGCCAAGCGGTTCAGAAAAAAATTGTGTCAACACACGGGTCATGTGGCTGTGGTCGATAACGCCAGCGCTTTCGCGTGCGCTATGCATTGCCCACATGGGACTGCCCACATCCACGGATCGTATACCTAGGCGTGCGGAAGTCATTGGACCGATTGTACTGCCGCAGGGAATATCGCTTCGATGCGAATATTTTTGCCACGGCGTATTCGTTTGTTCGCACCAACGAATAAACATGGCTTCAGAAATGCTTTCCGATGTGTATCGCTGATTGGCATTGATTTTAATAACCGGGCCCTGATTAATATAGACTTTGTGATCCGCTTCGTAGGCTTTAGCGAAATTAGGGTGGTAGGCGTGGGCCATATCGGCGCTGATTAGAAAACTGTTCGCTAGCGCTCTTTTATAAGCTTCCGTATTGGGTGTCTGGGTTTGTGAGATGCGTTCCAACACATCGGGCAAAAAGCTGCCGTCTGCGCCTTTTGCGCTTTCGCTGCCAATTTCTTCGTGATCGAACAACGCGCAGACATTTGTAGTTTGTGGATCCAATGAATTGGAATCGAGCAATCCGGTAATTACCGCATGGCACGAAGCGAGATTGTCCAGTTGACTGTTTGCGATAAATTCCGAATTTGGGCCATAAAAACTTCCTTTCTGAGTATCGAACACAACCAAGTCCCATGACAAAATTGCTGCAAACTCGATTTCGAGTTTTTGCGCTAGTAAATCATGAAACAGCCGCTCGGTATCTTCGTTTTCTCCCATAATGGATAGAATCAAAGCCAATTCGTTCTGCTTGTGTAAACGCAGTCCGTCCTCATTGACCTTGCGGTTCATATGAATGGCCAGATTTGGAAGGCGGATGAGCGGTTTTTCGAAATTGACAAGCCGGGTCAAAATGGTAGCGTCCTTGCGTTTTAGCGTGACACGTCCTGCTAGGCTTAGATCACGGTCAGTAAAAGTAGCCAGGATCGGTCCGCCATATATTTCAACGCCGAGCTGTGCGAACCGATTGGATTCTATAGCAGAATTCGGTTTAAGCCGCAATCCAGGTGAATCAGTGTGCGCGCCGACTATCCTAAATCCAGAAGATTTTGGGGGTTCATGTCCAATGACAAATGCGATAATTGAAGAACCATCACGAACTACGTAATAGCGGCCACCCGGTGTTAAAGACCAGGAATGGGCTTCGTCCAGCCGGCTAAACTTAAGCTTTGATAAGCGTTCTTCGACCACCTCAACGACATGCCAGGGGCTTGGGCTGGCGTCTATGAAATCGAGTAAGTCACGGGCGTGATTATGAACTTCGGGGTCAATATCAGCTTGCATTAATCCTTTTCCTTGAGAACGAGCGATGCCGAATTGATACAGTAGCGCAACCCGGTCGGTGCTGGTCCATCCTCGAATACGTGGCCTAAATGCGCGTCGCAACTATTGCAGGTTACTTCGGTCCGCCGCATACCATGACTCTCATCGCTCGTTTGAGCAACCGCTTCATTATGCATTGTGTCGTAAAAACTTGGCCACCCCGAACCCGAATCGAATTTTGTTTCGGATTGGAATAGTGTATTTCCACAGCAAACACAGTGGTAGATACCGGTTTTCTTACAGTCTGTATATTTGCCGGTGAAGGGAGCTTCGGTTCCCTTGTTCCGGGTAATGCGGAATTGCTCCGTTGTTAAATCTGCCCGCCACTCATCTTCGCTGCGTTTAATTTTATCAGTCATGATTGATTTCGATTGCTGTTGGCTTCACCATCATCTATGACGTTTCACGTTCACGACGCAATTGCTCTAATCGGGCCGTATAAATGGACAGGGCAGGCTCGCCAAAACATACCATTTTGAGTTCTTCAATGGTTGTTTCTCGGTTTAACCAATCTGAAACTGCATTTATTGCAATGTCGGCTGCTTGCTCTAATGGGTATCCGTATACCCCGCACGATATTGCCGGAAACGCAATGCTAGTCAGCTTATATTGATTGGCCAGTTGCAGACTTTGAATATAACACGAAGCCAGTAATTCAGATTCCTGACTGTCTCCACCTTGCCACACCGGGCCAACTGTATGAATAACGTATTTTGCGGGTAGTTTATACCCCTTACTGATTTTAGCGAAGCCGGTTTTGCAGCCTTCCAGTGTTCGACATTCGTCAAGTAATTCGGGACCGGCGGCACGATGAATTGCACCATCGACTCCACCGCCACCCAATAGAGAATTATTCGCTGCGTTAACGATTGCGTCAACGCGTAATTTTGTAATATCGGCTTGAATTATTTCTATGCGTTGCATGAATGGCCGCGTTATATTTTTTCTTACCGGGTGTCTTATTTGGTGCCGTTGATATTATTTGCTTTGAGCAAAGCTTTAGCGTATCGAATCGGGATCGCATAACTGATTCCGCTGGGGTGTGTTAACAGGTTTTCCTTGCTTTGTTGTACGAAAACTTTGTTTACGATACCCACGACATGACCTGTGTGTATATCATACAGCGGGCTGCCACTGTTTCCAGGGTATGCTGTAGCGTCAAGTTGAAATACATTATAGGTGGCTTTCAGTCGGCTAATCATATCAGCGTTGAGCTGTCGTGACGAATGCGCCGGGATGACAACGGGGCTAATCGCGGATACGATACCGCGGTGTGTTACTGGGTGTAAACCCAATACAAAGCCGATCGGAAAACCAGTGAATGCAAATAGTTCACCCTCTCTGACTTTGGTTGAGTCCCCTAATGCGAGGGGTGGCAGAGGTTGACCCACAATCTTTAAGATTGCGACGTCATGCTGTTCGTCGACGGCTACTTGTTTGGCGCGGCGGTATTCGATTTTTCCCTGCTGGCGCACGAATACGGACAATGTTTCGTATTTGGAATAGTCGATCGCATCCGGTACGACGTGGGCGTTGGTCAAAATGTGCAATCCGTCCGCGACAACAAATCCGGTGCCTTGCAGCAACGCCGCTGGAGATCGGATTTTTTGGAAGGTTCCGATGCCTACTATGCTGGACCTTATTTGGGTTATCGTACTGGATAAATCTCCGCAATATGCAGTCTTCGGAAAAGAAATGCCGATAAGCATCAGTGAAATGAATAAACACGCCGTGAAGCGTGTGATTCCAGCGATGTTCAATGAAGCCAGTCGGGATGGTCTTTTAAAGGGAAGCAGTTTTTCATGTCGTTGGTGACGTAATCCAGATCTACCTGATCCATATCGAGGTTAGTGTCAGCGGGGAAATCAAGCTCCGAGTGGCATGAGGTTATAAACGCGGACAAATAGTTTTTTTCCCACTCGCTATAGTCCACTTCATCTCGAAGTGCTTTCATCGCAAGGTCGAAGCGACTCAGAGCCTTATCTTTTTGGTCCAATCCGAAATAAGAGCGACCTTCAAGGATATGGTATTCGGCCGTCCACTGACCCATCGGACTAATATCCGGTCCTCTCATGCGTTTGATCCAACGCAATTTAGACAGACAGGCTTTGTGCTTTGACCGGCCGGATAAATCCCGTGCTCTAACCCAGAAAAAACCTATAATTGGTGTGCACCACCAGGATAAGCGTAAAAAGTTCATAGGGTTTAGTGTCGATTCGTTGAACTTGACGGCCCATCCTTGGGCTGTGGAACTTATGACTCAAACCGGTTACGGTTGTTGATCTTGGCCAGCCTTCTAGAATAACCCGGTGATAACTCCGTTGTCGTCGATGTCAATGCGTTCGGCGGCCGGTACTTTGGGTAATCCCGGCATAGTCATCATATTGCCTCCGATTGCAACGACGAAGCCGGCGCCGTTGGCCAGTCTTACTTCACTGATATTCACCGTATGGCCTGAGGGTGCGCCTTTTGCCGTCGGGTCGGTTGAGAAAGACATTTGGGTCTTGGCTATACAGACCGGAAATGTACCGTAGTCTTTATTCCAATCATCGAGTTGTTTGCGAACTTTCGCGTCAGCGGTAACCGAGGATGCGCCGTAAAGTTTTGTGGCGATAGCTTCGATTTTTTCCCACAAAGAAAGGTTTTCGTCGTATACGAAGCTACACCCAGGCGCCCTGTTATCCACGACGTTGATGACTTCCCTGGCTAGATCTTCCGCCCCCGCACCACCGTCAGCCCAGTGTTTCGAGACTATGCAAGTAGCACCTAGCGCTTCGCATTTGCTTTTCAGCAATTCGACTTCCGCATCAGTATCGAAGGTGAAATGGTTGATGCAAATGATGCACGGCAGTCCGTAATGCTGGGTAATATTTGTCAGGTGGCGTTCTAGGTTGACGAAACCTTTGTCTAATGCGTCCAGATTCTCGGTGTTCAAATTATCTTTGCCGACACCGCCGTGGAATTTTAACGCTCGAAGCGTAGCAACCAGAACGACCGCCGAAGGGTTGAGCCCGGCCATACGGCATTTGATGTCGATGAACTTCTCCGCGCCCAGATCAGCCCCGAAGCCGGCTTCTGTAATGCAATAATCGGCCAGCTTAAGCCCCGTTTTGGTTGCCGTGACCGTGTTACAACCGTGCGCTATATTCGCGAATGGTCCACCGTGGATGATGGCGATGTTGTTTTCCAAGGTTTGCACCAGGTTGGGTTTAATAGCGTCTTTCAACAACGCGGACATGGAGCCCTGGGCATTCAGCTCTCTGGCGTAAATTGGTTGTCTGTCACCTCGGCTATAGCCGATAACGATGCGTCCCAACCGTTCTTTAAGGTCAGCCCGGTCAGTGGCCAAACATAGAATAGCCATGACTTCCGAAGCGACAACAATATCGTACCCGTCCTCACGCAGATAGCCATTTGGGGTTCCGCCAATACCCACCACGACTTTTCTGAGCGCGCGGTCGTTCATATCGACTACGCGCTTCCATTGAATCAGTCGTGGATCGATATTCAACGCGTTGCCGTGATTGATATGGTTGTCGATCAATGCGGACAGTAGATTATGCGCGACGCCAATGGCGTGGAAATCGCCCGTGAAGTGCAAGTTGATATCTTCCATCGGTACAACTTGGGCATAGCCGCCACCCGCAGCACCACCTTTGATACCGAAGCATGGGCCAAGTGATGGTTCTCTCAGACACATAATGGCTTTTTTACCGATGCGGTTCATCGCGTCACCCAGGCCAACAGTGGTGGTTGTTTTTCCTTCGCCGGCCGGGGTCGGGCTGATTGCGGTGACAAGAATTAGTTTTCCATCGGGCCTGTCGCTTAGGCTTTTGACGTATTCGAGTGACAGTTTAGCCTTGTAGTGGCCGTATGGATCCAGATGCTCCGGCGCGATGTCATACTGATTCTTGGCCAAAGCGATTATTGGCTTCATCTCCGCCTGTTGGGCGATTTCGATATCGGACATTTTATCCTCCCTCAGTTTTTTATTAGTTAGCGTAGACTGGGAATCGGGCGCAAAGGGCTTTGACTTTCTCGCGGGTATCCAAAATCAATTGCTCGTTGTCCAGGTCGTCCATGATGTTGCACATCATGGTTGCGATTTCGCGTACTTCCGGTTCTTTGAAACCGCGGGTCGTTGCCGCGGGTGTCCCGACTCGAATACCACTGGTGACGAAAGGTGATTGTGGATCTTTAGGCACGGCGTTTTTGTTGATGGTAATAAAGGCTTGGCCCAGCGCGGCGTCCGCGGCTTTACCCGTGATGCCTTTGGCTATCAAAGAAACCAGCATCAAATGGTTATCCGTCCCGCCGGAAACGACATCGTAGCCGCGCGCCACGAAAATTTCAGCCATTGCCTGAGCGTTTTTGATGACTTGTTGCTGATAAGTTTTGAACTCGTCAGTAGCGGCTTCTTTGAATGCAACGGCTTTGGCCGCAATAACGTGCATCAGTGGTCCGCCTTGGATACCTGGGAAAACCATAGAGCTAAGCTTTTTCTCGATATCCGGGTTGCTTTTGCATAGGATTACGCCGCCACGTGGTCCGCGCAGGCTTTTGTGAGTCGTACTGGTTACTATGTCCGCGATCGGAACCGGATTCGGGTATAGACCTGCTGCAACCAGTCCGGCTACATGGGCCATATCGACAAACAGGAGGGCGCCAACTTCATCCGCGATATCGCGGAAGCGCTGCCAGTCCATAATACGCGAGTAGGCAGAGAAACCCGCGATGATCATTTTGGGTTTGTGTTCTCTGGCCAAAGTTTCGACCTGATCATAATCGATCAAGTCCGTGTCCGGGTTCAATCCGTATTGGACCGAGTTGTAGATCTTGCCGGAGAAATTGGGTTTAGCGCCGTGTGTTAAATGCCCGCCGTCGGCAAGGCTCAGGCCCAGGATGGTGTCGCCGGGCTGTATCAAAGCCATATAGACCGCGCAATTTGCCTGGGAACCAGAATGTGGCTGGACATTTGCGTAGTCTGCTCCATACAGCGATTTTAAACGATCAATAGCCAACTGCTCGGCGACATCGACGTATTCACAGCCACCGTAATAACGTTTGGACGGGTAGCCTTCGGCATATTTGTTGGTCAATACAGAACCTTGGGCTTCGAGAACGCGGGGGCTGGCATAGTTTTCTGATGCGATCAGCTCGATGTGTTCTTCCTGCCGTTGGCGTTCATCTTCCATAGCTTGGAATAGCTCGTCGTCATAGCCGGCTATTTGTTGGGATTTTGTGAACATATTGGTCTCCTAAGTTTTATACAAAACCACTGTTTAAAGTGGGCTTGGGGTTATCGAAAGATTTAAGGGTAAATCGGTAAACCTTGTAAATCAGCGGCTATGGTTCCCGTTGTAAACGTGTCGAGAAGTTCGTTGGTCTGTTGCACCGCGTTGTACGGATTCACGGCATCTACGCTGACTATAAGAGCCTGTCCTGAATAAAATGCTCTCGTTTTGGAACATTTTCGCTTCGATATATTTTTTCAAGACAGACTCTAAAATTCTGTATTGCAAAATTGCATGAAGGTGCCACCGAATCTGGGGCGTCCAAGTCATTATTATTATCCATTTAAATAAGAGACAGTTAAGTCCAAATATTTTGAGGCGTATAGTAACCCTCTTCAATCAAATAGAAAAGACGTAGTGCTTGTTGATTGCTGGACTTAGCGGCGAAATTATGATGTCGGTCCGGGGTCGTTATTAACCAATCTGTGTCAAATGGTTGATTGCGATTGTGCAAAGTGAGCTTGTTAAAGGGTATTATGAGCGATGACAGCCCTTGTGGATACGAAAAAGCTTGCGAATCCATAGGACTGCAAACGAAATTTCTGTAAGATATAAAGGAGATGTAATAGTCGGGATCAGATTAGCCAAAGCCTGTAAATAAGTTGGTACTGAACTCGTTGTGATCCGCTTTATGGTGGTAGGGCGACGCTTTGTCACTGTTGTCAATAATAAAGAATCAAGGTAAGGACGATGAAAACACCCAAACACATTGCGGTCACCGGCGCGGCCGGTCAGATCTGTTATTCGATATTGTTTCGGCTTGCCGCTGGAGATTTGCTGGGTAAGGATCAGCCAATCGTGCTGCATTTACTGGAAATTCCTCAGGCTATGGGTGCGCTTGAGGGCGTAGTGATGGAATTGAGTGACTGTGCGTTTCCGTTGTTGCATCGAATAGAAGCATCTGATGATGCTAAGTTGGCCTTCAAAGATATTGATTATGCATTTCTTGTTGGGGCGAGGCCCCGCGGGCCGGGTATGGAGCGCAAGGATCTGCTGGAGGCCAATGCGGCAATTTTTTCGGCCCAGGGTCAGGCGCTAAATGATGTGGCGAAAAGAAATGTCAGAGTTGTTGTTACGGGTAATCCAGCTAATACTAATGCCCTAATCGCATTAAAGAATGCACCGGATATCGATCCAGGAAATTTCACCGCTTTGACGCGGCTTGATCACAACCGGGCGATTGCACAGCTTAGCGAAAAATGCGGTGTATTGCCGTCTGACATTAAACATATGACGATTTGGGGTAATCACTCTGCAACCCAGTACCCGGATATTCATCATGCGATTGTGCAAGGTAAAAATGCACTGTCGTTAGTCGATGAGCAGTGGTTTTCGGGTGACTTCATTCCGGTCGTCCAGCAACGCGGAGCAGCCATTATAAAAGCCAGGGGACAGTCCAGCGCGGCGTCTGCCGCGAATGCGTCGATAGGTCATATGCGTGACTGGATTATGGGTACGCCAGCCGGCGATTGGGTGAGTATGGCGATTCCAAGCGATGGCAGCTATGGTATAGGCGAAGGGGTTATTTACTCATACCCGGTCGAGGTTAAGGATGGCCGTTATAGTATTGTTCAAGGTCTGGATATCAATGATTTCAGTCGTGCAAAGATGGATGCGACCGACAAAGAACTACGTGAAGAATGCGAGGCCGTAAAGCATTTGTTCAAGTAGATTTGTAACGACTCGGCGAACCTAACCCCGGATTTCTTACCTGAGGGCTTGTCATTCTGGTGAGAAATGTGGGCTAGCATCCTGGCAAGCTGAGTCGTTACGTAGATTTATGTGTGATAGCTCAGATCTAACCGTACGGACGGTGTCAGATATATTCCGCCTAGCAGCGGGTGTCACGGGTAGCGGACAGAATGTTACCGGTGGAAAGCGACCCCAAGCAGACAGTGGGTGCCTATATTGAATGGGACTA
>CAZVFR010000084.1:0-4668 GCA_964626505.1 uncultured Methylococcaceae bacterium
AGCGCCCTGTGTTTCCAAACGCTGGGCGGTGGCCGCCGCCTGCCTGAGTTGCGCCAGTTTCAGTAGCGGATGATTGCGTTTAACTTGCTGCAAAAACGACTCTTCCGTGAGTAGTGTCAGCTTTTGCTGCGCATTCCCGGTTTGCGCTCCTTGCACTTCGCCAACAACGTTGAAACTTACCCACAGCAACGCGAATGCCGAAAGTGCAAATTTCAGATCCATCGATTGCCGCTCATTGCTTTTCCTCGGAAATATAATGCAAATCCCCGGTTTCCTTTGCAGGGCGGTCAACAAACGGCGGGAAGGCGTTGAATTGCCGCCACAGTTCAAACCCCATGGAAACCGTTTCCAACATAATCCAACCGTTGGTCCGGGTGCCGGGCCGTAGATAAGGGTAAGACGGCCAGGACTCGTCCAGACCGGCCCGAATTCTCTCCTGATCGGGAACCACCAGAATCCGGTAGCGTCCCCGTCCGTCGTCCACCGAATCGATTACCGCTACTTTTCCGCCAAAGGTCCCCACCGCGATGGAGGGCCAGCCGGCGAATTGTATCGCGGGCCAGCCGGAAAATTGCAGGCGTACCTGGCGACCTGGCGAAATCAGCGGCGCATCATGGTCTTTCACATAGAGTTCCACCGCCTGCTGAGTAGCTGCAGGTACGATAATCGCCAATTCGTCTCCGGCCTTGACGGTTTCGCCTTTGCCGAAAGTTAATATCCTAACCACTGTGCCTTCCACCGGGGCGCGCACTCTGCGTTGCTCGACCCGGCTCATGAAGTTAGCGATGTCGATTTCCAGTTTCAATATGTCATGCTCGATCTGGGCAACACTTTCCCTAAGTTTGGCCAATTTCACCTCTACATCCTGGATCTTGGCCTGGGCGCTGGCTTCAATTTCTCCTTGCCCAAGATCTGCAATCCGGGTCTGCCGCCTGGCCACTTCCAGTTCCGCCTCGACTTTGGCCCGGTTCATTTCCGCCAGTTCCAGGTCCCGTTTGGAACGCAAGCCTTTGCGGTACAACTCCAGATTACGGGTGTAGTTTTGTTTTGCGGTAATCCAGGACTGCTCGGCGGCCTCAAGCTGGTGCCCGGCCTGTTCGATTTTAACGGCAGCGGCCGGCACCGTGAAGCCGGCCAGACGCTTCTGGGTTTCAAGTTGTTTTTCCAGCGTGTCGGCACCCGAAAACAATGCCGCTTTTTTCGCCAGCCTTGCCTTGTGCTGGGCCTTCAGACGGTCCAGGAGTCGCCGGTCTAGATATTTGGGGTCAATTTCCATTAACTCCAGCAACAGATCCCCCGCTTTGACGCGTTTGCCTTCATGCACCCGCCAGTGATTCATCTGAGCGTTAATCGGCGCATTAACAGTTTGTGGCCTTTCGTTGGGAGACAGCAGCGTTATCTGGCCCTCCCCCGGGATCGATTGCTGCCAGGGCACGAAAATCAAACAGAGCACGGTCGTTGCAAACAAAACGGCTAGCGCCCTGCCGATAGTGACAATCGATGTGGGCGTTTCGACCATCGTCAGAGACTTGAATTTTACCGCCTTATCAGGGATCACTCTATCAGGTTGGGAAGCGTTGAAGGTCGGGACTTTCCGGCAATGGCGTCCCGGTCGTCCGGTGCGCCAGTTCGGGAAACAGATCCGAAAAAATGCTGCCCGCCTGACGGACCAGCGTTTTCGGCGCCCCGCTTTCGACGATTCGCCCATTATTCAGCACATGGACAATTTCGGATCGCATCACGATGAGTGGGTCATGGGAGATATCCAGGACGGTCCAGGGCAACGCCGGATCCAACAGGTTCGACAGGATTTGTAATTTGGTTTTTTCGTCCACGCCGAAGAATACATCGTCAAGAATCAGCAATTGCGGCTCTTTGACAATGGCCCGGGCAATCAGAATCCGCAAGCGCTCGCCAATGGAAATATTCAGGCCCTCACTGACCAGTCGTGTTCGCGGCCCTTCCGGAAAGCCAATCAAACTGCTGTCGAGATTGGCCAGCTCGATCGCCCGGTGCAACATGGCGCGGTCAATGTCGGTTTTGCCCATGAGGATATTCTCTTCGATGGTTCCCTCGAAGATTTCATTGTTGCTGGAGACCAGTGCGATATTCCGCCTCAGGCTGCCCAGGTCGGCTTCGCGCACATCGAATCCGTTGAAGGTAATGCGTCCATGGGAGGGTTTCTGCAAACCGGCTAAAAGGTAGGCCAGGGTAGTTTTGCCGCTGCCGCTTGCCCCTACCAGGCTGACCCGCTGGCCGGGCTCTATTTCCAGATTCAAAGTGGACAGAACCGGCCTGCCCGGCAGGTAACCGAAACTAAGCTGTTGGCAAACCACCCGAGCCCCGCCACCATCCCTTGGCAGTTCAGATCCGGTCAGGCGTTCGACCGGAAGGTCGGTGATTGTCCCAATTTTTGCAAGCGAGGTCAGCAGATCGTAAAATTCCTCGATGCTGTTTGCCAGCTTCTCGATGGCCGCCAGCATCATTATCATCACGAGTTCGGCGGCCACCAGTTGTCCCAGAGTGAGCTGCCGTTCGATCACCAGCCAGCCACCGGCCGCGAGGATCCCGGTCATTGCCACCGCCTGCAACAGATAACTGCTGAAAACCTGCCGCACCACGATGGCAAAATGTTTGCGGCGGGCTCGAATATAATCCACCACCTCCTGGTCCAGCCTTTCCACGAAATAATCGGGGGAAGCATTCATTTTCAGGCTGATGTGGCAACGTCCCAATTCTTCCAGCCATCCTGCCAGCCGGTATTTCCGACTCGATTCCTTGATGCTGGTGTCCACGCCATTGACGCCGAGCCAAGCGATAGTCAATGCCGCCAGTGCGAATATCAGATCGAAACCGAACAGGTAAGGGCTGTAAATCCCCATCAAAACCAGGCCGACCAGAATCTGCAAAACCGCTGTCGGTACATCCATCAATAGCTTCGCCACGGTTTTTTGCAGGGTCACGGCATCGAAAAAACGGTTCGCCATTTCCGGCGCATAGTTTTCCTGCAGAGCGGCATGCTCGATGCGCGGCAGATGATCCGCCAGGCGAAGGGCGATGCGGGCGAAAATTCTTTTTTGCAGACGTTCGATAATCGTAATCTGGATCAGTTTGAGAATACTGATGAAAAACAGCGCCACGAACACCAGCAGGGACAATACCACCAGAGGCTGTATTAAAACCCCAGCGGCAATGGTGTTGATCAGAGCCTGGGCGCTAAGCGGAACGGCCAAGTATAGTATGCCCGTAATGACGTTGTATCCCACCAGGGTCAGTAGATCCGCTCGGTCTTCCCGCATCAGATCGACTAGACGCCTCAGCGGTGAGATGTTTGCTTGTTCTTGCACCCTGAAATTTGTCATGCAGCAGATTAACTGATACCCAGTTTCTTTTCCAGATAATGCATATTTTGTTCGCTTTGAATAAATCCTCTGTCGGTCATGATGTCCTAGTGTAACGGGATGTTGGTTTTGATATTATCAATGACCCTCTCGCTGAATGTAGTTTTAATACGAGCGATGGTGCTGGCCTTGTCATCGCCATGGGCAATCAGTCTGCCGAGGGGTATGAATAGTTTCAAATATTGTGATAGCTGCCAGTATAGTCATCTCTCGATAACCATGCTACTTCGAGCTTTTGTTAACCGCTTCGAAGGTACGCATTGTCGGTTTAGAGACTCCCATCACGTCACAAATTTTTTTCACAGACAGCTTTTTGGCATGGTAAAGCTCAACAGCGACCTGGCGTTTATTGGCATCCAGGGCTTTCGGCCTTGCCCACGAGCGGTGGCCAAGCCCGCTTACATGCGTTCGCGTATTAGGTTCAAACTCCGCGAGCGCTCCGAACAGGTGAAACGAGAGCTTACCGCTCGGCGACCAGTGTCTATGGCTTCCTTTAAACCGCGAAAACCGGCGCCGTCCTGTTCCAGGTGGTTGACTCACTCAATCAAGTTCTTAAGCGATCGGCCCAGCCGATCCAACCACCAGACGATCAGCGTATCGCCTGCATGCGAGAGTTCTTGGATCTGCTTCAATCCCGGTCGTTCCGCGACTGTGCCGATAATTTAATTGACCACGATTTTCTCACAGCCCGCGTGCCGCAATGTATCTTATTGAAGTCCAAGATATTGGTTCTGTGTGGAAACGCGTGCATAGCCAATCAACATGGGGAAAGAAACTCAATCATTATTGAAATACAGTAAACTTGATTTTTTTATAGGGTTTATTATCGAGAAAACGCATTAAAAAGCAATGGAATTCTGGACGTTAGGGCCGAGTAAAACAAACCTTCGTTTTCTTTACGAGCACAATGAAGTTTCAGTATACCCAACAGCAACTCGCTCAGGACGCAGAGTTGACTCATGAGGATATGAACCAAGTCTAGTAATGTCGGCGCGATTACAATCGGCTCGGTTTCGCTTACCAGGCCGGCTTTATTAGGCTACTCAATTGTTTTCCCCAGCAGGAGCCGTTCGAACTCACCGAGGAACTGTTGGTTTACTCAGATAGAACTACTCACTGGAATCATCGTTGAGTATCAGCAAAGACGCCAAACCATTTCCGAACACCAACAAAAGATCATCGCTTACCTGGAATTGCGTTGTTTCAGCGAGCACGATAGATGCCTTCCCAACGACAGAATCTGACAGCGGACGACATCTGCATCATC
>CAZVFR010000084.1:4768-9959 GCA_964626505.1 uncultured Methylococcaceae bacterium
ACGATAGATGCCTTCCCAACGACAGAATCTGACAGCGGACGACATCTGCATCATCATGGCCCAGGGTTGTAATATCGGGCTGTACACCAATGGTTTAACTAGTTCAAGGCATCAGCTACCGACACCTAAAACGAGTGAGTAACTGGCAGATTATCGACAGTCAGCGCAGCGCCTTGGACGAGCTCGTAGGGCCTCTCCGGCCTAGAAACCGCATCCGTTGGGGTTCAGGCAAGACTTCAGCCAGCAATGGCCAACGCTTCGCCCTGCCGCGCAAAGTACTACAAAGCTAATACGAGCAAAAATACAGAAAATATAAGCCGTAAACGAACATTTCGAGCTTATTATCAATACTGCTTATTTGATATTTGCCGGTTACACGGGTTATCTCGTGTAATTACAAGCCTTGATACTTTGTTTGTTGCATAGGGGTGGTATTCACACCCTGACTACATCGTATGGGTTGGTTTGTCTGATTCCAGTGCCCCGGCGAGGTAGTTTTCAATTTTATTTCTCGCCATACCACCGTCTTGGTCGCTGAATTGGACACCTACTCCAGTGGCACGATAACCTTCCGCGCCGTTCGGCGTGATCCATACGATTTTTCCTGCAACCGGTAATCGCTCAGTTTCTTCCATAAGATTTATAAGCATGAAGACTTCTTCGCCAAGATCATATTTCCGGCTAGTTGGAATAAACAAACCACCGTTGGTCACGAAGGGCATGTACGCGGCATAGAGTGCATTTTTATCTTTGATGGTCAGGGATAAAATACCTTGACGTTGATTATTCTCGGCCATGTCGATTAAGTCCAGTCGTCAAATTTAACAAGCTTTTGTAAGTGATTGCCAGGCAATCAATATTTCTTCCCACATCAGCTGTTGGTTTATCTGAGAATCCACCAATTTCCGTGACTCTAAGAGCAGGTCGAAAAAGGCAAATAGTTGCGTTAAGTTTAGCCTCTGGGCTAGTGCTTGCAAGCCCACTCTAAAATCAGGGTTATTAAGGCTTTCTGTTTTAGGATGACAGTGTAATCTAATGACGTCGATTATCCAGCCAGTGATCCATAATAAGAGTACGTGTGCCGATAAATCAACCCACTTATCGGCAATTTCCACGGGATCCAAATGACATTCGGCGACATCTAGCCAAGCTTTGAATAACACTTGACGTTGTTCTAAAGCTTTCGATTCGTGCAGTGCCAGAGCAGCCAACGGTGCTCCGTTAACTAATGACAAAAGAATTTCTGATTGATTCGATTCTACGAATTGTGACAACCATTGGATCGCCAGTGCCGGGTCAGGCCGTGCAATGGTTAGCTGTTGGCAGCGACTGATAATCGTCGCAGGGAGTTCACCAGTACTCTCGCTAATCAAGATCAAAACGACTTGCGGAGTCGGTTCTTCCAATGTTTTCAGCAAGGCATTTGTGGCATTTTTATTCATTTTACCCGCCGGTCGGATTATTACGACTTGATAGCGATCGTATTGGGGGCTTAATTCCAATTTTCGGCGTAGTTCGCGAATATTGTCGATGGTAATGGGCTTTCCCGACTGCTCCGGCTCAATAAGCATAAAATCAGGGTGATTATGCGCTTGAAAAAGCCGACAACTTTTACACTGGCCACAAGCTGCATAACCAGCTTGGGTTGATGCACAAAGTAAAGACTGCGCGAAACAGTGAGCCAAGTTGGATCTTCCAATCCCACTCAAACCGCAGAACATCAAAGCATGCGGTAAGCGCTGTGCATCGATCCAATGGGTAAGCTGCTCCCAACTCGGCATTTGCCAGGGGAACAAACGGTATTGATTTAAACTTGTCGAATTCACGGCCTGAGAATTTCACTAAGACAATCGGCTATATCCGCCTGAACGTCAACCAAGGGTTGATTGGCATTTATGACCTTTATTCGACGCGGATAACGACGCGATAAGCTTAAATAGGATTGCCTTACACGATCAAAAAAATCACGTTCTTCAACTTCGAATCTATCCAGCGCACCGCGTTTACCCGCGCGTTCAAGTCCGATATCTATAGGCACATCCAGTAAAAGGGTTAAATCGGGACTGTAGCCATTTTGAACCCAGTTTTCTAAGACTTCAATCTTGGCTTCGTTAATACCCCGCCCACCACCTTGATAGGCATAGCTTGCGTCGGTAAATCGGTCGCACAAGACCCAATTGCCGGACCGGATTGAGGGCAGAATTATTTGTTGTAAATGCTGCGCGCGTGCGGCGAAAATCAATAGTAATTCAGTTTCGTCTGAAATCGATTCGGTTTTTAGATCTAATAGTATCCTGCGTATTTTCTCACCCACTGCAGTGCCACCCGGCTCCCGGGTAGTAATCACAGACTTACCATTCTCTTTAAGATAACGACTCACAAACTCCATGTTTGTCGATTTGCCGACCCCTTCGCCTCCCTCCAGGGTAATGAATTTACCAAAACCCACTAATGTTTCCTGTTGCGCTGGTATTTATTCACCGCGCGATTATGCGCCTTAAGGGTTGCTGAAAACACATGACCACCATTTCCGTTAGCCACAAAATAAAGACTTTTCCCGGCCTTTGGATGCAATGCCGCATGAATAGCGGCTACGCCGGGCAATGCAATCGGTGTTGGAGGAAGTCCTGGATGCACATAGGTGTTATATGCAGTATCCTCGCGTAGATCTTTGAATCGAATATTACCGTCAAAGCGCTCGCCCATACCGTAGATTACAGTTGGATCAGTTTGCAACAGCATGCCTTTCTGAAGTCGGCGCACAAAAACGCCTGCGATTGTCGATCGTTCATTTGCCCTTCCGGTCTCTTTTTCTATTATCGATGCCAGAATAAGTGTTTCGTAGGGTGTTGAAAAGGGCAGATTAGGCGCCCGGTTTCCCCATTCTTTTTCCAACACGCGATTCATCTTTTTCAGAGCGCGATCTAGAAATTCAATGTCTGTGGTGCCGCGGATAAGATAATAAGTGTCCGGGAAAAAACGACCTTCCGGATGTTCTCCAGGAAAGCCGAGGGAACGCATGACGGATTGGTTATTTTGACTGCAAGCCGTATCAATAATCGCCGGGTTACTACAAACAGTACTGAAAACCTGTTTAAACGTCCAACCCTCGACTAATTGTAAAGTGTGCTGCTGAACCTTTCCCTTGACAATAATTGCCAATAACTCGCGACCCGTAATTCCAGTAGGTGCCAGATATTCACCGGCTTTAAGACTATCGGACTGCCCCTGAACAAGTGCCAGAATTTTAAACCATAGAGGAGTTTTAAGAAGTTTGAGGTCGCTTAAATGTTGCGCAACCCGATTCAGAGAATCACCGGATTTTACCTGGAACCGGAGTGGAGCATCGATGGGCAATGGATTGTCGGCTACATTTTTGTACTCCATCCAGCACCAACTGATCGAAAAACTAGTCAGTACTAAAACGAATCCGATAATTCGATACATTCTGGCCCTTATTTCTCATCTAGCCACATAGAATTCTTGATTTTTCCATATCCAGCCATTGCTTGATCTTAGCAGTTATCGGGCCGACGTTGAAACAAGTATCCTCCAGCCAGCTAACCGGCCATAACTCGATCACACTATTGGTTAAAAAGATCTCATCCGAATTCTTGACCTCGGTTAAGGTTATCCTTCCAATATCGACACTAATATTTTGTGCCTTTGCCAACTCAATCACGACCGATCGCATAACACCTTTAACGCCACAACGATCAATAGTCGGGCTAAAGAGTCTAGCGTTTTTTACACAAAATAAGTTGCTCATCGTGCCTTCAACTACATTACCCTGAGTATCCAGCACCAAACCTTCGAATATTTCTGCGGCGTTCCATTCGTTGCGCGCGATAATTTGCTCTAAGCGATTCAAGTGCTTTATCCCGGCTAAATAGGGATTGTCACTCAGCCGAGTTTGACATACCCGGATACGCACTCCCTGGGTAAAAGTATCTATTGGGTAATCAGGCAAGGGGTGTGTGCTTACGATTCTAGTCGGTTCGGTTTGTTCAGGGCAACGATATCCCCTACCCCCTTTGCCACGTGTGACAATTATCTTTACGATTCCGTGCTTAATTGAGGCGCTGAGCGTTTTGATTTCACGCTTCAATACGCCTTGGTCAGGAAACCGAATAAATAATTGCGTACATCCATCGAGCAGGCGCTGAATGTGCTTACTCAAAAATAACGGGATGCCTTGTTGTACCCGGATCGTCTCAAACACACCATCGCCGTACTGCAAGCCCCGGTCCGTTATATCTAGTGATGTTCGTTGTACACCGTTGATAAGGACCATTGACTACTCGGAATTATGATTCCGGAATAACATAAGTTAATTATATATTACAATTAGATAGAGTGTTATTTTAATGTATACCATTCAGACAGAATTACTACATTCAGAACGATGAGTGGTGCTACCTTGATAGTCTGATGACGAGCAAGAGGCTGTCTGGTTAAAAGTGATATTGGCTGCAAACGTCCCAAAATGGTTCATTTTTCCGATTATTCTCGTTAAATAGATCAACTATTCGCCTCAAATAATCGATAAAATGACCTCATTCTGGATCGTTTTCGCTGCAATACATTTTAACCAGACAGCCTCTTAATTATACGCTCGAAGAATCAAGGTACCGTTGGTGCCACCAAAACCAAATGAATTTGACATGGTTACATTGATTGACATTCCGCGTGCGGTGTTTGGAACGTAATCCAAATCGCATTTTGGGTCCGGTGTTTCGTAATTTATTGTTGGAGGCGCTACTTGATCGCGAATGGCCAAGAGGCAGAACACGGCTTCAATACCACCCGCAGCGCCTAACATATGACCAATCATTGATTTTGTGGAGCTTACCGCAGTTTTGTAGGCATGCTCGCCCAAAGCTGCTTTCACCGCTTGTGTTTCGGCCAAGTCGCCAGCTGGCGTAGATGTGCCATGAGCATTGATATAGTCAATGTCATCCGGATTCATTTGTGCGTCGTTCAGTGCCTTGCGCATACAACGGGCAGCACCTTCCCCGTTTTCTGAAGGCTGTGTCATGTGAAACGCATCGGCACAAAGTCCGTATCCCACGAGCTCGCCGTATATCCTAGCGCCTCGCTTCTTGGCATGCTCCAGCTCTTCCAGAACCACTACTCCAGCGCCATCACTTAAGACGAAGCCATCTCTGTTGAGATCCCAGGGTCGGCTTGC
>CAZVFR010000084.1:9969-12903 GCA_964626505.1 uncultured Methylococcaceae bacterium
GGTCATCATTGCGTCTGGACAGTGCTTTAGCCGATGCAAATCCGCCCACAGCCGTGGGTGATGTTGCGGCCATTTCCGCACCGCCGGCTATCATAACATCGGCGTCACCATACTGAATTATCCGGGCCGCGTCACCAATATTGTGTGTGCCTGTAGTACAAGCAGTAACTATTGCGAAATTAGGCCCCCTAAATCCATATTTGATAGACAAGTTACCCGAAATCATATTAATGATATTGCCGGGTACAAAAAAGGGGGATATTCTTCTGGCTCCTCCTTTAAGGTAGGTTGAATGTCCATTTTCGATACCTGTTATTCCGCCGATACCTGCGCCTATCGCAACACCTATTCGTTCCGCGTTACTGTCGGTAACTTCTAGCCCAGAGTCTTCAAACGCCTGGCAACCAGCGGCAATTCCGTAGTGTATAAACCCATCCATGCGTTTGGCATCTTTAAGCGGTATGTATTCGCTAACATCGAATCCCCTTATTTGTCCGCCGAAGCGAGTCGTATATTCTGAAGCGTCAAACGCATCCAAGGGACCAATCCCGCTTTTACCCGCTAAAATGTTTTGCCATGACTCCGCAACTGTGTTGCCAACAGGCGAAACCGCGCCCAGGCCGGTTACGACCACGCGTCTTTTACTCAAAACTTTACCTTGAAGGTTAAAATAAGAACATCAAGTGTCCCCAGAGCGGGACACATTGCTTCCAGCCAAGTCGCTATTGCAAGAATTACGGATGATTCTTAACGTAATCAATAGCTTGTTGAACCGTGGTAATCTTTTCCGCTTCTTCATCCGGAATCTCGCATTCAAACTCTTCTTCAAGAGCCATCACAAGCTCGACAGTATCCAGTGAATCGGCGCCAAGATCGTCGACAAATGACGCTTCTTTTTGAACTTCATCTTTAACACCCAATTGTTCGGCAACAATTTTTTTTACGCGTTCTTCAACATCACTCATAATTTTCTATCCTTAAACAATGTTCGCTATGAAATGCCGAGGCAATTGTATTCTGAAACCCCATAAATGCAAAAAATATTTTCGTATCCGTAACCCAATTACCCCACATAAATAAAACTATTATTATTATAATCAATAATATAATATTATTTATTAAGAAATTACATTACTATTTTTTCGGCCCCGAATTACCCCTTTAATTTTAGTCTGAAGCAAATCCACGTTACACCATATACATACCGCCATTCACATGCAATGTCTCTCCCGTTATATAGGCTGCTTCCGGAGACGCCAAAAATGCAACTGCATGTGCGACTTCTTCAGCAGTTCCCAATCGTGCCATTGGAATGGAATTGGTTAGATTTTTCTTATGATCTTCAGGTAAACTTCGCGTCATATCGGTATCTATAAACCCTGGTGCGACTGAATTTACAGTAATATTGCGAGTGCCCACTTCGCGCGCTAAAGATTTTGAAAAACCGATAATTCCAGCCTTCGCGGCAGCATAGTTCGCCTGCCCCGGATTACCGGTCGCGCCAACCACGGATGTTATATTGATAATCCGCCCGTATCTTGCTTTCATCATTCCGCGCAAGCAAGCCTTGGACATACGAAAAATCGATGTAAGATTAGTATCAATAATTTTGTCCCATTCACTGTCTTTCATCCTTATCAGTAAATTATCTTGAGTGATACCAGCATTATTAATTAGTACGCTAGGCACTCCAAATTCAGATGACGTTCGTGCGATAACATGAACAATCGATTCCGGCTCGGTTACATTGAGCTTCATGCCAACTCCACTGGCATTCGCATCAGCCAGGTAGGCGGTAATATTATCGGCGCCGGAATCCGATGTGGCGGTACCGATTACGCTAAAGCCCGCTGAAGCCAACTGAATTGCTATAGCCTGCCCTATTCCTCGGCTTGCACCGGTTACAATGGCAGTATGATTTGTCATTTGAAGAACTCCAAAGCTTTTTCCAAAGTTGTTTGATCAAGAATTGATAGCGTATCGCAGGAGCGGACAATGCGTTTATTCAACCCGCTTAGCACTTTACCAGGGCCACTTTCGACAAGGGTATTCACCCCCTGATCGTGCATAAACGTGATTGTATCCACCCATCGAACCGGATTACATAACTGCTTGGTAAGCACACTTCGAATAACGTCTGGTGCGGCATGTGATGCAACATCTACGTTATGCACTACGGGTATTTCCGGTGATCGAATGTCAACGACGTTTAAGTGATGCCTGAATTTTTCCGCCGCTGGTTCCATTAATGAGCAATGCGATGGAACGCTGACCGGCAGTAATACCGCACGGCGGGCACCTTTATCTTTAGCCACTCCGATGGCTTCTTCAACAGCTTGCGCGTGCCCCGCAATAACGACTTGGCCCGGTGCATTAAAGTTCGCCGGCGAAACGAGTTGATGATTACTTATTTCCTTGCACAATCCAACAACATCGGGATCATCGAGACCAATGATTGCCGCCATCGCACCCATGCCCTGCGGGACGGCCTGCTGCATTAACCGCGCTCGCTCACGAACAAGTTTTACGGCGTCATCAAAGGATAATGCATCAGAGCAAACCAACGCGGTAATTTCACCCAGGCTGTGGCCTGCCATCCAACCCGGCCTGATCTCGCTGAGTTTGCACCAAACACGCCAAACAGCTACCCCGGCAGCCAACATCAACGGTTGGGTATTTTCAGTTTGATTCAGCGCTTCTAAAGGGCCTTCCGTTAGAATATTCCATAAGTCTGTTTCAAGTATTTGCGATGCTGTATCGAAGGTTTGTTTAACTTCGGTATGCATCTGTGCGAGATCCGTCAGCATCCCAATGCTTTGAGAACCCTGTCCCGGAAAGACAAACGCAGTGTTATTGTATTGCATTATCTATTTTTAGTTTAGGGTAACTATTTAACTCACTAGAGTTCGACAGCTTAACTGCGCCAACATGAGG
>CAZVFR010000085.1:0-12546 GCA_964626505.1 uncultured Methylococcaceae bacterium
GAAAAGCCCGTAAGCCATATTCGAACTGATTGACCTGATTTTCGGAAATAGGGCAAACCCGTGAATCGAATCGCCGAATGGCCAGTTTTTGCGGAAAAAATTCCTTGATAACAACCGGGCTATTTTTTCGCCTGTCGCACGCCGTATAGACGATCGCACTGCCCCCCGCAGCCAGTGTTTTGGTTATTTCATAGTGCTTGAGCCGGGTTTTAACCTGAAGCGGTGAGCGTTCTTGGATGTTGTTAGGGTTGCTCATTACAATCGGATATACTTTCCAAGCCTGCTAAATAATTACAGATAGCGTGATATGCTAGACAAAGAACAAAAGAAACCCTGTCTCCTCGTTCTGGCTACCGGCCAATATTATCCGCTCGAATCTGGCCGATTGGTATTGATAGGGCGTTCCCAGAAATGCGACATCTGCATTGATGGCGACATTCAGTGCTCAAGAAAACAATGTAAGATTGAGCTGGTATCAAATCGTGTCGTTCTCACCCCAATTTCCGAGACTTCGCCTACCTTTCTGAATGGTAAACGGCTGACGGCAGAAACAAAATTAAGCGATGGCGACGAAATAAAATTTAGCTCAAGTAGCATTAAATTTTGTAACCCAAATCAACAACGGTTGCATCAAGCCAAATCCGTGGCAGCACGACAGAAAGTCTCCAAATTATTGGATATTTCGTTTGCCAAAAATACATTGATCGGGCGGGAGAAAAATCTTGCTGATTTGGTTCTGGAGCATTTGTCTGTATCCCGTAAACATGCAGAAGTTATCGTCAAAAAGAGTGAGCTCTGGATCAAGGATCTAAAAAGCAGTAATGGCACGTTCGTCAACGGGAAGAAAATCAAATCTACTACTCGGCTTCGTTCGGGCGACCGTATTGATATCGGCCCATATTCGCTGCAGCTTGGCGGTTCTAATGTCGCCACTGCAACTACCCGCGATGGTTCATGCAGCCTAATTGCATACCATCTAAGCAGAAAAGTTGGCCATTTTTCCAATCGCCGAACGATATTGGATAATGTTAGCCTCGCACTCGACCCGAATGAGTTTGTTTGTTTGTTGGGTCCAAGTGGGTCGGGTAAAACTACACTGTTGAACGCCTTGAGTGCAAGACAGCCAGCGGACGAAGGCAGTGTGCGCATTAATGGCATTGGTTTATATGCAAATTTTGAAGCTTTAAAAGAAAACATTTCACTCGTACCTCAGCACGACGTTCTTCATGACGAGCTTAGTCTTAAAGAGGTTCTTAAATACACAGCTCAATTGCGATTACCCAAGGATATCTCAAACGACGATTTACAGGAAACCATTAGCAGTGCCCTTTCTAAGGTTGAACTTACTGACCATATGGACACCGCTATAAGGAACCTCAGCGGCGGTCAAAAGAAGCGAGCGAGTTTGGCCAATGAAACTATATCCAAACCCAGCCTGCTGTTTCTTGATGAAGTAACCAGTGGATTGGATGAAGCAACCGATTGGGAAATGATGCGGCTTTTTAGAATGTTTGCTGATCAAGGGTTACTCGTGATCTGTGTTACCCATATGCTTTCGAATGTGGAAGAATTTTGCCATAAGGTCGTAATTATGGCTGCGCCAGGCGTTATTGCATTTTATGGCACCCCGAAAGAAGCCAAGGAATATTTCGGTGTTTCAAAGCTTGGTGATATATATCGTGTGCTTCCAAACCGGCCTGGAAAAGAATGGCACAAAATCTATGTTGAAAGCGAATATTATGAATCGTTGTCAGACCATGAATCAGATGATACGTTGAATGGCCCGTCGGAAGAGACCAAAGAGCGAGATGTCCGAAGATTAGGCCTCGCGGAAATTGCCCGACAATTCGGAATTCTTAGCCATCGAAACATAAATTTACTATTTAAAAATAAAAAAGTATTTGGCATGGCTATCTTGCAGAGCGGCTTGATAAGCGCGCTGCTTGCGGTGGTGTTTAGCCAGGTCGAGGTTGGCCATCCGAGCGAGCTTGCTTTGGTCTTTTTACTCGGAATCAGTTCATTCTGGTTAGGATGTAACGGTGCCGCTAAAGAAATTGTCAAAGAACGTATAATCTACCGGCGGGAACGAGATGTAAGACTTTCGGTTTTCGCATACTTATCCTCGAAGATGCTGGTTTACGGCTTATTCGTTTTACTGCAGGTCGGAGTTTTGTTCTTGGTTTTTGACGGGATAGCTCGTGTCCCGGGAGACAAGGGAATTCAACTGTTGCAGATGATGATCGCAGCGCTTACCGGAACTTCCCTTGGCATGCTGATCTCGGCATCATGTTCAACCCAGGAGCAAGCCAATACAATTGTACCGATGGCATTGATTCCCCAACTGGTGCTCGCAGGTGTAATAGTTCCAGAGTTACCCACAATACCTGATTTTATAGGCCGTGTATTTACCGATGGCTATTGGAGCTATGTAGGTATGAAATCAGCCATGCTTGCGCAAATTGATATGGCGCAAATATTAAAGGCTGTTTCAATTCAGACAATCCATATAATCGGGTTTTTATCTCTCGCGTACGGCATCATGCTATTCAAAGATAGATCTGGTAAAAAATAGCGGCCGGGTAATCTATGACGTAGTTGCCACAAGCCTACTCAGCAAAGTTAAAAAATACCTGTAACCTGGGTAGCCGCATATAATCTTGAAGAATTCTCGGGCCATATGCCGTTAGCGTTTTTTGCAATGCTTGGGCGCCGCAATCGTGCTACCGGCCTTTTCTGTCATTCTAACCAGATCCTTCACGTTTCTGGCAGTAAAAACTTTACCTTTTTTGGTTGCTTTGGCAAGACAGTTTCCAGCGCCGGCTCCTAAAATGTCAACAACGTTGATGGTTAATTTAGGTTTATTAGCGGCCAACCTTTTGGCAACAGCGCAATGTGCAGATTTTCCGTCACAGCTTTCTTTACCATCTGATATAACAACTATTGTTGCGGGTTTTTTTACGCCATCAATCATTTGTCCTGCCTTGGCCAAACCATTGGCTAGTGGTGTTCCGCCCCTGGGGAAAAGACTGTTTATGTCTTTTACAAAGCGTTTTCTACGCTGTGGGGGGTAAAATCCTATTTTTTTTGCAGGACAACCAGAAAGAATAACCAGTCCCGTACTGACATCCGAGGGGATTGTTTTCACCATTTTCGATAATGCTTTTTTTGCCGCTTTCATTCGTGTATTGTGTTTGCCAAATTTTTGGAAGTCTATATTATCAGCTTGTTGAATTAGGGAATTTGCCTGCGCGGCCATCAAAATTTGGCCAACAAAATTGTTATTTCCGCTACTGATCAGATCATTAGCCTGCTTACGCAATTTTCGTGATTTTGCGGTAGTACCCATTGGCAGTTTCATGCTGCCCGAAGCATCAAATACCACGACCAGTTCAGGCGCAAGCTTTATCGGACGTTCACCGGGACACAGTTGGGTGGGATCTTTTTTGGCGTTTGCTTTACAGATCTTGATCTGATTATTCAAATTCTGTTTGATACTAATATATTCACCCGCGGGATTCTGCAGACGTGGGTCGGAGCCGAGTATCGATTCAAGCTTTTTACATTGGTGCGCCGACTGTTCGATGTTGCGTTTCAGGTCTTCTATTTCAGCCTTGCTTTTGCAGACCTTGATCTGTTCCGTTAGTTGTTGCCTGAGTTGTATAAACCGGCCTTCGGGTTGCTGGAGATACTGATTGGTATTTAAAATGGCTTCCAATTTTGCACAGTCATTATTGACTTTCTCGATTTGTTCAATCAAGTCCTTATAGAGTAAATCTTCTTTACAGGATTTGATTTGTTCTATGAGCTTCTGCTGCATTTCGAGGTATCGCCCAGTGGGTTGTTGCAGCAGTGGATTTGAATTGTGAATTTCCTCCAGTTTTTCACAATGCCCGGCCGCTGCTTCTATTTGAGCGCGTAATTCTCTGTATCTAGCGTTTTCTTTGCAGGTTTTGATTTTCTCGATTAGCCCCTGTTTGAGCGCCGCAAACCGTTCTTCGGATCTCTGAAGTAAGGGGTTTTCATTGAGGATATATTCGAGTTTGCCACACTGTTCGATCGCTGCATCAATTTGGGACACAAGTTCGCGATAGGCCCTATCATCTTCGCATTCCTTGATTTCTTGGATCAGACTTTGTTTTAGAATGATGAATTTGCCTTCGGGCTGCTCAAGAAAAGAGTTGGAATTTAAAATATTTTCCAGTGTTTCGCATTGCCCAGCGGCGGCTTCAATCTGGTCAAGCAAATTGTCGTAGTCATCACTAGCCTTCTTATATTGCAACGCGAGCCACACCAACAATGCCAACAACAGCAGGGTTATTCCTGTACCCAGGATTAGACGCCAGGGAAAACGAAGCTTTTTGGCAGGCGGCTGATCCGGTGTTTTGTCCACGGTGTGTGGAATCAGCTCAGGTTCGGAGACATTAATATCGCGATGCCCCCAAAAGGTAACCACAGGTTGTCCGTTAACAACGTAGACAGACTGATCACCTGGATAAGCTACTGCATGGCGAAGCGTTTCCTGTAGTCCAATAGCATCTGGATCCACGTTAGGTAATTCGTCGGCTAGTTTTGAAATAGACGCCAACCGGTCTTTTAAAAGTTCGCGCGCAGAGGCCTGTTGTTTGGGTGGAATTGTATCCAGGCGCACCGGCTGCCCAGATAAAACAGTCGACCATTCAACAACACCATCATCGTCTCCGCGCTCAATCGGTATTGCTAGAACAGACGCTGTAATTGGGGAAAGATGCTTCTGAATTAACCGAACTAGACGCGGGTATTCGGGCAAAGGATTCTTTTTTTGTCTATCTACCCGAGTGAATCCAGATTTTTTAATGAGGGCGATGCGGAGCAAAGGCGGGTCTCTTTGTTGGTCTAACCAAATTCTAGGCCGGGCAGCTTTACAGCAAAAACGTTACGCGCATTGCTTAGATTATGACTGCGTGACGCCTGGATCTTAACTGCCCCGGGAACTAGGGTCAACCGGCTTTTTCTGGATCGCTTTTCACTTTGCGTCTACCGCTATTGAAAAGTAGTGCAATCCAGCTCCCGGCTTAGGTTTTTTTAGTATCGGATCTTTATGGTGCACCACGAAAATAATGTTGCTTTTTCCAAAGAAAGTACCGTAGAATCTCGGCGTATTTATAAGGAAGGGGAGTTGTATGACTGGTGTAATCCTTAGGTCGGGTAACATAAAAGATTATAAGCCTTTGGGTGAAGAGGGAACCCCCGTATACAAATCTGCCAATCAACTGCGATCAGCAATTCAGCGCCACCTCGGGGCAGAAAGCGTAAAGATTTTGGCAATCCCCCAGGCTAACGAAGACGGTGACATAATCGATTGGTATGCGACTGACTCCGGCTCCGTCATTCCGTGGTCTGCAGCGACGGTAGACGAATGCGAAAACGCCAAACAGGAACTAATGGCAGCGCAGCAAAAGCTTTCCGAAGTTGCAGCGAAAATGCAAAATACAGATGATCGAGAACGCCAGATATTTGGCCGCTTGTTGAAACACGTGATTCAGTTTCCGGGTGATCAGCATGTATACCTTGTGAACGGCAAGCCGGTTCTGACTTTCTGGGGATTTGCTGATCCGAACACATCTACTGATAAAGATTCTCTGAGTCTTTTGAATGTACCCCTTGCCCAGCCAAGTGTTAATCCTGCGCCACTTGAGCCGGTGCTTTTGGCAACGGATGAAGTGGTGCCCCGCAGAAGATTCAATCCGTGGTGGTGGTTATTATTGATTCCACTTTTGCTTGCATTAATATTCTTTTTGTTTCGCGGTTGTGATCAGGTCCAACCCCAGTTGGACAAATACGACGCTCCTGTCGAAGATACTGAAGGAAGGATCGAGTCGAAGGATTTGGACGTCAAAGATCAGTATATCGATAGGTCTCGATATACCAGTGGAACACGCGTGCATTCAACCACTGGTATAGATTCACACACGGGTACTCAGGTAACCGATCTGAAGGATGCAGCAGGACAATTGGATGGTCAATCATTAGCCGAGGGCGAAGGTAAGGATTCGCAGCAATCTGATGACGCGTTGGAGGATAAGGCGCTCGCGGACGATCAAACACCTCAGGATTTGTCACAGGAGGATCAACCGCCGGATGATCAACCTACACAGGATAAAATTCCGGAGGAGCTATCGCAGGAAGATCCTTCGAACGAGGATCAAGCACCACCAGAAGATTCGACCAATCCGGAGGACCAGAACCAAACGCCCACGGAAGAAGACCCCGACAGCGCTGATTCCAGTATGGATCCTGCTGACCCATTGAAGATTCCGGACAATGCCGCGACATCCGGTTCAACTAAATTTTTAGATGGAGAATGGGAAGCCAGTTCAGGGTTAATGGGTCCTACCGGGCGCCCATTGGACATTCAATATTCATTCAAGAACGGCAAAGGCCAGATCAAAATCAAGCAGGATGACGGGTCGGTTTGTACAGGACCGGTTGACGCTCAGATGAGCGGGAAAGAACTTAATTTTGTTGGCGGCAGTGCCAAATGTGCAGACGGTAGGACCTATCAGCCCAGCGATGTAAAATGCGTCACCAATGCATCAGGCACAGCGGATTGTGAGGGCAAGTACAAGAGCGGTGAAACCTTTGGCCTGGATATGAAAAAAGCAAAGAAATGATTCCAGAACTCACAAAATTCGAGCAGAAAACCACGCTGATTATGGCCACGGGCGTGCAATTTTTAGACTTTGGCCTGACACTCGATCTACGCAAAGAACTGCCCGGAGATTTTGCAGAGCAGGAAGGTAAACGTTCGCTGGTGCGGTTGCAATTTGATGAACGGCTTGAAGGATGTGTACATCCCGCAAAACCTGGGGTACTTGTTCAACCGAAGATGACTGTTCCAGTTGATCAATCTATTCAGTTACTCGAGGGACTTTGGCTGCCGGTACCCTTCTTTCGTATGGCGCCTCCGCGTCGATTCGCCGATGGCCCAACTAATTGGGTAAGAGCCCGTATCGTTCAACTGGAACCCGGTGATACGCCGGAGAACAGCACCCATCGCCTGACGTTAGCGGTAGATACCAAGATACTTCAGGATCAGGTTGAAGCTGCTTATCTTGCACCAACCAGCAACGATGTGCAAGCCGGGGCGGCATTCAATCTGGCGTTTCGTTCCAATGAAATGGCGTGGTTTTCCGAAACACTCTGGGTTGCCGCCTGGATACAGGAAGTCTTTGAAGAAAAGGCAAGAGAGGTACTTCGCCTTTCGGAGCAGGATATCGAAGAAGAAATCCAGGACTTAGTGCACCATGCCCATTATCTTAACTGGTTGACGTTAATTGGTGAACATGCCCAGGTTCCCGAACTAAAAATCCTCTCTAATACCGGCAAAGATATTGAAAATCCGATAGAGGTCGATATGGTTTTGGATGTGGGCAACTCTCGGACCTGCGGTATTCTCATTGAAAACCATCCTCAAGACGAAAGTGGCGGTATGAAAAAGCGCTACGAACTTGAACTGCGTGATATTTCGTTACCACATTCTGTTTACGCCGAACCTTTTGAAAGCCGTTTGGAATTTGCTGAGGCGAACTTCGGAAAAAGTCATTTCTCAGTTCAAAGTGGTCGTAACGACGCTTTCCTTTGGCCGACGATTGCGCGTGTGGGACGAGAAGCGACCCGTCTGGCCAGCCGACGTCGCGGTACCGAGGGATCAACCGGTCTCTCTAGCCCCAAACGATATTTGTGGGATCAGGATCCCTACGAGCCAGGGTGGCGCTTCAACAGTGCATTTGGCCGAAATGATGTTGAACCCCACGCTACGGCCGCGCCCTTCAGTAATTTGATCAATGAAATGGGTGAAGCTCTGTATACTTTTAACATCGAAGATCAGATGCCAGTGTTTTTCCCACGCTATTCGCGAAGTTCATTAATGATGTTTATGCTGGCAGAGATTTTGGTGCAAGCACTCGCACAAATGAACAGCCCGTCACAGCGGCTAAAGCAAAGCCATGCCAATAAGCCCCGGCACCTGCGCAATATTATTCTCACCGTCCCGCCCTCCATGCCTAAACCGGAACGGAAAATCTTCGAAAAACGTATGCGTCAAGCCGTTGGCCTAGTGTGGAAAGCGCTGAACTGGCACCCTGAAAATAAACCTATGGAGAGTGGCGAAGACAAAAACGCCGCCTGGCCCCCCCTTCCCAACATTCATATGCAATGGGATGAGGCAACCTGTGGCCAAGTGGTTTATCTGTATACTGAGATAATCAACAATTTCGGTGGACGACCGGAAGAGTTCTTTGCGACGATACGCCGAACTCGATCCGACAAACCGGCAAAAAAACTTACCATCGCCTCAATCGATATTGGTGGCGGTACGACCGACTTGGTTATTACCGATTACACCTTGGATTCCGGTCAGGGGAGCAATGTGTATATCGTGCCCGAACAGCGGTTTCGGGATGGCTTCAAAGTGGCCGGCGACGAAATCATGTTGGAAACCATTCAGGCAGTCGTCATTCCAGCATTGGCTCGGGCGCTCAAAAATCATGGTGTTACTGACCCAGAAACTGTGCTATCCCGCCTGATTGGTTCTGAGGCAGTTAATGCCCACGATGCAATGCACCGTCAACAGCTGACACTGCAGATTCTTTACCCTATTGGAATACGCATCCTGAAAGAATATGAGATGTATGATCCGGTGCAGCTTTCGGAGCAAAAGACCTACACGTTAGAGCAACTACTGGATGATGTCGAACAACCCACAGCAGAAATAATTAATTATTTCTCGGATGGTGTGCGTAAAGACATAGGCCACGCCGATACAGGACTGAACATCCTCAATATTCCCATTGAACTCAATCTGCGCAAGGTTCATGAGCTGTTCATTAGTAATCGGTTGGAAATCTGTAAGACGTTTCAGTCGTTGGGCGAAATTGTCTACCTTTACGATTGCGATGTTTTGCTGCTAACCGGAAGACCGTCCAGACTGCCTGGTGTTCAGGCTTTTTTTCGCATGCTGTCACCGCTACCCCCAAGTCTGATTGTTCCTCTTAACGGATATCGCACTGGAGGCTGGTATCCATTTCACAAACAGGGCAAAGTAAACGATCCCAAAACTACCGCCGCAGTGGGTGCCATGCTTTGTCTTTTGGGCCAAGGGCGATTGCCAAATTTCTTTTTCCGCGCAAATGCCTTCAGGCCTTATTCAACAGTTAAATATTTGGGATTGATGGATGAAAATAATTCCATCAAGGCCGCAAATGTATTTTATTCTGGCGTGGATCTTGATAATCTCGATTACGAACTTCCAGATACACCGTTTGAAATGCGCGGTTTGATGCGTCTAGGATTCCGGCAATTCATAGCGGAGCGTTGGGGCGCATCACCGCTGTATACCTTGTCATTCAACGACGAAAAAGCTCGAAGCAAGCTCTATGACGAAGCAGGTGTTTTTAAGGTTCGGCTGCAAAAAACTCGGGGAGGGGGCCAAAGCGAGGATTCGGGTGAAAATTTTACTATTGCCGGGATCGAATCGGAGAAGGGTGCTGTCCGTTCAAACGCAGTAAAACTTCAATTAAACACGCTGACAAATGTGGGCATCGGAGATAATAGCTATTGGTTGGATAGTGGTAGTGTTTTTCGCTAAATAAATTAATGATGAATAACCCAGAACATCTGGCAGGCCGTTGCAAAGAGGTGGTCAAAGGTGCCGGCAAAGCAATTGAATGGGTCAACGAGGTCCGTGAAACTTCATCGCGGGTTGATCGCGAAGCGGACGCGTTGGTTGAAAAACTTCGCCGGGTAAGAAATCTTTCCCGACGCTTGGGTCAGGCTTCGCAGCGCCCGATGTCAATCGGGTTTTTTGGATTGTCTCAGGCCGGAAAATCGTATCTTATATCTGCACTCGCTGCGGGTGAAAACGGACAACTCGAAACCGAATATGACGGGGAGCGCTTAAACTTTATCGATCATATCAATCCCCCGGGTGGTGGAAAGGAGGCAACCGGACTGGTTACGCGCTTCAGCCGTCAAGCTGAACCGGCACCGCCGGGTTATCCGATTCAGCTGACTTTGTTTTCCGAAACCGATATTGTCAAAATTCTAGGCAATTCGTTCTTTAACGATTTCGACCGTGAGCGAGTCGAATTCAATACCAACGCCACCTACATCAGTAAGTTGCTTACTGAACTGAAAACCAAGGCCAAACACCAGCATACAGGTGGCATTACAGAAGATGATATGGTGGATTTACTGGATTACTTTGATAAAAGATTCCACAAGTCCATGTCGCCGTTGATGGGAGATTACTGGCCTACGGTGATTGATCTGATGCCCAGGCTCGAAATCGACGATCGCGCCAGACTTTATTCAGTACTTTGGGGGGAAATCGACGAACTGACCCAAACCTATCGTTTGCTGCAGAGCGCGCTTGAGAATCTCGCGTTTTCCACTGTAGTGTTTACGCCTTTAGACGCGTTGGTTGCTCGTAACACAGATGGTGGCTTGTCTCAGGCTGACAGCATTATGAATGTCGATATTCTTGAACGGCTGGGGCGCGATAATCAAGATTGTGTCGATGTGAAACCTTCGGTGCAAGGCGAACTACAGGAACCAGTCCGGATACCTCGTTCAGTTCTGGCCGCCCTAACCTTGGAGATGACGTTCCCCCTGATTGACAAGCCAGCGGAGGAAGTATTAGAGACGGTCGACCTTCTGGATTTCCCCGGTTACCGTGGGCGTTATTCTTTAGGTGGCATAAACGACCTTAAAGCGGAATTGCAGGATACTGGCGATCCCGTGGCTCAATTAATACTGCGGGGTAAAGTGGCTTATCTATTTGAGCGTTATACCGACCATCAGGAAATGAACGTGCTAATTGTTTGTACGCCTTCAGACAAACAGTCCGATGTCACTTCGGTAGGGCCGGTTCTGGATAACTGGGTTGAAGTTACTCAGGGGAAAACTGCGGAAGTTCGGGGCGCACGCCCTCCTGGCTTGATCTGGGCGATTACCATGTTTGATAAACGGGTCAACCAATCATTGGGGCAGACAGAAGATATACTCCAAATCGCCTGGGGTTCAGGTGGCCTGATGAAAATGGCGCTTCTGGAACGTTTTGGGCAATACGCTTGGATTAACGAGTGGAGTCCCGGCAGCCCGTTCAACAATATGTTCCTGGTTCGAAAACCCCGTATGCCGGTCAGTTTTTTGACTCTTGCTAATGGCGTCGAGCAAGCGGTTAATCCTGAACATGAAACACAATTGGGACTGATGCGGAAGACATTTTCTGCCGATATTACGGTGGCCAAGCATTTTTCCAATCCCGAAACTGCCTGGGATGCAATGATGCGTTTGAATGACGGCGGTATTGGGAGCCTGGCGGACCGTGTGACCCAGGTGGCTGATTTACAGGTTAAGTTGGATCGCATTTCTGAACAGCTCAATGAAACTGTCGATGAGCTGGTAAATAACCGATTGGGTCCTTATTTTCAGTCGGAGGGTGCGGGTGAAGTAGAAAAGAAAAGAAAAATTGCGGCAGATATTATAGCTGCGCTCAAACCCAGGGCAGGCTTGATTGGAGAGCTTATTTACAATATGGGCCCGAACAAGGACCATTTGCGTTCGCTCTATTTGCGTGTCGAACCGGTGAGCGCAGCCAGCGACGCTACGGTTGACAGCGAAAACACGGCTGACAACGTAGCAAATATTGATAATTCCATGTTTGACTTAGATTTCGGACTTGATGACAAATCTGAGGAAATAGGGGCCAGTCAGGCAACGCAGCATGTCGGCAACAGTAGTACAGCCCGTTTTGTAGATGCGGTAATGCGAGAGTGGACCCGGCATTTGCGAGATATTCCAGAACGCTCTGATCTGTTACGCTTTTTGGACTTGCCTAAAAAAGCAGTGGAGGCGCTTACCGATGAAATTATTGCCGCCACAGATCGATTACACTTGGATGAACGAATTACCCGGACCATTGAACCATCAGAATTGCAGACCTCTACCACGCGAAGTCGGTTAGTTGAAAGGCAAGTCCTGGCTGTCAGTACGATTATGAATGAATTGCTTGCCACCTTGGGTATGGGTTGGCTACCTTTGGAGGATCGCCCGGACAGCAAGGTTCGGAGCAATTGTAGAGTGTTTGCTCCGCCACTCCCCATTCCTCCGGGAAAACTACCCGAATTAACCGATAAACCCTTGAAATATACTGCGTTATATCTTAACGACTGGTTGGGCTCGATCGAGAATTTGGTGGTAGGCAATGCTGGCCATAGTGCGGGCCGGGATATTACTCCCGAGCAAAACGAACGTCTAGGAGAGGTGCTCGCTGCCTTTTCCGGTAGCGGTCAATCCGCCTCGGCAACGAGCTAGTATTGGAGTTTAAACCATGGGGATTAAAGTTAATCTAACGCTGGATACCCTGGATTCTGCGCGGCGGCGCCCCGGATACGCGCTACTGAAGATATCGGGTTGGGCTCAGGCTCCAGAAGATTCGGGTCTGGCGATTCAACGCAATCAGGATGGGAAATTCCTGGGTCTAGACGGGCAATGGCAAGCCACGCC
>CAZVFR010000085.1:12556-12891 GCA_964626505.1 uncultured Methylococcaceae bacterium
GGTATGTCCCCGGACGAACAAGGAGTACTTTATGGGGATGTAACCCCCGCACTTGTAGATCCACTGGTTGCAGCACCTAATGTAGTCTATCTTACGAAGATTGAATGCGGGGATTCGAAAGACCAGACTGTGTTGCAGATAGCCAGCGGCATACTCGCTTCAAGTGCTGCCGGTGAAGGTGCTCCCCTGTTAGAAAGTGGGAGTGACTTTATAGCTAACAATATACCAGAGCCAGAGCCAGAGCCCGAACCAAAGCAAGAACCAAACCCAGAACCAAAGCCAGCACCAGAACTCGAACCAGACACCGAACCACCGACCGCGCCACCTGAATTCAT
>CAZVFR010000086.1:0-7198 GCA_964626505.1 uncultured Methylococcaceae bacterium
TGGGCTTTTCCGGCGGCGAACCACTGGTCCGGCAAGACCTGACTACACTGGTAGAACACGCCCAAAAACTGGGCTATTACTCCAACCTGATTACATCCGGCTACGGACTGTCCGAACAACGTATTGTCGAGCTCAAAGAGGCCGGGTTGGACCATATCCAGCTCAGCATCCAGGCAAGTAGCAGAGACCTCAGCGATTACATCGCGGGCACTACCAGCTTTGACGATAAACGCAAAGTCGCCGGATTGATCAAAAAGCACGGCTACCCGATGGTTTTGTGCGTGGTGATCCACCGCCAGAATATCCACCAAATGGAAAGCATTCTGGATATGGCGGTCGAGCTTGGTGCCGATTATGTGGAGCTGGCCAACACGCAATATTACGGTTGGGCTCACCTGAACCGTGACGGACTTCTGCCGAGCCGAGAACAATTCCAACAAGCCGAAGCGATCGCGCAAGCCTACAAAGAAAAAACCCAGGGAAAGATGAAGATCTATTACGTCGTTCCCGACTATTACGAAGACCGCCCCAAAGCCTGCATGAACGGCTGGGGCACAACCTTCCTGACCATCGCACCGGACGGCGTCGCTCTGCCCTGCCATTCCGCGCGCAACCTGCCAGGCCTGGACTGCCCAAATGTCAAAGACATGAGCATACAAAAAATCTGGAACGAATCCGATGCCTTCAACCGCTTCCGTGGCGATACCTGGATGAAAGAACCCTGCCGCAGTTGCCCCGAAAAAAGCAAAGACTTCGGCGGATGCCGCTGCCAAGCCTATATGCTAACCGGCGACCCGGCAAACGCCGACCCGGTTTGCAGCCTGTCGCCGAAACATAATATCGTATTGGACGCTATTGAATCGGCCGCGACCAACAGCCACTCGGTCGACGCAAAGCTCCTCGTATTCCGCAACCCCAAAAACTCCAAACAAATGGGCGCGAAAGTCCCTTAGGTTAGCCCCATTTGTCAGATTAATTGTTCAAATAACGATCTCGTTCTTCTTGATCGCGTATATAGTCACACACCATCGCCTCATCTAAACCGACCGTCGAAACAAAGTAGTCGGTCCTGAAAAACAGCATATTTTATTATCGAAAGAATTCGATAATTTGATGTTAGACTCGAAATATTCTAACGATAACGCGATCCCATGGGAGGTTAGCGTGAATACAGGACAACCTGTTCTGCAAACTAATCGAACAATTTCGATCTTAACAATCACGCTAATTGGGCTTTTTTCTTCTAGTTGCGTCCGCGAACCGATCCAGACTACTTCTGCATACACGATTCGAAATTTCCAAGAGCAAACGAATTTCAAAGAGGAGCCGAAGATTTCTATTTATCCAACAATCGATTTTTATTCACTGCCGGAAGAAGACTACTTAGCTAATAGCTCATTAACAGCCGGTCTCGCTTCGAACAAAATAGTCGCATCAGATAGAGCTACAACTATATTTATACATGGACTGAAAGGTTCTCCGGCGAATTTCTTTTCGTTCAAAGATCATATTGCTAGAAACGCAAACGTCCTGTTTTTTCTATATAGTAAGCGAGATGGACTGCTTATAAACGGGGAGCGTCTGCGGCGATCTCTCGCGAACGCCCCTGCCGACACAACAGTTATCGCGCACAGTGCTGGAGCATTACTGATTAATTTTGCTGGCGCTACCGACCTAAAAAAAGACCTTTGTAAACTCCGGGTAATTTATTTAAACCCACTGCTTGGTGGCAGCTACTATTCGGACGGTTTCATGGGATCGGGGCGTTATTCTATCTTCTACCCTCTCATTCGCCATTTTGCTATTGATAACTTAATTCGGGACTTAAAACCAGAAAGTTTTTTTCAACAAGTCATGTTTGGAGAAAGCAGCAATACGTCTTGCTTCGCTGAGAGCAGTACTGTGATAGTAACAGAATCCGATGAAACCAAGAACGGAATAACGAAAGCACGGTTCAGAGAGGTATTTGGCAAAACTCGCTCGCGGGCAATTCGCCAAATGGGGAAAAAGTTGGCATTAAAAAGCTGGCTTCGCTTTGGTCACCAAGGGCCTCTAGAGCATCCCGAGATAGTCGTGCCGAAATTACCTGATTCACTGCGAAGAGGTTCCGACTAACCTAGCCCGCATTTCTCAGCAGAATAACAATTTCTCGCTTGATCTTTGTTCCCACAAGGAATATTTTCCCTCGGAAATACAGTCCGTATTCCGCTTGGTCAACGGTAAGCAACCAACGGTAAAGGTAAAGTAAAAAGTCGAGTCTTTACTTATAGTATTTAACCCGGATAGGTGCTAGACAAAAGCTGACGCTACCCTTAAAGGTTGTTATCTTGATCGATTGCTTGACGGTAACCCTATGCATCTTGATGGCACCGGGTCGCACCCCGTTCAGCTTACGCTTTCTCCCGCAAGCTTAGCGATTTCCGTTACCAATGCTGCAGATAAACGATAACCGGTTTCTTCCAAGCATTTTATTATAGGTAAAATCTCACTAATGAAGCCTTGTTTCTTTGCCGCCAACAAAACACCGGCTATTCCTGCAATGGGTATTCCTCTACGTTTCGCAATCGCTCGACCTTTGCGTTCATCGATCAATAAAAACCTGCAATCTACTTCCTCAGCTAACACAATCGCCTCTGCTTCACCACGGTCGAGAATCAGAGAAAGTTCAGAGAAAGACGAAGTTTTTGATGAAGGTTTGCGAAGTTGTAACCAATCCTGTTCTATGGCCTCGCAAATTCTTTTCGAGCCAGGACGGTTCGATCCCAAACATAATTCATCGTGAACCGCAGGAGGGATGAGTATCTCATGATACAGTGCTTGGAGTAGTCTCAGATTTCCGACTCTTGCAAGAGCGATCAGTGGCCCGGTATCTGCCACAACGTCTCCGGTCACAAAGTAACAGCCATCTCATCATTCAATTCTTCGGGTAGATAATCTACCGCAGCGATGCCTGCTTCCCCCAGAAGTTCTATGAATGCCTCAGCAGATAAATTCGCTATTTTCGCGGATTGAACCAGTGTCATCTGACGAGATTCAAAAAGATGCAGCGCCATTGCCCGGTGAACACCATGACTTAGCAATCTCTTGTCAAAAGGAACGGCTAGGATAGCAGGCTTACCATGTTTGGTAATTAATGAAATCTGGCCACTTTCAGCATCCTTCAACAGTTCTCCTGATCTGTTACGAAGATCTCTAGCGGTAAAGACATCAAATTTTTCCATGATGATTCCTATTAATAATGCCTGCATAGTGTGGCACAAACTAACTTTGAACTGCCATTGTTATAGTGAAAGGTACAATATTACAACAGTGTCATGTCGCTAGCTTCATAATATTCGTTCTCGTCTTATTAAATTGTCGTGTGAAATACACGCTAATCCCCGATCATAACCCACACGCCGATAACCATTATTATACTGCCCATCAATTTACCTTGAACGCGCTGCTCATTGAATAAATAGTGCCCCAGCAACACGGTGAATACACTGGTCATACGCTTTACCGCCATTGCGTAAGACGCCAATGTCATGCTCAGCGAGATTTGATCGGCCAGCCGCATTAATGCGAATAACACGCCTAACAACGCCAGCGAACCGACATGTTTCCTGGCGTGGTGGCCGAATACTTCACGATAGAAATTATGGTTTAACAAACTGAATAGGATAAATAATACGATGGGGTTAACGATCGCAACCATGACCGTAAATGACAGCGGATCACTGAGCTGAATTGCTGCGCGCCCAAGTGTCGAAGCGGTCGCAAAGCACATACTCGCGATAACCGCGTAGCGGCTCCCGTGGTTCGTAAACAAACGCAGAAATGGTGTATACCAACGCTGTCTTAATACGTTCAATCCGAGGATATAGCTGCCAATACACAGCAACGCGATTCCCAGAAATCCCATGGAAGACGGTATGTCTCCCAAAATCAGCCACTCGATCACGATTACAAAACCCGGTGTCAGCGTAATCAGGGGCCCGACTATGGAAATCTCGCTAACTTTGATCGCGTAGTTGAACGCCCAGCCACCCAAACCCGACAGCAATGCACCGATCAATACGGCCGACAAATAGCGCGGATTATCCAGCGGGAAGTTATGGTGCCAAATAATCAGGGGTAGGGTAATGCAAAGGCTCGCGAAATTAACGTAAAAGGTCAATGCTTGCGCCGAGAAGCTGAAACTCAACTGCTTGGCGACAGCTATTCTGGATGCTTGAAAAAAAGCCGATAGCAACGACACCAGTACCCAGGCATGGCTAAAATCCAGCATTATTTCAGTCAGACCTTAGCTCGAATTCCTCACCAGAAGGCAAGTCGATCACGCAGAGATTTATTTTCACGAAGGGGTTTTTGACCGAGCGGAATCCGGGTTAGACCATCCCAGCAATAGATCGATAAATCGGTAATCAACAAAATGGTCTATGTCGAAAGAATCCTTAATCATGGAATGATTATAGGTGACAAATTCGCGTTGAAACCGTGCCCGCTTGCGCCACATAGTTTCACTGAACTCACCAGATCCTCTGACGATGCGCACGCACGGAAAGCCACGCAGCGGAACCAATCCGGAACCACCGATGGCTGAAAATAATTTAACTTGGACACTCAAATAGATTTCTTGAACTTCGATTAGCGGTTGATCCGATTGGTTGTGACGCGGGGCGTAAAGATTCATCGCATAGCAGGGATTGTTAAGCGTCATATGGCGTAGCCGAGCGGCTTTATGGCGTTTAAGATAATCCATATTCAGCGCCGACAAATCACGTAATTCCCTAGCCAAATCCCTTAATCTCGAATCCAGAGCCTCGGAAAACCCCATTCTTCCGATATTATCCACGATTTTCGGATGCGGCAACAGCGGATGCCTTTCCCAAATCGCGGGGGGATCGGTATGCCCGGTAAAAGCCGCGAGCAGTTCTTCAGAACTTGTTTGTATACACTGGTGGATAGTTTCTATGGCGGCTACAAATCCGGATGTATTCAATACTGTCCATTCATCCAAGCGCAGCAAACAACCTAGCGCAAGACCCTTATGAATACTCGCGGCTGCACTGAACGGCAATAACTGGACTCCATCGGCATTAAAGTTACTTCGGCGTAAGCGTTCTTCAACTAGTGCCGCGCCCAGGTACAGCAAGGGATCCAATAATCGTTTGCGTAGCAGGTCGTTAGGTACCGAGGTTACTGTTACTTTAGCACGCTGTAGCGGGGCGAGCTCAGCTTGCGTCCAATACAGAAAATGCATGTGAAACTGTTTGCTGGCCTGGATGCTTTCCCGGTCCAACGTATTCGGATCGCAATTCACCCCAAGATGCAGCTCACCATTTTGCAGACCAAATGACTCGATGATATCGGGCCGGGAAACGAAATCGACAAAATTATACGCCGAACGGCACATCGCCTCACCGGTTTCGCGACCGATAGCGCTAACCGTCGCTTTCAGCGGATCGCTGACCTCGGTACACATCAAATCGTACAGACTGTGCGGTGATACTTTGTCGATAAACGCCAAATGATACAATTGCGCCAGACCACCGACCCCAGTCGAATGAAGGTCGAAGCGCTGGATAGTTCGGCGTTTGAAGCGAATTGAGTTATCCGTGGAACAGCGTTCTTCGGGCGTTAATCGATACGCCGCGGGCGGACCGGGAATACGCACATGATCCCACGCTATCGGCAGCGAATTTATGTCCTCAGGGTACAATGCCGCGAATGGATCTATCGGCATTCCGGAATCCGTGATTGGCAGTCCCGTAACGTCTTGCCGACATCCTCCACAGAATTTTCGATAAGGCGAGCTAATGCTTGATCGAAGGCGTATACAACCTGCTCCATACTATTATCATGTATGTCTTGAGATTCCAGATAGCGTCGCTGGGACCGCAGTTTTCGAGTCTGCGCACTAACCAAGCTCAATTCGATTTCCAGTTCTACCCGACCTTCATTAATTAAATGCTCGGCCCGAAACAAGCTCCCGGACAAGACCCAATCCGCATTTGCACGTTCCGCCGGCGTAATGACATAGTCAGCAATGGCGGCTGCGCGAAGTGCTTTGACCAAGACATTATGAATCATAGTCGCTGGAGGTTCCGCCCAAAGCGCATAGCCATAGCGTTGTACCCGAGACTGATGGCTATTGTTGCGAAAAACGATACGCCGCCCGTCGGTAAATCCGCGGCTACTCAATTGGGTCACCAATATTGTTTCCACGCTAGGTTCACTGTCAGTCTGAACGTTTATTTCGGGCGCGAGGCGGTAGAAACGATCCTGCGGAGTTGGCTTGGAAGCGCAGCCGGAAAACGCCAACGTTACGCAAATCAGTAAAAATATGCACATCCGACGGGAACATGCACTCATGGTTCAATCCCCTCCGCATCACCGGTTTTTTTGCGGCCCCATAACACCACGGCTGGATTGTCCCTCAAATCAGTGGATAACTCATTTAGGTTACGCGTCGTTTGGTCCAAGTTGTTTAGGATAGGCGTCATCGCGTTGGCTAATTCCTGCAACATAAATTGCGTATCTGACAACGAACGTTCGATTTTCGGATCGTTTTTTTCGACTATCGCGTTCAATCGTTCGGCCAATGCGCCGAAATTCTTTACCGTCTTGTCGATTTCCTGAGTACTTTGCCTCAAGGTATCGGTAATTCGCTCCACGTTGTGCGCCGCGGATTTTGCGGAACTGACGATTGCGCCAACCTGCCCGGGGCTGATTGCATTCATTTGAGACTTTAAATCCTGACTGATCGCCCTAAGATTCTCTAGAATACCGGCTATGGTCTGTTGACTTCCTGTTCCGCCGTCAGTCGTGACCATCAAACCTTCCAGCGCTTGGATCTGCTTACGCACGCTTTCCAGGATGGGCGCGACAGTCTGATCCATTATCGAAGTCATGCGCGCGACGATGTCGGCTTCTTTTTCGCAACCGATCAGGCTATCCGCTTGTAACGCGTGCGTAGTTTCAGTACTCCCTGGAATCAACTTAAGCACATTGCCTTGAAGCAGACCCGCCGCGCCAATCACAAGTTTACTGTTATCTGGAATTATCCACTGCCGATCAATACCCATTTCGATTTTGAATCGGGGTATCACACCCTTGAATTCCGGCACCACGCTAAGCACTTTACCGACCACGTAGTCAGCTTGTTGGACCTGCGCGCCAGCCTCAATACCGCCGGAAGAATCGCAATACGTAT